>JADLBK010000238.1 GCA_020847755.1 Flavobacteriales bacterium | reverse complement strand
CCCGCCACTCGCTTACTCGCCACTCGCCACTCAACCCTGCTGAGGGAAAAGACAGATCGTCACGGGCGCAGCCCATCCCCGAACTTTGGCCATCGATGAACCCCATCGACGTCCGCGAGAAGGTCCGCCTGCTGCCGCACACCCCCGGCGTGTACCAGTTCTACGATGCCGAGGGCACCATCCTCTACGTGGGCAAGGCCAAGGACCTGCGCCACCGCGTGGGCAGCTACTTCGCCAGGGACCATGCCGACGGCAAGACCCGGCTGTTGGTCCGGAAGATCGCGGACCTGCACGTGATCCATGTGCCCACCGAGTTCGAGGCGCTGCTGCTGGAGAACAGCCTCATCAAGCAGCACCAGCCGCGCTACAACATCCTGCTGCGCGACGACAAGAGCTTTCCCTTCATCCGCATCCGCAACGAGCGCTTCCCCCGCGTGGAGGGCATGCGCAACCCCGAGGACGACGGCAGCGAGTACTTCGGGCCCTATGCCGGCGTGCGCACCATGAGGACCGTGCTCGGCCTCGTGCACAAGCTTTACATGCTGCGCACCTGCACCTACGACCTCTCGCCGAAGAACATCGAGCAGAAGAAGTTCAAGCGCTGCCTGGAGTACCACATCGGAAACTGCAAGGCCCCCTGCGAAGGGCTGCAATCGCAGGCCGAGTACGATGCCCACATGGAGCAGGTGCTGCAGATCGTGAAGGGGCGTGTGAGCGGGCTCATCAAGGTGCTGAAGGAGCAGATGCAGATGCACGCCGAGCGGCTGGAGTTCGAGGCGGCCGAGGACTACCGCCAGAAGCTGGAGCGGCTGGAGCAGTACCGCGCCAAGAGCATCGTGGTGAACCCCGACATCGGCGACGTGGACATCTTCGGGCTCGTCAGCGACAGCGGCAGCACCTACGTCAACTACATGCGCGTGATCGACGGCGCCGTGGTGCACGGCATCACCATCGAGTTGAAGCGCAAGCTCGACGAGAGCGACGTGGAGATGCTGCAGGCCGCCATCGCCGAGCTGCGCCAGCGCTACAAGAGCCTCGCCCCGGAGGCCATCGTGCCCTTCGCGCCGGAGATCGAGGTGCCCGGCGTGCGCTTCACCGTGCCGCAGCGCGGCGACAAGAAGCAGCTGCTCGACCTCTGCGAGCGCAACGCCCGCTACTTCATGCTGGACAAGCAGAAGCAGGAGAAGCTCACCGACCCCGAGGGCGCCACCACCCGCATCCTGGAGCAGCTCCAGCAGGACCTGCGTCTCAGCGAGCTGCCACGGCACATCGAGTGCTTTGACAACAGCAACACCCAGGGCACCGACCCGGTGAGCGCCTGCGTGGTGTTCAGGGACGCCAAGCCCAGCAAGAAGGAGTACCGCCACTTCAACATCCGCACGGTGGAGGGGCCGGACGACTTCGCCAGCATGGAGGAGGCCGTGGAGCGGCGCTACAGCAGGCTCGTCACCGAGGGCGAGCCCCTGCCGCAGCTCATCGTCATCGACGGCGGCAAGGGCCAGCTGGGCGCGGCGCTCAACGCCCTGGAGCGCCTGGGCCTGCGCGGCAAGGTCGCCATCATCGGCATCGCCAAGAAGCTGGAGGAGATCGTCTTCCCCGGCGACCCGGTCCCGCTGCACATCGACAAGCGCAGCTCCTCGCTGAAGCTCATCCAGCACATGCGCAACGAGGCGCACCGCTTCGGCATCACGCACCACCGCGGCAAGCGCAGCAAGCGCATCATCCGCACCGGCCTGGAGGAGATCCCCGGCATCGGCCCCGGCACGGCGCAGAAGCTCCTCACCCGCTTCGGCAGCATCAAGGGCATCCGCGAGGCCCTGCCGGAGGATGTGGCGGCGGTGGTGGGCGCGAAGAAGGCGGAGGCGGTGTTGCGGGGGCTGGCCGCCGCGCAATAGCCCTGATGCAAGGCCGATCGGATCATTCGCGGATCGGACGATCAACAGATGGACTGCGCGCTTCGAGCGGGGGGGTGCATGCGTTCCACCCGAGCGCGCGGAAGCAAACGTGCGCACGGCAAGGCTTGGCGGCCGCACGTACCTTTGGATCAATGCCCAAGCTGTACGAATACTTCGGCCTCATCTTCCTGTTCTACAGCGATGATCATGATCCAATGCACCTTCACGTGCAGCACGGCGATCGTGAAGGCATCATCATGCTCATTCTCGTGGAAGGCAGGCTGGTGGAGCTCCGCTGGCGGACCAAGCGAGGAGCGGACATGCTCACTGCGAAGGAACAACGCAAGGCGGAGACCTTCGTGCGTGCCATGAAGGATGACATCGTGGCCAAATGGACCGCCTTCTACGTGGAACACAAGCGCATCAGGCCCGAGCGCATCACCCGCCACATCCCATGAAGATCCCCGAGGACGTACGGATCAAGAAGGCCACCTACGTGGCCGACTACACCCTTCGCTTCACCTTCACCGATGGGCATGTCAGCGAGATCGACTTCCATCCCTTCCTCAGCGCTGCCGGCCAGAACCCCATGAACAGCCAGTACCTGGACGTGCTGCGCTTCCGGCGATTCAAGCTGCACCGCAACGTGGATGTGTACTGGGACGACTGGGAGATGTGTTTCCGGTTCGAGACGCTCTATGCGGGGAAGCTGCCCCGGATGCCGAAACCCCGTGTGCGCGCGGTGCAGCGCCGAACGGCCGCACGCAGGACGACGTCGAAGGCCTGATCGGCCCCGATCGGATCATTGGTGGACCGGATGATCCGACGACCGGACGCGCGCTCCGACCGGGCGTGGTGCGCGTTTTTCGGACCGTGGGTCGCCCGGCGACGGCGGCCAGGCCTTACACCAGGCTTCCGGCCAGCCACTTGAGCTGCAGCTCGGCGAGCTTGGCCTCGTAACGCGCCACCAGCAGGCGCTGTTCCGCCGTCACCAGGGCGAGCTGCACCTCGCGCAGTTCCATGGCGGAGATGGCGCCCAGGCGGTAGCTCTCCAGCGCCACGTCGCTCCGGGTGCGGACGCCGGCGAGGTTCTGCTCCTCCAGGGCCACGCGCTGCCCGGCGGTGGTGTAGGCCGTCCACGCGTTGAGGATGCTCTCCTCCAGGCCCAGCTCCGCCTGTTGGGCGCCGAGCTCGGCCTGCTCCCGTTCCACCCGGGCCACCCGCATGGCGCTGCGCCCCTGCAGGCCGCGGAAGAGGGGGATGTTGAGGCGGGCACCATAGTCGGGGCCCAGCGCCTGGTTGCTCTGCAGGATGCCCACGGCGCTGGTGCTGCGCGTGTAGCCGTAGTTGGCGAAGACATCCAGCCGGGGCAGCAGGGCGCCGCGCAGCTCCTTCACGCTGAGGTCGGCGGCGATGCGCTGCTGGCGTGCCTGTTGCACGGTGCTGTTCGCCAGCCGTGCGGCCTGCTGCACCTCGGCCAGCTCGAGGGGCTCGGCGGCGGGCACCTCGGCGGCCACCGCGAGCGGTGTGGCGGGGTCGCGGCCCATCAGCGCGTTGAGGCGGGCGGCGGTGACGGCCTCCTGCACGTGCAGGTCGAGCACGGCGGCGCTGTCGGCGCTGAGGTCGAGCCGCGCCTGCACCACCTGCAGCCCGCTGGCGCTGCCGACGCGCTCGGCGGCCTGCGCGATGGCGAGGCGCTCGCGGCTGATGCGCACGCCCTCCTGCTGCACGGCAATGGCCCGCCGCAGCTGCACCAGCTGGTAGTAGGCCGCCAGCGCATCATAGACGGTGGCCTCGATGCGCTGCCGCAGCTGCGTCCGCCCGATGAGCTCCAGCGCCTCCAGCCGGTCCTTGGCGGCCCACATGGTGAGCCCATCGAACACGGTCCAGTTGAGCTGCACGGCGGCATCGAGCACGCGCTGGTCCGCATTGTCGCGCTCGCGCACCTCGCCGCTGAAGAAGGTCTGCTTGGTGGCGCTGTTGTCGATGCCGTACTGGCCCACCACATCCACGGCGGGCAGCATGCCGGCGTTGCCGGCGGTGTTCATCAGTTCGGCGCGGCGGGCGTCCAGGCGGGCCATGCGGATGCCGTGGTTCCGCTCCACCGCGATGCGCACGGCCTCGTCGGCGGTGAGCACCTGGGCGGGGGCGGGGCGCACAGGCAGCAGCAGGAGCAGGGCGATCAGGGGTCTCATGCGTGCGCGGCGTGTTGGTCATCCGCCGCAGGGGCCGGCGGCCCATCGGCGCTGCGTCCGCGGCTCATGTAGCTATAGAGTGCCGGCACCACATAGAGGGTGAGGATCAGCGCGAAGAGCAGCCCGCCGATGATGGCCACGCCCAGGGGCACGCGGCTCCTGGCGGCGGCGCCCAGGCCGAGCGCGATCGGCAGCGCGCCCAGCACGGTGGCCAGGCTGGTCATCAGGATGGGGCGGAAGCGTTGGCCCGCGGCATCGATCACGGCGTCCATCGTGTTCAGGCCGGCCTCCTTGCGCTGGTTGGCGAACTCCACGATGAGGATGCCGTTCTTGGTGACCAGGCCGATGAGCACGATGATGCCGATCTGCGAGAAGATGTTGAGCGTGTGGCCGCCGAGCCAGAGGCTCACCACCGCACCGGCCAGGGCGAGGGGCACGGTGAGCATCACCACCAGGGGGTCGATGAAGCTCTCGAACTGTGCGGCCAGGATGAGGAAGATGAGCACCAGCGCCAGGAGGAAGGCGAAGAGGAGGCTGCTGCCGCTCTCGGCGAACTCCTTGCTGACGCCACCGAGCGCGGTGCTGAAGCTGTCGTCGAGCACCTCGGCCTTGATGCGGTCCATGGCGGCGATGCCGTCACCGATGGTGTAGCCCTCGGCGGGGTCGGCGCTCACCGTGGCGCTCACGTAGCGGTTGTAGCGGAAGAGCTGGGGCGGCGTGCTGCGGTCGCTGAGGCGCACCAGGTTGTCCAGCTGGATCAGCTCGCCCTTGTCGTTGCGCACGGCGGCGCTCCTGAGGTCGATGGGCGCGTCGCGGTTGTCGCGCGTGGCCTGGCCGATCACCTGGTACTGCTTGCCCTGCATGATGAAGTAGCCGTAACGCTGGCCGCTGAAGTATAGCTGCAGCGTTTCGGCGATGTCCTGCATGGTGACGCCCATGGCGCGTGCGCGGTCGCGGTCGATCTCCACGTTCAGCTCGGGCTTGTTGAACTTCAGGTTGAGGTCCACCACGCGGAAGGTGGGGTCCTGGGCGGCCTTCTCCATGAAGGCGGGGATCACGGCCCGCAGCCGCTCGAAGTCGGGCGCCTGGATCACGTACTCCACGGGCAGGCGGGTGAAGCGCGAGCCGCCGATGGTGGGTTCCTGGATGACGAAGCTCTTCGCGAGGTTGAAGCGCTGGATCCTGCTCATCACCTCCTTGGCCAGTTCATCCTGGGTCTTCGTGCGCCGGGCAGGCGGCACCAGGGCCACGCGCACGAAGCCGTTGTTGGTGCTGCTGGCGGTGCCGAAGCCGGGCGCGGTGACGCTGATGAGGGCCTGGCGCTCGGGCAGGGTGTCCACCACCTCGATGAGCTGCGCGAGGTGGTCGTTCATCAGCTCGAAGCTGGTGCCTTCAGGGGCGGTGCTCTGCACCATGAAGCGGCTCTTGTCCTCCATGGGGGCCAGCTCGCTCTGCAGGTCGCCGCCTGCGGCCCAGATGAGGGCGCCGCTGGCCAGCATGATCACGTAGGCCCATCCGCGGCGGCGCAGGAAGGCCGCGAGGGAGCGCTGGTAGGCGGCGCCGAGGCGGTCGAGCAGGCGGCCGGTGGCCACGAAGAAGCGGCTCTGCCTCTCCTTGTGCCGGAGCATGCGCGCGCTCATCATGGGCGTCAGGGTGAGGGAGACCACGGCGCTGATGAGCACCGAGCCGGCCACCACGATGCCGAACTCGCGGAACAGGCGGCCGGTGAGCCCGCTGAGGAAGATGATGGGCAGGAAGACCGCCGCCAGCGTGATGGTGGTGCTGATGATGGCGAAGGTGATCTCGCGGCTGCCCTCGTGCCCGGCCTTCATCGGGTCCATGCCGCCCTCGATCTTGGCGTAGATGTTCTCCAGCACCACGATGGCATCGTCCACCACGATGCCGGTGGCCAGCACGATGGCGAGCAGCGTGAGGATGTTGATGCTGAAGCCGGCCACGTACATGATGAAGAAGGCGCCGATGAGGGAGATGGGGATGGCGAGCACGGGGATGAGCGTGGTGCGCCAGTCGCGGAGGAAGAGGAAGATGACGAGCACCACCAGGCCGAAGGCGATGAGGATGGTCTCCTCCACCTCCAGGATGGCGGCGCGGATGCCCACGGTGGTGTCGAGGGCGATGGTGTAGCGGAGGTCGGCGGGCAGGTCCTTCTGGATCTGCGCCACGCGCTTGTGGAACTCGTCGGCGATGGCCACGTAGTTGCTGCCGGGCTGGGGGGTCACCGCCACGGCCACCTGGGGCACGCCGCCGTTGCCGCGCAGCAGGCTGCGCTCGTTCTCGGGCCGCAGCTCGGCCACGCCCACGTCCTTGAGCTTGATGACACGGCCGCCGGCCTCGCGCAGGATCAGCTCGTTGAACTGGTCGGGGGTGGTGAGGCGGCCGAGGGTGCGGATGCTGAGCTCGGTGCGGAAGCCCTCGATGCGGCCGGCGGGCAGCTCCACGTTCTCGCGGTCCAGCGCGGCGCGCACGTCGGCCGGGGTGATGCCCAGCCCCGCCATCCTCACGGGGTCGAGCAGCAGCTTCATGCTGTACTTCTTCTCGCCCCAGATGTTGATGGCGCTCACCCCGGGGATGGTCTGCAGCCGCTCCTTGAAGATGTCGTTGGCGATCTGCGAGAGCTCCAGCATGTTGCGCTCGTCGCTCTGGATGGTGAGGGAGAGGATGGGGCTGCTGTCCGCATCGCTCTTGGCCACGATGGGGGGCTCCACATCGGCGGGCAGGTTGCGCACGCTGCGGCTCACGCGGTCGCGCACATCATTGGCCGCGGCCTCCAGGTCCACGTCCAGCTCGAACTCCACGGTGATGGTGCTGCGGCCGTCGCTGCTCACGCTGGTGAGCGTGCGGATGCCGGCGATGCCGTTGATGCTCTCCTCCAGCACCTCGGTGATCTGGCTCTCCACCACGTCGGCGTTGGCGCCGATGTAGTTGGTGGTGACGGTGATGATGGGCGGGTCCACGCTGGGGTACTCGCGCACGCCGAGGAAGGTGAAGCCGATGCCGCCGAACAGCACGATCAGGATCGAGATCACCGTGGCGAGCACGGGCCGGTCGATGCTGATGGAGCTGATGTTCATCGGGCGGGGCCGTCGGCCGTTGTCGTCGTGGGGGCCGTTCCCTGGGCCAACGGACGCACCGCCGCGCCGTCGCGCAGCGCCAGCAGGCCGGTGACGATCACCGAGTCGCCCGGCTGCACGCCGCTGGTGAGCTGCACGCTGTTGGCGGTGCGCAGGCCCAGCTGCACGCGCGCGCTCACGGCCCTGCCGCCCTTCATCAGCAGCACCTTCTGGCCCTGGATGTCGGGGATCAGTGCCTCGGCCGGGATCACAAGCGCATCGGGGATCCGCTCCAGCCGCACCGTCACCCGGGCGAAGGCGCCGGGGATCAGGCGGCCCTGCGCGTTGCCCGTGCGGGCGCGCACCTTCACCGTGCGGGTGGCGGCGTCCACGCTGGGGTCCACCGCGTACACGGCGCCGCCGTAGGTGGCCGTGTCGCCCTCGAGGGTGAAGGTGATGGGCGCGCCGGGCACCAGGGTGCGGCCATAGCGCTCGGGCACGGCGAACTCCACCTTCATGGGATCGGTCTGGTGCAGCCGGGCGATGGGCGTGCCGGCGGCCACGAAGCCGCCCTCGCTCACGCTGCGCAGCCCCACGCGCCCGGCGAAGGGGGCGCGGATCACGCTCTTGGCGATGCGCGCGCGCAGGTCGTCGGCATCGGCCTGCAGCCCGGCCACGGCGGTGCGCGCCGCATCGACCTGCTCCTGGCTGATGCCGCTCACGGCCAGCAGCTGCGTCTTGCGGGCCTCGTCGTCCTGCGCGAGCCGCAGGTTGGCCTCGGCCTTGCGCAGCTGGGCCTGCAGCTCGTCGTCGTGGATGCGCAGCAGCACCTGTCCCGCGCTCACCCGGCCGCCCTCCTCGAAACCGATCTGCGTGATGCGGCCGGCCAGTTCGCTCACCAGCTGCACCTCCTCGTTGGCCATCAGGGTGCCGGTGGCCACCAGGGCATCGTCCAGCGGCTCGCCGCGCAGCACGTGCACCTGCACGGCCATGGGGGGCATGGCGCCGCCGCCGGCGGCGGGGCCTTCGTGGGGCCCGCAGGCGTTCAGCAGCAGCAGCGCTGCGGCGATCAACATCGGGTCCGGTCGCATCAGGCGTGTACGCGTTTGTGGGTCACGGGCACGGGCGGGCCTTCGGGCCGAAGGTTGTCCACCACGGCCATCAACTGCCGCACGAAGGCGGTGCGGGCGGCCTTGGGCAGGCCCTGCAGCGCCTCGTCGTTCAGCTCCTCGTAGGCGGCGCGGACGGCCTTCACGGCGGGCCGGGCCCTGGGCGTCAGCTTCACCAGGTACTTGCGGCGGTCGCCGGCGCAGGCGCAGCGCTCCACCAGGCCCTTTTCCCCCAGGTGGTCCAGCGCGCGCGTCATGCTCACCTTGTCCAGCAGCAGGCGGTCGGCCAGCTCCTGCTGGCTCAGCCGCCCCGCCCCCTCCTCGATCACCAGCAGCACATAGAACCAGCTGCTGATGTCCAGGTGCGCCAGCTTCTCCTGCAGGCGGGCGAAGTACTGGTGCGCCAGCACCGAGCTCCAGTAGCCGAGGGACGAGGTGGGCATGGTTGCGTCGGAAACGGTTGCAAATGAAACGAACGGATGGCGGATCGGTTCGCCGGACGTGTTAAGGATCGGTAATGCGCACGGCTGCCGGCCGCCGCGATGGCCGCGCGCAGCGGGCGCATCGGCCCCGGTACCGCGGCTGAAGCTCCACGCCTGGACCGTCGGCGACGAACAGGACAAGGCCGCGTGGACGTTGCAGGCCGCCCAGCTTTCGCAGCAGGCTGAGCCGATCGTGCGGTCCGTGAGGCAGGAGCGGCAAGCACCCGCTGCTCCCCTCCCCCCATTGCGCCCCCTTCCTCTCCTCCCGCAGCGCCGCAATGAACCCGGCCCGCCACCGCCCGCCTTACCTTCCCCACATGCACGCCTACACCACCCTCTCCGAAGCCGTGGACGATCTGCAGCGCCGCGGCTACACGGACGACCTCGCCCTCGGCGGCCACTGCCTGGTGTGCGATGCCCGCGGCATCAGCCTGGACCCCGCCGCCTTCGAGATCGATGAGTTCCACCGCTTCGAGGGCATGAACGACCCCGACGACCAGAGCATCGTCTACGCCATCCGCTCCACCGATGGCCGCATCAAAGGCCTCCTCGTCAGCGCCTACGGGCCCGATGCCTCCGCCCTTACCCAGCAGATGGTGCGCAAGCTGGCCACGCACGGGAGGGGGTAGGGGGCAGAAGGCCGGGGCTGCACGCGCCACCTGCGGGAGGGCCCACAGCGCTTCCGCATTCACCGCACGGTTCATGGCCACCGTAACTTCGCAAGACCCATGAAGACCAAGCTCACCCTCAGCATCGACCGGCGCAAGGTG
>JADLBK010000237.1 GCA_020847755.1 Flavobacteriales bacterium | reverse complement strand
TACCTCACCGAGCAGGAGTGGGACAAGGACTACCCCAGCTGGCGCGGCAAGCCCCGTAACATCGTGGACTACATGAAGGGGGACCCCAACGCCGCGCCCGGTCAGGAGAAGGCGCGCATCGAGCCCATCATGACCAACAGCGAGAGCATCACGCAGTTCGGCAACAACGCCTACGGCAAGCCCTGCACCGCGCTCAACATCCTGCGCGAAACGGTGATGGGCCGCGAGCTCTTCGACCACGCCTTCAAGACCTATTGCGAACGCTGGAAGTTCAAGCATCCCACGCCCGCCGACTTCTTCCGCACCATGGAGGATGCCAGCGGCGTGGACCTCGACTGGTTCTGGCGCGGCTGGTTCTACACCACCGACCACGTGGACATCGCCATCACCGGCCTCAAGTACAAGCGCATGGACCCGCGCGACCCCATGGCCGCCAAGGAGCTGAAGCGCCAGGACAAGGCCGCCGAGCCCGTGGACCTCAGCCGTCAGCGCAACATCGAGGCGAAGCTGGATTTCGTGGTGGACCGCGACACCACCACACGCGACTTCTACAACCGCTTCGATCCGTTGAAGGCCACTGAGCGCGAACTGGCGGCCTACGAGAAGTGGAAGGCCGGGCTGACCGCGGATGAGCAGGCGTTGCTGGGCCAGGACCTGCACCTGTACGAACTCGCCCTGAAGAACATCGGCGGGTTGGTGATGCCCGTGATCCTGGAATGGACCTACGCGGATGGCAGTACGGAGGTGGAACGCATCCCCGCCGAGCTGTGGAAGACCAGCGACGAGGTCACCAAGGTCTTCGTGAGACGCAAGGAGGTGCGGAGCGTGACGCTGGATCCCTTCCTGGAGACCGCCGACTGCGACCTCAACAACAACAGCTGGCCGCCGCGCATGGTACCCACGCGCTTCGATGTGTTCAAGGAGCAGCAGTGGCGCCAGCCGAACCCCATGCAGCAAGAGCGTACCCGGATCACGGGCGGGGAGATAAAGGGGAAGTGATGATCAGATGATCGGTCGATCAGAGGATCAGAAAATTGGTGGATGGTTTGGGCGTGCCGGCTCGAAGACTCGCCGTCGCGCTCTTCGCTGCAAGTCCGCACTCGTCGTACCTCCTCGCTTGCGGGCTTTCCGCTGCGATCGCTCACGCGAGATCGCCAACCCTTTATCTGAGCATGAGCAACAGCGATGATCGGTCCTTCCGCTTCAAGCTTTGGGCCTGGAGCTCGGGCATCACGACGCTCATGCTCATCTGGTTCGTCGTGCGACGGTACTTCACGCCGGAGTTCTTCATCTTCGATGTGTATGCACTGCTTTTTGGCCTTGGCCTGTTCGCACTGGTCCACCTGGCCATCCTCGTGTCAGCGTTCATCAAGCCGGGCCGCCGATCGGGCCGAGGACTGAGGCTGCCGGGTCTCTTCTTCGCCCTTGGCTTGGCCACGGTATGGTTTATCGGCAGGCTTGAACACAAGCGCGAGTCCGTCCCCACGGTGCTTTCCGCGTACTACGACGGTGACATCAACGGCGTGGGGTTGGACCTCCGAACGGACGGCACGTATCGGGCGGTGGATGCCTCCGTGCTCGGTGGCCCCACATTCTACGGCACCTATCGGCTGGCGGGCGATACCATCGAGCTCTTGGAGGAGCAGTTCCGGCTGGACGATGAGGTGTGGCGCTTTGGCAAGCGGATGGTCGTGGATGGGGATAGCATCAGGTTCCTGAGCGGTCCACCCGGTTGGTCGCCGGAGATGCGAGTGACGGAGGATCGGCGTCGTTAGGCGCTACGAGGTTCGCTACCCTCGGCCTCCTTCGCCTCATCTTATCTTTGATCATCCCCGTTGCCCATGAGCACCTCCGACCTCAAGCTCAGCCTGATGGAGCGCCTGCTCCTTGAGAAGGACACCGCCTTCCTGCAACGCATCAAGGACCTGTTCGACCGGCACGGGCGTTCGGATGTGGACTTCACGGAGGAGGAGATGGTGGAGCTGCGTGAGCTTGAACGGAGGCAGGAGAGCGGAGAGGATGCCTACGTGTCCATGGAAGAGGCTATGCGGATGGCCCGAGAAGCGTTGGGCAAATGAGCCATGCCTTCCACGTCCGCGTCGAGGCGGTGCGTGAGTTCTCGGCGGTCGCCATCTGGTACGACAAACAACGCAAGGGCTTGGGTCTGCGCTTCCTCGAGGATCTTCAGCGCTGCTTTACGTTCATCCGGGAGAACCCGCATGGCTTTCAGGTCCGGAAGGAGCGATTTCGCCATGCCATGCTGGACGACTTCCCATACCGCGTGGTGTTCAAGCTGAAAGGGAAGGACGTATTCGTCTACCAGGTCCGCCACACCAGCCGCAGGCCCAGCAAGCGCTTCGGACCCTGATCACCTCGCCTCCACATACCTTACCCGGTACGGGTCCGGTGCCCACACACCTCGCTTCAAAGTGGGATGCGGCATTTGCCGGAACAGAACAAGAAGCACGAAGGTTCGATCACCGCACCACCCACAGCCGCTTCGGTTCGAGCCTGAACCGTACCTCATTGCCGATCACCGTGGGCTCGCCATCGAGGTGTGCGAGCGAACCGGCCTGGTGCACCTGGGCCTCGCGCGTCACAAGGGTCTTCACGTACCTGCTCTTGTCCGCGCGGTTGGTGTACACGTCGTAGAAGGCCTTCAACAGCGGGAGGAAGGCGGGCTTGCTCACGATCTGGAGCTCCGCGAGGCCGTCATCGGGCAGTGATCCGGGACTGATGATCGCCCCGTTGCCGAACTCGCGCGTGTTGCAGAACACCAGCATGAGCACCTCGTGCTCGGTGGTCTCGTGGTTCGCCTTCACCACCACGCGCATCGGCTGCGCGCTCAGGATGTCCTTCAGGATGATGCGCAGGTAGTTCCACATCCCGCGCGCCTCGCTGCGGTCGAATTCCCAGGCCACCCGCGCATCGAAGCCGATGCCGGCCGTGCCCAGGAACAACTGATCGTTCAGGGAACACACGTCCATCAGCGTGGGCGTTCCGGTGAATGCGCGCCGCAACGCTTCCTGCGGTTCCAAGGGCAACCTCAACGATCGTGCGTAGCCGTTCCCACTGCCCATGGCCACCACACCCAGCGCGACCGGTGTGCCCACCAGCCCCGCGGCCACGGCGTTCAGGGTGCCGTCACCGCCCACGCTGAGCACGCGTTCCGCGCCGTTCCGCACCGCCTCCTGCGCGAGGGTGGTGCCCTGGCCGGGCGCTTCGATCACCCGCACCTCCAGCGACCAGCCGAGCTCCGCGGCGATGCGCTCCGCGGCCTGCCGCACGGTGAGCGCACGCTTCTTTCCCGCGCGTGGGTTCAGCAACAGCCAGGCCTTCATGGATCGGCGGCCTTCACCGTGAGGCGGTTGTTCAGCAGGTGACCGTTGAACTGCTGGATGGCGGCCTGCAGGCGGGTGAGCATGTCGAAGGCCACCAGGTCGCGCGGTTCACCCAGCGGACCGGTGGTATCCGGCCCGAGGGGGTCCACGCCCAGCAACCGTTCGCCATCGTAGTGAAGGATGAAGCGATCGCCCACGGCGTGGTACACCTGGTTGCTCGCCATCACCGCATAGGGCGGGCTGGCGGGGCGTAGCGCGCTGTGGCCGAAACTGAAGAAGGGACGCCGGTGGCCGATGAGGTCCAGCACGGTGGGCAGGATGTCGATGTGCTGGGTCACCCGGTGCTGGTCGCGCGCCGGCAGGTGGGCGGGCATGTGGAAGAGCAGGGGCACCCAGTAGTCGATGGCCTTGCTGTACTGCTGCCCATCGCGCTCCAGGTCGGCGGTGTGATCGGCGGTGATCACGAACAGGGTGTTGGCGAACCAGGGTTTGGTGCGGGCCGTGTCGAAGAAGCGGCGCAGCGCCTCGTCCGTGTAGCGCAGCACGGGATGGATCTTGTGGGTGCCTCCGCTGAACTGTGCGGCCAGGTCGGGCGGCAGCTCGTAGGGGTGATGGCTGCTGAGGGTGAAGACGCAGCTCATGAAGGGCTGCTGCTCGCGGCTCATCTCCTCGGCGAAGTACTGCAGGAAGGGCGCGTCCCAGATGCCCCAGTGGCCGTCGTAGTGCTCCTGCACGGGATATTCGTTGCGGCCCACGTAGCGTTGGAACCCCGCGCTGCGGGCGAAGCCGTCGAAGCCCATGGTGCCGTTGTTGCCGCCATGGAAGAAGCTCGTGCGGTAGCCTTCGGCCCCCAGCACGCCGGCCAGCGACGTGAAGGGCTGCTGGGCATAGCGCGAGGTGATGAAGGCCTCGTCCATCAATTCGGGCATGGAGGCGAGCACGGCCGGGATGCCATCGATGCTGCGGCGGCCGTTGGCGTAGGCGTGCGTCATCGTCAGGCTCTGGTCCATGAGCTCGTCCAGGAACGGCATGTGGCCCGGGCCTCCGGTGAGGCGGGCGCTGTAGGCGGCGCTGAAGCTCTCCAGCACGATCACCACCACATTGGGGCGGGCGGGGATGTGGCTCATCGGGTCGGCGGGCGCATCGAACCGGTGCGTCACGGGCCAGAGCAGATCGGCCTGCATCGGCGCCATGTACGGGCGTTCCTGCACTGCTGGCTTGCCCAGGGTCATCAGCAGGGTGAACGGTGTGTTCAGCACCACGGGCACCTGCGTGGCCGGAGCGTAGCGGGCCGCGTCGATCACCTGCAGGGGGATCAGCTGAAGGCCACCGCGCGAAGCGACCACGAGGGCGGCGATGGCGATGCCGGCGCCCGCCAGTCGTCCCCCGGTGCGCAGGGGCCTTCCGTCGTCGAGGCGGGCGGCCCATCGATGACCCCGGGCCAGCAACGCCAACAGTGCCAGGTAGATCAGCACGATGTACCAGTAGTCGCGGGCGAAGGCCGGGGCCAGGTTGGCGGTGTCGCTGCCCGCTGTGAGGATCCGCAGGAAGTCCGCCGTGCTGCGCTTGAGGCTGAACTTGTAGTACTCCAGGTCGACGCAGGCAAAGAAGAGGGCCACGGCGTTGACGCCGAGGTAGAGGCCGGCCAGCACGCGGCGCCAGGCGTGCGCAGGACGCGGCATCGCCAGGCTGCCCAGCACCCACACGGCGTTCAGCCAGGCCAGCGCGCTGAGGTCGAAGCGCAGTCCGCCCCAATAGGCAGAGGCCGGCGCATCGGCGAACGACCCGGCATTGAAAAGGACGAAGAGGACGCGCAGCAGGGCGTACACCCCGAGCAGCAGCCCGGAGCGCACCGCCAACACCAACAAGGGACCGCGCAGCACCGCGCGAAAGTAACGGGGCGCCGGGAGCCCGGTGAAAGGCGGCGCCGCGGATACCTTTGGGCCGCCGGACCGCCCGGGCGCCCGCCCCACCGGTGCATTCCATGACCCCATTGACCATCGAGGACCGCCAGCTGCGCTTTGAGCGCGGCACGCACGACGACGCCTTTCTGCTGGACACGTACACCAAGCTGGTGTACCCGCGCATCATCGAGGAGAAGATGCTGAGCCTGCTGCGGCAGGGCAAGATCAGCAAGTGGTTCAGCGGCATCGGCCAGGAGGCCATCGCCGTGGGGGCCACCATGGCCCTGCGCGATGACGAGTACATCCTGCCCATGCACCGCAACCTGGGCGTGTTCACCACGCGCGGCATGCCCTTCCGCAAGCTCTTCGCCCAGTGGCAGGGCAAGGCCTCGGGCTACAGCAAGGGCCGCGAGCGCAGCTTCCACTTCGGCAGCCAGGAGCACCGGGTGGTGGGCATGATCAGCCACCTCGGCCCGCAGATGGGCATCGCCGACGGCATCGCGCTGGCCCACAGGCTGAAGAAGGAGAGCCGGTGCACCATCGTCTTCACCGGCGACGGCGCCACCAGCGAGGGCGACTTCCACGAGAGCGTGAACGTGGCGGCGGTGTGGGACCTGCCCGTGCTCTTCATCATCGAGAACAACGGCTACGGCCTCAGCACGCCCAGCAGCGAGCAGTTCCGCATGAAGAGCTTCGTGGACAAGGCCATCGGCTACGGCATGGAGGGCGTGCAGATCGCGGGCAACAACATCCTGGAGGTCTACAACAACCTCGCGAAGCTGGCCGACAGCGTCCGCGAGAACCCGCGGCCGATCCTGGTGGAGTGCATCACCTTCCGCATGCGCGGCCACGAGGAGGCCAGCGGCACCAAGTACGTGCCCAAGGAGCTCTTCGAGGAGTGGGGCAAGAAGGACCCCGTGGCCAACTACGAGGGTTGGTTGCTGAAGCATGGCGTCCTCACCATCGCCAAGCGCGACGAGATCCGCGCCCGGTTGAAGGACGGCATCGAGGAGGACCTGAAGCATGCGTTCGAGGAGCCGGAACCAGTGCCGATGAAGGAGCAGGAGGAGGGTGATGTCTACGCGCCAGCGGTCATCGATCGCACCCGTACCGCCGACCCACCGGGTCGACTTCCGGGATCACCCACCACAGATGGCGCCCCCGAGAAGCGCATGATCGACGCCATTCAGGAAGGGCTGGCGCAAAGCATGGAGCGCCATCCGGAGCTGGTTTTGATGGGCCAGGACATCGCGGAGTACGGCGGTGCCTTCAAGATCACCGAAGGCTTCGTGGAGCGTTTCGGCAAGGACCGCGTGCGCAACACGCCCTTGTGCGAGAGCGCCATCCTCGGCGCTGCGCTGGGCCTCAGCATCAAGGGCATGAAGGCCATGATGGAGATGCAGTTCGCCGACTTCGTCAGCGAGGGCATCACCCAGATCTGCAACAACCTGGCGAAGATCCACTACCGCTGGGGGCAGAACGCCGATGTGGTGGTGCGCATGCCCACCGGCGCGGGCGTGGGCGCAGGCCCCTTCCACAGCCAGAGCAACGAGATGTGGTTCGTGAAGACCCCCGGACTGAAGGTGGTGTACCCAAGCACCCCCTACGACGCGAAAGGTCTATTGATGACCGCCTTCGATGACCCGAACCCCGTGATGTTCTTCGAGCACAAGGCGATGTACCGCAGCATCAACGGTCCCGTGCCCGAGCAGCCGTACAGCATCCCCTTCGGCCAGGCGCGCGTGGTGCGCGAGGGCTCGGCCATGAGCATCATCACCTACGGCATGGGCGTGCATTGGGCCACCGATGTGCAGCGGGAGACGGGCATCGACATCGACATCATCGACCTGCGCACGCTGGTGCCGCTGGATGTGGAGACCATCCTGGCCAGCGTGAAGAAGACCGGCAAGGTGCTGCTGCTGCACGAGGACACGCTGACCGCCGGCTTCGGTGGCGAACTGGCGGCGATCATCGCCGAGCACGCCTTCGAGCACTTGGATGCGCCGATCGTGCGCGTGGCCAGCTGGGATACGCCGGTGCCCTTCGCCATCCCGTTGGAGCAGGGCTTCCTGCCGAAGGGCAGGTTGAAGGCGGCGGTGGAACGGTTGGCGGGGTATTGATCGCCGGAACCGATCGGGATCGTCACCCGGTGGTCGGCGGCGTCGCTAACCACGCCCGCCTCACACCTTGACGAACGGCCAGGCGCGCACCTCGGTCCCGCGCGATAGCCGCAGCCAATAGGTCCCCGGCCGCAGGCCTGAGACGTCGACCCCGTTCCGCGCAGCGGTGGTGCGGAGGACCTCCCGGCCCAGGGCATCCAGGATGCGCAACTCGGCACCGGCCCATGGGGCGGGATCCGCGAGGTGGAGGCGGTCGGCGGCCGGGTTCGGGTACAGTTGAAGCGTGGTCCGTTCAGCCTCGTTCAACCCCATGGGCATGGTGCCTTCCACCACCGTGAGCAGGGTGTCCGCCGCAGGCATCGGCACCACGTCCACGATGCCGCTGGGCCAGCGCACCACCACCTGGTCGATGACGGGGGAGGGGCCCAGCCCGAAATGGGCGTAGAGGCTGCTCATGAAGCGCGCGCCCTCGCCGCTGCGGATGTCGCGGATCTGCAGGCCCTGTGCCGTGTGCACCTCCACCCGCGCGCCGATGCCGCTGCGGTTGCTGACGGTGCCCACGGTCCGCACACGCAGCCCATGGTTCGCCGTGCCGCTGTTGAGCATCACCAGGTTGAGGTTCGCGAGGTCCAGCGACCCATCGTTGTTCAGGTCGCCGATGGCTTCTGGGAACACGACCCCGCCGCGCACGAACTGCATGTTTCCAATGCCATAGTGCACGCGCCCTCCGCCCAGGATGTCCAGCCGACCGTCGTTGTTCAGGTCGTGGGTCACCCACTCGGTGCCCGTGGCGTGGAACACGTCCAGCCCGGAACCCAGGATCACGTTGGTGAACCCGCCATTGCCGTCGTTGCGCAGCAGCAGGTGCCGGAAGCTCCAGTTGGGGCTGCCGCTCGCGCCCACGAAGGCGTCCATGTCCCCGTCGTTGTCGAAGTCGCCCCAGGCGCTGCTCCTGCTGTCGTGGTCCTGACCCACCACCGGGTCGTTCACCGCGGTCAGCACCAGGTTGCCGTCGTTGTGCATCAGCACATCCTCTTCAGAACAACCGCTTTTGGTGAAATAGGCGTCCACCCGACCGTCGTTGTCCACGTCCGTCCAGATGGACGCTTTGTTGCCGCAGATCGTGCCGTAGGTGTGGTTGGTGAACGCCAGGTTCCCGGCGCCATCGTTGTGCAGCAGCAGGTTGAGGGCCAGGTCGCTGGTGACGAAGCCGTCCAAATGGCCGTCCACATCCACGTCGACCAGGTTGTTCCGGAACGTGGCCCCGCCGAGGCTGATGGCATTGGGCGCGTAGCTGGTGCCGTTGGCATCGGCCATCAGCACGTGGAAGCTGTTCTGTGCACCGGCGTAGAAGAGGTCGGGCCGGCCGTTGTTGTCGATATCACCCACGGCCAGGCCTTGCGAGGCCGGGTTGGCGATCAGCGCATGCGGGGTCACCTGGGGCACGAAGGAGCCGTCCGCCTGCTGATGATGCACGGTGATCGCGAACTCCCCCGGCACCACGAGGTCGTCCAGCCCGTCGTCGTTCAGGTCCACCACGCCCAGGATGGGCTGCGGGTCGTTCAGGCCGAAACCGCTGAAGGAGACCATGTCCACCGGTGCGGAGGGGTTGGCGAACTCGGAGAGCTCGAAGGCGCAACCCTGGTTGCCGTTCTTGTTCTCGATGATGATCCGGTAGGTGGTGCCCTGTTCGGCGCGGAAGCTGAAGGCCGAGGTGAGGTTGGGGCCCGAGTCATCATCGCCGGTGAGGCAGCCCAGGGCGCCGCATGCGCCCGTGGCCACACTGACGCGGGTATCCTGGTCGGGCTGGCCCTGGACCTGAGTGACGATGCGCACGTTCGTATCCTGCACCGCCGTGTAGGCATACCAAGTGCTGGCAGAGGCCATCACGGCATCCTCCGTGCAGACCAATGTGGCGGGTGTGCCGGTGATGGCGGGCACCAGATGGATGCCGGGGCCGATGGGGAGCGCCGTGCTGCACGAGTTCTGGGCGGACAGGGTCGTGCTCAGCACGATGGCGGCGAGAAGGAGGTGGGGGCGCATGGGAGCGGGGCTGGTGGGAACATGACCGATGTGGACGGGGCGAGGTTGTCCGGCGGGTGAGGCGAGCGTCCCATCTTTGCGGCATCACCCCCGATCATGCCGCAGAAGAGCAGACAGAACCGCAACCGCAAGCGCAAGGCCACCCTCAAGCTGGTGAAGCGCATGATCGCCCGTGACGAGCAGGAGCAGGCCGCGCAGGCCTCGTCGGGGAAGGAACCCGGTGGCAGGGAGTCGTGATCGGATGCCCGCCCACGGCCGGCGGGTTGTGCACAAGCGGCGGTGAACAAGCCGCTTCGATCGCGACAGTGCTTGACGGCCAAGCGGATAGCGCCGTCAACCCCATTCCTTCAAACGAACCCTGTTGATGAACGCCGCAGGGTCGGCCTTCGGAACGGTCGGTGCCGGCCTTCACTTTGGCACCATGAGCTCGGCCGTGTTCGATATCCGCTGGAACAGGATCCTCCGTGCCCGTGAACAAGGGCAGGAGGAACTGGACGATTTCCTCGGCCCCCGGGCCGATCTGGGCCCTCTGGTCCGCCTGGGGCTGATCCGCCGCCGCGAGGTCAACGGCGAGTTCCAACGCTACCACGGTTACGTGCCCACGCCCAAGGGCAGCGAGTACCTGCTCCACATCCCCGAGAAGGAGCTGATCCTGGTGCGGCAACAGCGCGGGGCCGCCCTGATGGCCGAGCTGCGGAAGGACCCCGCCACTGACGCGGTGTTCAAGCCCACCTATGCCGAGCCCACGCACGACCAGTTCGAACTGGTGCGGCAGATGCGCGAACAGGCAGGCCGCGATGTGTGGAAGGTGCAGCGGGCCGATCACCTGCGCGACCGCCTGATGGAAGGCTACATGGACTTCCGGTCCTTCACCAAACGCACCGGCATCGGCGAGGGCGCGTTGATGCGCCACATGCTGTGCACGCCCCGCCATGAACGCTCCCATGACCGGGCGTTGCATCTGGAGCTCACCCCCTCGGGCGCCCGTTTCCTGGCCGTGGCCGACCCGTGGGAGCTGTTGCTGGTGCGCCCGGGCATGGAGCTGCCGCTGTTCGAGCGCTGCGACCCCATGGCCGCGGCCTACCACTGTGCGCTTCCGTGAGCACGTCGGATGAAGTGACCGCGTTGACACCAGGCGGACCGCAACGCGTGGAGGTGCTTGGCGCCGAGTTCCTCAACACCACGGTGAAGCGGTTCACGCTCAGCCGCCCCAAGGGATTCCGGTTCACACCGGGCCAGGGCTGCATGGTGGCCGTGGACAGCGATGGCTGGCGCGACAAGGCGCGTCCCTTCACCTTCACGGCCTTGCCAGGCGCCCGCACGCTGGAGCTGATCATCAAGATCTACGACGAGCACCAGGGGGTCACCTGGCGGATGCGCACCGTGGGCAAGGGCGACCACCTGCTGCTGGGCGAAGCGTTCGGCACCATCACCTACAAGGGGCCGGGCGTCCTCTTCGCCGGTGGGGCGGGCATCACGCCCTTCCTGGCCATCCTGCGGCAGCTGCATCAGCACAAAGCCCTGAAGGGGCACACGTTGGTGTGGTCCAACAGGACGGCCGGGGATGTGTTCCTTGACGCGGAGCTCGGTCGCATGTTGGGCCGGCATTACCTGAAGACCTTCACGCGGGAGAACGTGATCGGTTTCCGGGACCGCCGCATCGACCGGGACGACCTGGTGCAGTTGGTCCGCGACTTCGATCAGCGGTTCTACCTCTGTGGTCCGGAGAGCTTCGTGACCGACCTGAAGGCGCTGCTGCTGGACCTGGGCGCGGCACCGGAGAGCCTGGTGTTCGAGTCATGATCCGCCGGGCGGCAACGGGGCACGCTGAGCAGGTCCGGTCGGGTAGTTCACAACACCGTGTTGGTGGATGCCACTGGACGAGGGGGGCATCTTCCCCTATGTTCGCGCCGTTTTCACCTCATTTTCATCCTGCATGGACAACGCGTTCATCGCCACCACCTTCGATTGGGACCACCGCACGCCGAAGACCTGGCAGATGTTGGTCAACAAGGGACTGCGGAAGATGCGCATCCCCATCAAGATCAGCCCGGCCCCGCCGAGCATGGCGAACGTGGAGTCGCGCATGAACCTGTTCCACCTGCTGGCCCAGACGATCGCGTATAAGGTGCCGGGGGACGTGGTGGAGCTGGGATGCAATGCGGGCGACAGCACGATCGTGATGCAGAAGATGCTCAAGCAGCTGGCCCCGGAGAAACGGCTGTACGCGTTTGACAGCTTCGAGGGCCTGCCGGAGATCACGGGCTCGGACCTGGCGGACGGCGTCTACGGCAAGGGCTTCATGGCCGCACCGCTCGAGCTGTTCAAGTATAAGTTCAAGAAGCTCGGGCTCGAATTGCCCGTCGTGCACAAGGGCTGGTTCCAGGATACCGTGCCCCAAGGGCTTCCGGAACGCATCTCATTCGCCCTGCTGGACGGCGACCTGTACGAGAGCACCAAGCACATCCTGCCCCATGTGTACGAGCGGATGTCGCCCGGCGCCATCGGCATGATCGCGGTGTACTACGATGAGGCGGTCTTCCCGCGCAGGGGCGTATCCATGGGCTACAAATCGCCGGGCGTGAAGCGGGCCTGCGATGAGTTCTTCGGCGACAAGCCCGAGAAGGTGCGTGTGCTGTACGCGAACGAGTACTCCAACGGCTTCTTCCGCAAGCGCTGAGCGCTCACTGCACCGCGATGCTGTCGAGCACCGCCGGCGTCCCCTGGTTGCATCCGCCCGAGTGGATGCGCGACAGGGTGTAGGTGAAGCTCAGCTTCAGCCCTTCCTTCCGGAAGCGCTCGTCCAACCCGACGGGCATCAGGTGGCCGAGCTCACCGGGCGGTTCCAGCGCGATCAGCACCGGACAGCCCTCTGCGGCGTGCGCGAGCGTCACGGTGCCCAGCGTATGCCCCGGAGGAGGTGCGCTTGATGTGCCGGACGGGGTGCTCTTCCCGCCCGCGCAACCGACCAGCACCGCGACCGCGGCCAGCAGGCCGCTCAGGCCCCGCCTCATGGCAGCACGACGCGTTGGACCTTCTGACCCGCAGTGTTGCCCACGCGCACGAAGTACACGCCACCGGCGAGGCCCTCGGTGCTGAAACGGCCCTGCCAGCTGCCGACCGGGGCGCTCACCTGCTGGCTGCGGACGATGCGCCCGTCCATGCCCATCAGGTCGGCCACCAGGTCATCGCCCGGAGCGCCGGTGTACTGCACGCGGAGGTCCGAGCCATCCAGCCAGGCGTTCACCGTGTTCTGGGCGATCACCGCGTCGCCATCCAGGCCCACGGTGGCCACCAGGTCGAAGGAGGCGATGCGCGTCCGGGGCTGGCCGCTGGCGCTCAGGTACTCCCCGGTGAACCAGAACGTGGTGCCGTTGGGGTCCAGGGCGGTGTGTGAGTAGTCGCCGTAGCGGTTGAAGCCCGTCTGCGATCCACCACCGTCGATGATGGTCTGTTCCGGCACGGTCATCTCGCCGGCGGGGTCGTTGGCGTAGCGGCCGGTGTAGCGCAGGCCCGGGAACACGTTCGTGCTGGGGTTCGTGTGGCAGTAGCCCATGCCGATGTTGCCCTGGTTGTCCATGGCGATGCTGGCCATCCAGCGGTTGCCGTTGTCGGGCGCCCAGGTGCCCTGCTGGTGGATGCTGAAGTTGCCGTCATTGGCGTCGCGCAGCTCGTACCAGCGGATGCCGGCGCGGTTGCCGCCGTTCACGTCCACCACATGGCAGAGCATCACACTGCTGTGGCCCACGAAGCGCACATGCTGGGCGCGGAAATAGAAGATCTGCGCCACGGCGTCGAGCTTGTCGCTGGTGCCGGGCTGGCTGATGTTGCTGAAGCCGAAACCGAAGTTGGTGTCGAAGGGCTGGGTGTTCAGCGTCAGGCTCTGCACCACCTGGGTGTTGGAGGGCGTGGCCCAGTCGGTGGTCATCTCGTAGATCTTGATGCGGTCGTCCGGCACGCCGCCCCAGGCGTCATCCTCCAGGTTGAAGAAGTAGCAGGGCGTGCCGTTGGGCGGCAGGTCGCCGTCGGCATCGGCGGGCAGCACCGACCGGAACCCGGCGTTGGACGCGCTGGGGGCGGACAGCTGGATGCGCTGCGCCGGAAGCCCCTGAAGCATCTTCTCGCGCTCGAACACCACGGCGGTGTGCGTGCTGTTCGAGGTCATGTAGTAGCCATCCCACCAGATGGAGAACTTCGGGTAGTCGGGGACCTGGGAGAACGACCACGAATAGGTGTAGTAGTCGCCCGTGGGGTCGTTGGTCTCGCTGACGGCGATGAGGATCTCGTTGCCGCTCACCTGGAACTGGCTTACGAACCAGCGGTCGGCATGGCGGTCGTAGAGCACGATGGGGTCGCCATCGTTGGAACTGCCGGGCCACAGGCTGGCGAGGCTGAAGGAGCCGCCGGCGCTGCCGCCGGTCTTGGTGAAGGGCCGGCACGCCGTGTTCACGCACTGCAGGTAGTGGTTGGGGCCGGCCGATCCGGTGGGGTCGGGCGGGATGCCCGATCCGTTCTGCCCGGCGAAGCTCACCAGGGGTTGGCGGGACAGACGCGAGGCCGCGCTCTTCTGCAGGGCCGGATCCTCGCCCTTCGGCAGCGCCTCGGGGTTCACGGCCTCCCGCTGCACCTGGATGTTGCGGGTGAGCTTGCGCTCGGCGGCGCTCAGGTCCTCTTCGGTCAAGGTGGGCAGGTCGCGCAGCGGACCCACACGCCGCGCCGCCACCGGCGGGCTGATGGCGATCTGCTGCCCGAGGGCGTTCACCCAGGTGCGATCACCGGGCAGGGCGGCGGGGAACTGGGCCACGAGGGGAAGGACGGTCAGCACAAGGCCGCCAAGGGTGAGGATGCGAAGCATGGGGTGGGTCAACAAGGGTGCCCAAGGTAAGCCGGGCAACCATCCGTCACCACCGCACCGGACCGACCCTGAGTCCGGCCCGACGGAGCGGGCCCGTTCACCGACGAGGTGGTCGGTCGCGGGGGCCTTGGCCCACTTGGAAGTCGCCGGCCTCGAAGCGCCGGAGCAGCTCGGCCACCCGCTTGGCCTGTGTGGCCTCGGTCTTGGCACTGCCCACCCAATAGCACATGCTGCGCCGCATCCCGGGCGTCAGCGCATTCCATGCGGCCTTCATCTCGGGAAGGAAGGCGAGCGTCTCGGCCAAGGCCTCGGGCAGGTCCAGCTCATCCGGGTTCGGATGCTTCCAGAACTCCACGTGCACCGGGTCGCCCACGCGCTTGATCTTGGCCGCCTTGCGGATGTCGCCCCCGAGGATGATGATGTGTACGCCGCTCTTCTGGGGCATCAGCGCGCGGTCCACCGCCACACCGTTCACCGTGCCCAGCACCCGCACACGTCCCCGGGTGCCGAACTCCTTCTCCACGTCGATGGGCACCTCGACGTACATGAAAGCCATCTGCGCGCTCATCTTCTCCAGCGGAGCGGTGAAGCGGTAGGTCCTGGGGGCGGGTTTCCGGCTGGCCACGGGGCGAAGGTGGTTCACCGGGTCGTGATGCGCTGCAGCACCCCATCCTCCGCGCGGATCTCGCCGCCCGTGCAGGTGCCCAGCACGACAAGGTGCAGGCCGCGGGCGGCGCAGGCGGACGGATCGATCGGTGCACGGCTCAGGACGTGCACCCCGGGACGGGCGAAGCGTTCCGCCAGGTCGAGCAGCTGTGCCGGTGAGGCATCGGGCGTGGCCGGATGCCAGCGGACGAAGCTTCGTGCGTGGCCATCGGTGGCGAGCAGGACGGGCCGGCCCAACGACGCGCTCACGGCAGGTGCCAAGGCCAGGCGGTCCACGATGAAGGGCAGCTCGGCCAGGCCGTCGGTCCGCACCCGGTCCACCGTGGCGGCGGCCAGGGAAAAGGGCCGTTGTGCGAAGTGCCGGGAGGCCAGGATGCCCCCGGTCATTTGGACCAGGAGCAGCGCGGCGACCAGGGCCTTCCGGGCCGTCCGCCATGGAGGGGCGGGCACGCCGATCGCGCCGTCCTTCCAGGCCAGCGCGACCGCCACGTACACGAGAGGGCCGGCATAGCGGATCGCGTGGAAGGGAGCGACCAGAGGGAGTGCGAGGACGGCGCAGGTGCAGGCCGCGAAGCGCCACCTTCCAGGGCCATTTGCGGGCAGCAGGACGATGGACGACAGCAAAGCGGCCAGGCCGAGCGACTCCGCGATCCACACCGGGGCGCGCCACGGCAGCGAGCTCCCCCATACATGGGCTGCGCCCGGGTCGGGCCAGGGGACCGCCACGGCCGTCAGCAAGCGCAGCAGCCGCGCGCGGTGGTCCGGGTCCAGCAACCGGGCCGGGTCCGGACCGTAGGGCAGGGGCTCCGCAGGCAGGGCGCAGGCCAGGGCCAGGGCGCACGAGGCCAGCACGGGTATGGCGTGCCGCAGCATCCAGGAGGCGCGGCGTTGCTCCCACACGTCCGCCGCGATCCAGGTGAGGGCCACCAAGGTGCCCCAGAGGTGGGTCTGTGCCAACAGGACGAGCATCACGGTGCGCCACGGTGAACGCCGGTCCATGCCCGCGGCCACCAGGAGCAACAGCCCGCCGAGCGCGTAGTTGCGCGAGAGCGCCGCGAACTCGAACACGAAGAAATGGCCGAACACCACGGCGACCCGGACGAGCAGGGGGAAGGGGGCCCGGAAGAGCACGACGGCGACCGTGGTGCTGGCGATCACGCCATGCAGGGCCTGCATGCTCCACACCGGCAGGCCGCCCTTGGCCAGGGGGAACAACAGCGCGTACCACAGCCAGGGATGGCCTTCGTCGCGCATGTTCCATCGCCATTCGGTCCAGGACACGCTGTCCCGCACCAGGCACCAGGCCTGCGCTTCGTCCAGCCAGACCGCATGCTGCGCCAGGTTGAAGCCGATCAGGGCCGTGGCGCACGCCCAGACCGCCCACATCGCCTCAGGCTGCCTATGCATCGGCGTCCTCCGGCACGGATCCATCCTTCAGTATGATTCAGCGCTCGATCCAGGCGGTCTGCGGGTCACATGAGCACGATCGGTCCCGCCTTCTGGATGCGCATTTGAACGCATGGTCACCTGGTCGCATGAACCCATGGTCACATGACCTAGCCCCCCGCCTTCTTCGCCTTGTACCCCTTCTCCGTCAGGTAGGCCAGCACCTTGTCGCGGTGGTCGCCCTGCAAGAGGATGGCGCCGTCCTTGGTGTTGCCGCCCACGCCGCATTTGCTCTTGAGCGTGCGGCCGAGGTCGTCGAGATCGGCCTCCTTGCCCGTGAAGCCCACGATGCGCGTCACCACCTTGTTGCCGCCCAGGCGGTCCAGTTGGATGCGGAGGTCCTGCTGTCCGGGCGGGGCCGTGGGTTGACCGGAACCCTTCGGGCCGCTGGAGTACACCAGGCCGCCGAACGAGTTGAGGATGCGCTTCTTCATGCGGGAGGGCCGCCGGCTGGCCCGGCGGGCTGCGAAAAGTAGCATGTGCGGGCAGCTTGCGACCTTGGCGGGATGGGACGGGCCGTCGCGGTGCGTGCGCTGGAAGGGAGCGGGGACCTGGACCGCTTCATCCGGCTGCCCTTCCGCCTGCCTGATCAGCGCACGAATCGCGTTCCATCGCTGCTTGCCGACGAGCGCGAGCTGCACGACCCGCGCAAGAACCCGCAGTTGACGCATTGCGATGCCGAGCGCTGGATCGCTTGGCGCGATGGCGTTGCCGTTGGCCGCATCATGGGCATCATCCATCGGAGCTACAACGAAACGCACAACGAGAAGACCGCGCGCTTCTACCAACTCGATTGCATCCGCGATGCGGAGGTGGTGCAAGCGCTCATCGGCGCGGTGGAGGAATGGGCGAGGATCAAGGGCATGGACCGCGTGATCGGTCCCTTCGGCTTCAGCGACAAGGACCCGCAGGGCCTGCAGATCGAAGGTTTCGACCACCTGCCCGTGATCGCCACGCCCACGAACCCCGATTGGATGCCCGCGCTGGTGGAAGCATGCGGCTACGCGCCTTTTGAGGATATGCTCAGCTACCGCATGGACATCCCGAGCGCGCTGCCGGCGAGCTACGCGCTCATCGCGGACCGCTGCCTGAGCCACCACGGATTGCATCGCGTGCCCCTTCACTCGAAGCGCGACCTGAAGCCGTGGATCGTTCCTGTGCTGCGTCTCGTGAACGCGACCTACGGTGAACTGCTGGGCTTCGCGCCCATGAGCGAGGCCGAGATGCGCGCGCTGGCGGCCAAGTACATGTTCATCCTCGATCCGCAGCTCGTGCGCCTCATCGCCGATGCGAACAACGAACCTGTCGCCTTCGTGATCGCCAGTCCTGACATGAGCGAGGGCTTCGTACGCGCTAACGGACGACTGTTCCCCTTCGGCTTTTTGCACATCCTGCGCGCCATGAAACGCTCCAAGCAGCTCGACCTCCTGCTCGGTGCCGTGCGTCCCGATCTGCAGGGCAAGGGCCTCACCGCCGCATTGGCCATCTCGCTCTTCGACACCGCTCGCCAGCGCGGCTTCACGCACCTCGACAGCCACCTCGTGATGCAGCGCAACACCCGCATGCGCGCCGAGTTGGAGCGCTTGGGCGCGGTGGTGTGGAAGCGGTACCGGGTGTACCAGCGAGCGATCAGATAATTGGCGGATCAGATGATTGGATAATGTTGTCCGCCAAGCTGATCATCCAGATCCGTGCGCGCACCAGATCATCTGATCATTTCATTTTCTGATCTTCTGATCGCTACTTCCACCACGTGATCAACGGCCGCGTCATCTCCAGCCCGAACCGCCGCGCGTCATCCAGCTTGAACGGCCCGTGCATCTTCAGATAGATGTCGAAGGTGATCGGCCCTTCCTGGTCGGCCTTGAAGTTGGTGTGCCAGGTGTTGTTCAGGGCGTAGAGGTAGATGGTGCTGCTGCTCCTCGCCTCGGTCTTCCAGGCTTTGTAGTACTCGGGGTTCGTGCCCTTGCCGGGGTTCACCTTGCGCTCGTCCACCATCTCGCCCACTTCCCAGAGCGCGCCTTGCGGACATACGATGGTGACGCCCATGCTGTCGTTGCTCACGTCGATCCAGCGCTGGGCGCAGAAGAAGTCGTTGTTGCTGCCGGGGATCCTTCCGCTCTCAGGCGTCACGCAGGTATCGCCGATGCCGATGCGGACGGTGGCGTTGGGGATGGTGAAGGGGAGGGCGAGGTGGAGGGATTCTTTGTCGCGGACAGCACGCTTGTGCACAATGGTCCTCACATGAATGGGTATTGTCGCATCGTCGACGAACACTTCGATGCTATCAGTTCCACCTAGGCTCAGTGAAAGATGCGAGTCGTTCACAAGCTGGCCATTGTTCAGGTCATGATTGTTCCTTGCTCTTGGCCATTGGTCCGGTTCACTGTCGTTGAGAAGTTGGCGTTGCCATTCAATTAGCCCGTCAATGCTTGGGTCGGTTGTATCGGCTCGCAATCCCGCCAAGTATCGAAAAGCGCCAGTCCATCCCGGCTCAGTTGTATAGGCATAGGCCAACACCCCACTTGCTGGTACCCGTACCGTGCTGCGGGAATAGCTGTTCAGCGAGTGCTTGTTTGCTCCACCAGAGAAGGCTAAATCACCATTCACAAGCATTTCAGTATCGTAGACTCTCCCTTCAGCGTCGACTACACTTCGCTCTGCCGGTGAACGTGGCTTCACGCGTATGGGGCGGCTTCGAGCTTGATCAAGGGTGTTCAGAACGTAGATGGAGTCGGTCGTTAGATCCCTGCTCAACCTGCCTTCGATCTGCTCCACATACCACCCCGCACTATCCGCGAACGCCTTCTTCACGCGCCACTGGTCGGTGGTGAAGTGCGCATCCGGATCGCTGATGCTGCACCACGCGCCCCAGGTGTGCTCGTGCCACATCACGATGCTGCGTTTGGCGCGGCAGAGCAGGTGCGGGTCGATGGGCTTCTTCAGGATCTTGGCCGCATCGATCAAATTGGAAAGTCGCGCGCTCAGCACGCGCACATCACCTTCCTCCTTCACCGTGCTGTACGCGCCATCCTCCCAATAGGGCGTGAAGTCGCCGCTCCAGGTGGGGATCTGCTTGCCGTACTTCTCCTCGAACTGTTGCATCATCGTGCCCGCATTGGCGATGATCAAGCGCGGTGAGCTGTACTTCGCGTTCCACTCGCGCACGAAGTCGCTGAGGGTGCTGTCCACCGGACCGTTGTCGCTCACGATGTTGTAGCGCCACTGCACCATGTCGTAGGGATAGCCCTTTGCGGCGAGATCGTTCATGTACGCGGCGATCTTCCGTGTGCCGCGCCCCTTGATGGCCCCGGCCGTGTAACCGTGCCAGCCGCCGTAGCCCTGGCCGGCTGTCCATACGAGGATGCTGTCGCGACCGGTCGTGCTTTTCCACCAGTAGGGTTTGTCGCCCTGCTCACGCAGGGTGCTGCCGATGCGGTCGCCGCCGTCGGGCATGTCGGGGATGTAGTTGGGCCCCTGGCTCAGGTGGCGGATGCCGTGCGAGGCGTAGGCGTCCACCATGCTCCAGCTCATGCCGGGGATGTCGGTCTGCATGGCCATGGTGATCGGCAGGTCGTACCACTTCCGCAGCGAATCGGCGTACTCCACGATCCAGTGCATTTCCTCCGGCGTGCAGAGGCCGGTGAGGATATTGGCGTAGTTCGCGCTGAGGGCGATGCTACCGCTCTTCACCGCCGCAATGAAGCGTTGCTTGTCCTGCTCGCTGGCGATGCCCAGGAAGTTCTCCACGGCCCAGAGGCTCTCCACGTTCCACACGAAGCGGCTGTCCTCCGGATAGTCCTTCGTGCGGTCGATCAGCTCCAGCGCTTTCCAGATGTTGTTGTTCTGGATCCGCTCCACCTCGGCCTGCAGGTGGCTGTAGCCGATGTCGGTGTGGCTGTGGTGGACGAGGTGGATGTCGCGGTGGAGGATGGGCTCCAACAATAACGTCGTATCAACATTTCGCGCTTCGAGTTCCTTGCCGAGTTGTGCATGAACTCTAAGTATCGAGGTCGTGTTCGTGTTGGGCAATGGAACCTCGATCACCTGCAATCCATGATGCACATCGAAGTAGTAGCCTTCAGCACGATCACCAACCCACACGATAAGTTCTTCTGGTCCGCCGAAGTGCATCACAGTGACCTGCAGCTGCCTGGATGATCCTTCCTTGTAAACGAACGGCAGCGCTTCCACCTCCACCTTCTCCTCGAACGTGTACCGGAAGGTCATGAACCAGTCCGGGCTGTCCTGCGCGTGGCCCACCACCTTCAGCCGCAGCGGCTGTCCTGGCGTGATGTATTTCCGCGGTACGCGCAAGTGCGCGAAGCCATGCGCATCGCCGTGGCGATCCACCTTGCTGAACTCGAAGACGAGCTTGGTGCTGTCCGATCCGACTGCCGACCATGTGCCCGGCTTGGTGCTGTGGTGCGTGGTGAACGTGAGCGCCTTCTGATCTCCAATGAACAGATCGAAGCTGCGAACCCCACCGCTGGTGGTGCTGTTGTGCGCCGCGATCCAGCTGAAGTAGGTGTAGTCGCCCTTCAGGTCCTTGGGCACAGCGGCCGTCTCCCACGCGATCGCCTTCTTCCCATCGGTGCAGCGGGTGAGCAGGGCCGTGGTGGCATGCTCGGGGTACACGCTGAAGTAGGAGAGGACCTCGCCCTCCACATCCTCCGCGTAGCCGTTGATCACGTCCTGCTTGCCGAAGATGGGCAGGTCCAGCTGGGCGTGGAGCAGGGCGGGCAGCAGGCTGAGGGCGAGGGCGGCGCGCATGCGGGTGGGCGGGATCAGCTGTTCGGCACCTCGGCCCGGACGCTGGCGCGCGTGGGCACCAGGAAGCGCAGCGGGTGGTGCCGGGCATGCCGACCGATGGCCAGCAGGATGGCGGACAGGTCGCGGTAGGGGATGGCGCGGCTGCGCATGGCCAGGGAGAGGCTGAGGCCGAAGCTCACCGCGAAGTTGACGAAGCCGATGAGGCCGATGCCCACTACGCTCCATACCAGCGTCCACGGGCCGAGCTGCCACCCGGAGCCGAAGAGGCCGATGGCCAGGTTGCCGGCCGCGAAGGTGATGTGGCGGATGTCCAGCGGAAGTCCGAAGAACAGGCCGATGGCGGCGGTGCTGCCCATGAAGACGCCGAACCACAGGTTGCTGATGATGCCCGCCCATCGCCGGGCGTACAGGTCGGCCAGGCGGCGGGCGCCGCGGGTGCCCACGGTCCGCTTCAGCCACGGGTGCTCGGCGATGCGCTCGGGGATCCGCTCGTGCCGGGTGGTGTTGGCCACGCTGCCGGCGATGAGGCCCGACAGGAAGAGGAAGACCCCGGCGATGGCGGCATGGGGGAGCGCCAGGGAGGTGACCGGGTTGAGCTCGTTGACCAGCTTCAGCCAGGCGTGGCCGCCGACGTTGAAGCCGGTGAGGGCGTGGAGGCCGGCCACCAGCCCCAACGCCACGGGGAAGGCCAGCAGCACGTTGCCCATGAAGGCCACGAACTGCGAGCGGAACAGGCGGGCGAAGAGCTCGGCGAAGGCCGCATAGTCACCCCCCGGATCCTCCTTGAGGCTGCGGACCAGTGTGGCGGCGGTCATCGCGGGCTGCTTGGTGGCCAGGGTGGCGCCCGTGAGGTAGATGAGGATGAAGCCCGCGGCGTAGTTGAGGCTGGCGAGCAGCGCCTTGACGAACAGCGGCGGGTGCAGCAGGCCGAGCATCACCTTCACGATGCACATGCAGGCCACGATGGCCCCTCCGCCCGCGGCGCTCAGGAACATGTGCCGGTACTCGGCGGCCGTGGACGTGATGTAGTGCTCGCCGGTGCGGCCCGTGTGCTGCGTGATCTCGAAGGACACCTGCTGGGTGCTCTCGGCCAGCAGATCGCGGATGTTGTTGCGGCCGCCGTTGATCACGGCCAGGGTCCGTGCCAGCGCCACGGTGCGGTCCTCCGCATCGGCCTCCGGGGACACGGCCGCCAGATCGAGCAGCACGCGCATGCGCTCCAGCTGCTGCCGCATGCGCAGCAGGCTCTGGTTCACCCGCAGGCTGATGCCCTGGGTGGCGCTGTTGGCGAAGGCCTGGTCGATGGTGGCCATGCACTGGCCCAGCAGCACCAGCAGCTGCCGATGGTCCAGATCGTCCGTGCGGATGAGCTGCCCGTCGCGATGCACCCGCTGCTGCAGGTCGTCCAGCTCGCGCTGCAGGGCGAGGAAGGGATTCTCGTAGCGGTCCAGGTCGGGCACCATGCGCAGCAGCTCGGGTTCCATGGCGCGGCCGGTCACCCGGTGGCCCAGCACCACGGCCGCCTGCAGCACCTCGGCATAGGCCCCGTCGTCGCCGCCGTCCGCGCGGAAGGCCCGCCCGCCGAGCAGCCGGAACAGGGTGCGCGCATCGTCATCCGGGATGCGCGACAGCCAGCGGTCGTCGCCGCGCTGGTAGAAGAGCTGTACGAGCAGTCGTTGGATGGAACCCTCCTCGGGCAGTTCGGGCAGCAGTTTCTTGCGCACGCGGCGCAGCACCTCGCCGAAGAGGTCGCTGTGGGCCAGGATGCCCGGATCGGTGAGGGCGCCGCGCAGGCTGCGGCCCTCCACCTGTGCACGCACGCAGGCGGCCAATGCGGCCCGGTGCGCGGGCATGCGCTCCAACAGCTCGATCAGGGCGGTGAGCGGCGCGGGTGCCTCCGGTCGCCGCGGACGATGGCGGCGCAGGGCGTTCACCAGGTCGACCAGCGGATGCAAGGGGTCGGGCAGCGACCGCCAGGCGTCGGGCGCATCGAAGTGACGCCGGAGAACGGCCTCCAGCGCGGCTTGCAGGGTGGGGGACACAGTGGAGGGCGCGTGCACGGGTCGCGCCAAGATAGCCGCCGCTCAGCGCCCGAAGCGGTAGGCCAGCCCCAGGGTGGCCACCAGGCTGCGCGTGAGGCCGTCGGGCCGCACCGTGCGGGTCACCAGCGGCGAGCCATAGCTCAGCTCCACCGCCCAGCGCTCGTTCAGGCGCCAGCGGGCGTCCACGGTCAGGTTCACCGTCAGGCCGTCGGAGCCGACCACGTCCTCCTCGACGGCGGCGCTCAGCACGTGGGTGTGGTTGCTGTCCACCGGTGTGGCCAGCCGTCGGTCCTGCCCCAGGTGCACGATGGCCAGCAGGCCCGGCTGCACCGTCACGCGACCGATGGGCACGGCGTACTGCAAGCGGGCCACCGCATCGTTCGCCCGTTGTAGGAAGGGGCTCTCGAAGTAGCCCAAGGCCCGCATGTCGTCCATCCAGCGTTCGTGGTGGAACGCGTTCTCGTTGGAGTTCTTCAGCACATGCTGGTAGGCCAGCGCCACGGTCCACCGGTCGTGCCGGTAATGGATGCCCGCCAACAGGTCGGTGGTGCCCAGGCTGGTCTGGTAGGGCATGGGCAGCGGTTTGCCGTCGTCGGTGGTGGCGTCGGCCCTGTTGCTCGGGGCCTTCACGCCGAGCAACACGTCCAGCCGTCGGGCCCCTTTCCACCGGATCCTTCGACCATCCGTCAGGACCGGATCGCGGCGCCAGGCCGCGTAGCTGAAGGTCGCCACCGGGTCGCCGACGCCGCTGACGGAGCCGAGCTCACCGCTGGCCTGTTGGAAGGGCAGGCGCACGTGAAGGCCGAGCCGGCGCGTGAGGCCCAGGCTCAGTTCGGCCACCTCCTGGATCACCGTGGTGCCCTGCTCGCCCACCGCGTAGCTGAAGGTGAGGCGCATCAGGTGGCGGGGCTCGTTGGTCACGGCCGCACTGTCGCCCAGCAGCAGCGGCGGCTCGCCGAACGGACCGGCCGTGCACACCCCCGCATCGCTGCAGCCTTGGGCGTGCGCGCGGATCGAGCACAGGGCCGTGATCAGCAGCAGGAGGGCGGTGCGTGGTGCCATGGGATCAAGGTATGGCGGGGAACAGGGCGGTAACGTCGGGTGCCCGGCACGTCGTGTGCGCCTGTGCTCCATCTACCTTCGCAGCGATCCTGAACCCAACGCCTGCGCGCCGCATCGGCGGAGCAACGGCCCAAACCCACGCTACGGCGTTCGAGCATGCCCGGCACGGAACTTTTCGGAGAAGAGGAGAAGAAGGAAGTGATGGACGTCCTGAACACCGGCGTCCTGTTCCGCTACAACCACGACGCCCAGCGCAAGGGCCAGTGGAAGGCGAAGGAGTTCGAGGCCGAGATCGCCAGGTTCACCGGGGCGAAGCATGCGCTGGCGGTGAGCAGCGGCAGCACGGCGGTGAGCAGCATGCTCGCGGCCTGCGGCGTGGGCTATGGCGACCATGTGATCGTGCCGCCCTTCACCTTCGTCGCCACCATCGAAGCTGTGCTCCTGGCCGGGGCCATCCCCGTTTTCGCGGAGATCGACGAGACGCTCTGCCTCAGCGCCGAGGGCATCCGCAACGCCTGCACGCCGAAGACCAAGGCCGTGCTGCTCGTGCACATGTGCGGCGCCGCGGCCGACATCGACGGCATCCTCGCCGTGTGCAACGAAAAGAACATCATGCTCATCGAGGACACCGCCCAGGCGCTCGGCGCCACTTACAAGGGCAAGCACCTCGGCCTCTTCGGTAGGATGGGCAGCTTCAGCTTCGACTTCTTCAAGATCGCCACCTGCGGCGAAGGCGGCGTCATCATCAGCAACGATGAGCAGCTGATCAAGACCGCCGAGTACATGAGCGACCACGGCCACAACCACGAGGGCGATAACCGCGGCATGGAGCAGCACCCCATCATGGGCACCAACTTCCGCATCGGCGAGATCAACGCCGCCATCGGCCTCGCGCAATCGCGCAAGCTGCCGCTGATGGTCGCGAAGCAGCGCGCGAACAAGGCCACCATCCAGGCGCGACTCTCCAAGATCCCCGGCCTCGCCTTCCGCAAGCAATGCGACGATGCCGGCGACAGCGCCACCTTCTTCCACCTGCTGCTGCCCAGCGCCGACGCGGCCTTCGCGCTGCACAAGGAGCTCGGTGCCCAGGGCATCGGCACCATGTACTGGTTCAACAACATGTACCACTACATCAAGCAGTGGGACCACATCAAGGACCTCAGCATGCCCTACAAGCTGGTGGCCCACGAACTCGGCCTCCCGCAGGACCTCAAGACGATGACCTTTCCGAAGAGCGACGCCGTCATGAGCCGCCTGGTGAGCTTCAACATCCGTGTGACGTGGACGGAGGCGGAGCTGGATGCGTTCCTTGGGAAGGTGGAAGGGGCGGTGAAGAAGGTGATGGAGGGGGTGGTGGCATAACTCCTCTTCAATGTCGCCTTTGCGTATTGAGCGTATACTGGACGACGACTCCATTGTGCCAGATGTCCTTTGCTCGGAGAAGTCCGTTGGTGAAACTGAAGTGCACGCATCAGCTTTGTTTCGCGTGCATTATTCCAGCGGAAGCATCACAGTGAGATTCGAATGGGCCAGTGACTATTCCGCCAGAGATCTCGACGAGTCCGATTTTCTACTGATTCCGGAGGCGGAAACACTCTTTTTCAGAACGTTGTATCAATGGGGAGTGGTCAGCGTTCGGCGTGCAGAGCTTGTTCGACACGAGAAAGCGATGTTCAGGCCTTTTATCGGCAGATCAGGGAGCTCTGTAGTGATTCAAGATGAACTACAAGCGGAGTCTACGGACCTGTACGGAAGGCACGTTCATTCAGTACCGATCGATCCACCTTGGGATGCCGTTGAGTATGATGATCGCATAGAGTATGATTGTCCGGTGTATGGCAGGCAGGTTCTCAGGCTGATCAAATGAATCATTCTCCTTGGAAAGGCGGGTTGGGCGTTCCGGCGCGTCCAAAAGCGCCGCGCCGTCGGGCCATGCGCTCGTAGTCCTCGCCGCCCTCCCCCGGCCTTGAGCCGGGGCTCGTGCGGCTGTGGGCTACCCGCTGCTGTCCCTAACGCGGACCACCGGCTGCGACCCCTCCGGGGTCGTGGCGGTATCGTCGCATTCAATTTCTACATGCTGTGACCCCCTCCGGGGTCATTTCGAGCTTGAATGGTTTCCCGGATCTGATCGAGTGATGTGGCTTATGACCCCGAAGGGGTCACAGCATGTAGCCCGCAGGGCGTTAACGTGTCGCGGGCATTTCGACCCCGAAGGGGTCGCAGCCGGTGTTCCTCACGGCAGGTAGTTCGGATCGAATTCCACGCCCGCCTCGTTCAGCATGTGGATCAGCTCCTCACGGAAGGACTTGTGCCGATGATGGTCCTCCTGCCCAGCGATATAGGCCTTGATCGCATCCCGCTCGCGCCATCCGACCGTGAACACCCCGTAGCCTTCCTGCCACTGGAAGGTCTTCTCCCGTGTGTGCTGCCGCACCCATTCGGTGGATGCCTTCTTCAGCTCGCGCACCACATCGGTGATCACCTGCGTCGGCTTCAGGTCGATCAGCAGGTGAACATGGTCATTGTACCCGCCAACGCCGTGCGGTACGCCACCAAGGCCCCGGATGGTTCCACCCATGTACTCCCACAACATGGGCCGCCAGGACTTATCCAGACAAGCCACGCGGTTCTTCGTGCCGAAAACGATGTGGTAATGCAACTTGAAATACGTGGACATGGTGCCCGATATTGACTCCTGGTGAATATAGGACACCTGCTGCGACCCCTTCGGGGTCGTGTGGCCGGGGACGCTTTAGCTACATGCCATGACCCCTTCGGGGTCAGGTGGCTCATGGGTCAGGCCATGAACACCCACATCCCCCCCGCACACAGCAGGAAGTAGGGCACCAGGCTCGCCGCCCCCGCGTAGTCCTTCGCCACGCGCTGGCCGAAGAAAAGCAGGGTGATCGCCAACGCGCCTAGGGTGCAGCCCCACGTTCCCAAGCTCGGGTCGCCGTGCAGGGCCACCTGCACCAGCCCGATCCCGGCGCAGGTACCGGCCGAAATCTCAATGGCCGTGATCACCGGCAGCAGCAGCGGCACCGAGCCCTTCAGCGGCGACTTCGCGAAGTGGCCCGTCAGCCAGGACAGGTTGCCCTTCCAGTTGAGGGCCTTGTCCAGCCCCGATTGCAGGAAGAGGATGGCCACCATGGCGGCGAAGCCCATGCGCAGGAGGTCGATGCCGGTGTAGCCGAACAGGATGCCCGTTTCCATGCCGTGAATTTGCGGCTTCTTTCCCTACGTCCCACGCCTTTCCTTTGTGGCTCATTCAGCGGTCGGCCATCATCTGATCATCCGATCGTCTGATCATCCGATCGACATGCAACTGTTCCGCAACTTCAAGTCCGTCACCAAGACCTGCTACGGCCGCGGCAGCTTCGGCAAGCTCGGCGAGATCCTCGAGCCGCAGCGCACGGCCAACAAGGGCTTCATGGTCTTCCTGGTGGACCACTTCTTCCAAGGGAACGCGGACTTCCTGTCACGCATCCCCAAGCAGGCGGCGGACGAACTGATCTTCTGCAGCACCAAGAAGGAGCCCAGCACGGAGCAGATCGACGGCCTGCGCGACGACATCCT
>JADLBK010000236.1 GCA_020847755.1 Flavobacteriales bacterium | reverse complement strand
TGAGGCGCACCTTCTTGTCGGTCATGTCCCAGTACACCTTGCCGGTGCTGTCCACCACGATGGTCATCAGGTTCTCGGTGGGGATGGGGCTCTGGCTCATGGACGAGGGGGTGTCCACGGCCACGGCCTCTTCCGGACGGAACTGGGCGGTGAGCATGAAGAAGGTGACCAGCAGGAAGGCCAGGTCCACCATGGGGGTCATGTCGAGCTCGGGGCTCTTCTTGGGCATCTTCAGCTTCGGCATGCGTCGGGGGTCTGGTTGGTTGCCGATGAACGCCCGGCGTCCGCGGGGTTCAGCCTGCGGACGCCGGTGCCGTGCGGGTTCACTTGTGGGTGGCCAGGGTCTGGCTCACGCTGAAGCCGGCCTCGTCGATGCCGTGGGTGATGGCGTCGATCTTGGTGCTGAAGTAGTTGAAGGCGATGATGGCCACGCACGAGCCGGTGATCCCGAGCGCCGTGTTGATCAGGGCCTCGGAGATACCGGTGGACAGGGCGGTGGCGTCCGGCGTGCCGGCGGTGGCCAGGGCGCTGAACGCGCGGATCATCCCCAGAACCGTTCCGATCAGACCCAGCAGGGTGCTGACACTGGCGCAGGTGCTCAGGATCACCAGGTTCTTGCTGAGCATGGGAAGCTCCAGGGCGGTGGCCTCCTCCAGCTCCTGCTTCACGGCCTGCATCCGGGTCTCCTTGTCGTGGCTGGCATCGTGCAGCACCAGCTTGTACTTCTGCAGGCCGCTGCGCATCACGTTGGCCACGCTGCCCTGCTGCTCGTCGCACACGGCCACGGCGTCCTCCACCTGGTCGTTGGCCAGGAACTGGCGCACCTTGCCCAGGAAGGTCTCGATGCGGCCCTTACCCTTGGCGCGGCTCAGGGTGATGAAGCGCTCCACGGAGAAGACGATGACGATGAGGTTCACGCTGATCAGGATGGGCACGATGAAGCCCCCCTTGTAGATGGTGCCATAGAGCTTGCCGGGGTTCTCGGCGATGGGGTGGCCCTTGATGGGGTCCCCGTTCTCGAAGTTCGAGGGATCGCCCAGGACGAACATGTAGATCATCACGCTGATGATCAGCACCAAGGGGAACACAATGGCCACGAAGAGGCTCGAGCCTTTCCCGGTGGACGTTTCGTTGCTCATGAGAAGAGGGGGTCGGGTTTTCGGTTGGAGGCGTTGGTCGGTTCCGTGCGGACACCCGGTAGGAACACCCGGGCCCGGTCAAGGGTTTGTTATCAACAGGGGGGCAAACATAACAAGTCTGCCCATCCGGGCATGTTAACCCGGTGTGACCCGCACCGGCCCTGCCGGGCTTGGTTTTGCGAATTCGTTCGGGGCCTGGGGTGCGTGGTCGGGGACATGGCGGCGCCGAAGTAACGGCCGAGGTCCCCCGCTTCGTCCACCGCACCGGCCCCCGACAGGGAACGGTGCACCCGGCAAAAGGAACGGCGGCACCGGCCACCGGGCTATCTTGGCCGCATGTCCACCAAGACCCTCGCGCCCGCCCGCGCCGTGCCGGTCGCCGCACCCACCATCGACCAGGTCGGCATTGAAGAACGCGTGGCCCGGATCAAGGCGCGCAGCATCAAGAAGGAGACCAAGGTGCAGGGCATGAAGCTGGCCCTGAGCATGATCGACCTCACCACGCTGGAAGGCGCCGACACGCCCCACAAGGTGCAGCAGCTATGCTTCAAGGCCATGCACCTGCATGACAGCCTGCCCGGCCTGCCCACGGTGGCCGCGGTGTGCGTGTATCCCTCGCTGGTGAAGGTGGCGAAGAAAGCCCTTGGCGGCAGCGGCGTGAAGGCGGCCAGTGTGAGCACCGCCTTCCCCAGCGGCCAGGCCCCGCGCAACGTGAAGATCGCCGACACCAAGTTCGCCGTGAGCGAAGGCGCCGACGAGATCGACATGGTCATCAGCCGGGGGAAGTTCCACAACGGCGAGTACAACTTCGTGTTCGACGAGATCGCGGCCATCAAGGAGGCCTGTGGCGATGCGCGCCTGAAGGTGATCCTGGAGACCGGCGAGCTGGGCACCTACGACAAGGTGCGCCTGGCCAGTGATATCGCCATCGCTGCGGGCGCCGACTTCATCAAGACCAGCACGGGCAAGATCAACCCCGCAGCCACCATGGAGGTGACGCTGGTGATGCTGCACGCCATCCGCGACCACTACCTGAGGACCGGGCGGATGATCGCCATGAAGCCCGCCGGTGGCATCCGCAAGAGCAAGGAGGCGCTCCACTACCTGATGATGGTGAAGGAGGAGCTCGGCCCCGAGTGGCTGCATCCGCACTGGTTCCGCTTCGGCGCCAGCAGCCTGGCCAACGACATCCTGATGCAGCTGCAGAAGGAGGCCGATGGGCACTACCAGAGCGCGGATCACTTCAGTGTGGACTGAAGCCATCAGCCCCGTTCGGGCAGCACCAGCAACGGGGTGGTGGTGTGCAGGGCCATGCGCTTGGCCTTGCTGGCGGTGAACAGCCGTTGCCAGAAGCTCTTCCTGCGGTGGATCACGGCCATCAGCTGGATGCGCCCCTGCCGGGCGAGCTCATCGAGTGTGCCGGTCACATCGGCGCCGGCCACGGTGATGAAGGAATGGCGGATGCCGGGGAGCAGGGCGCTGATCGTGCGCCGGTCGCCGCGCTCATCGAAGGTGGCGACGTTGTCGCGCACATGGGCCACCACCACCTCGGCGCCCGTGCGGCGGGCGATGGCGACCAACGGCCTCAGGGTGGCCTGGTCCATGGGACCACCATCGTTCGCGAGCAGGATGCGCTTCACCGCTGCGGGTCGCCACATCGAGGGCACGGTGATCACAGGGATCCGGGCACCCATCACCACGGCCGTGGTGTTGCCGCCGACCAACCCGTAGTTCCCCTCGCCCTGGGTACCCATGACGATCAGTTCGCCTTTGCCCTGCCCGGCGAGCTCGTTCAGCACTTCTGTCAGGGGGAAGGGCGAGCTGCGCTTGGCCAGGGCCACGGCGCCCGCATGGTTGCGGCAGCGCCGCTCGAACCGGCGCAGTTTGTTGGTGGCTTCGCGGGTCGTGTCCATCGCGGGCAGCAGGGCGTTGCGGTAGGCGGGCTTCAGGAAGCTGTGCACCAGCGTGTACCGCATGCCGTCCGTGCCGAACAGGTCGAACGCGAAACGCACGGCGTTGAAGGAGGTGTCGCTGCCATCGGTGGGGAGGAGGATCCGGTTCATCGGGGGGGTGTCGGTGATGCACGCAACATAGCACAGGTCCACCGCCGCCCGACTGATCCCGATCAAGGTCCTTCCGCCACGGGAAGCACCGCGGTTCACACCCCACGGTGGGAAGCTCGGGGAAGGCCCATGGGAGGCCTGCTCGGTGTCCATCTTCCTTTGCGACCGAACCATACGCACCCAAGAGCCATGCCCCTCATTCACCGCACCCCCTTCCTACTTCCGGCCTTGTTCCTGACCACCTGGAGCGCGGCCCAATGGACGCAGACCAACAGCGGCATCACCGACCTGTCCCAGGGGGCTTACGTGCTCGGTGCCTCCAGCACGCACCTCTTCGCCAAGGCAGGCAGCACGTTGTACCGCAGCAGCGACAACGGCGATACGTGGACCATCGCCACCACCCCGGTGCCGGGCAACTCAACGGAGAGCGGCTTCTGGTCCAGCGGCCGCTATTTCGCAGGCCTGAACGCCTCCACCGACTGCATCTACTGGACGGATGATAACGGCGACACCTGGAACCCGGTGACCAACGCACCCCAGACCACCGTTGTGCGCGGATTCCTGGCCAGCAGCACACATCTCTTCGCGTATGCCTCCACGGGCGGGGTGTTCCGCGCCCCGCTGCCCGGTGATGCCTGGACCACGGTGAACACGGGTCTGGGCAACACCAACGTGATCGGCATGTTGCTGGTCGGACCCGACCTGTTCGCGAACACCATCGGCGGCGGCATCTACCTCAGCACCGACGGCGGATCCAGCTGGAGCGTCAGCAACGCCGGCATTTCCCCGAGCGACCTGAACGGGGAGAACCTATGGACGATGGGCGGCGCCCTTTACTACACCGCCCAGGGCGGCGGCAAGTACAGCAGCAGCGATGGCGGGTCCACATGGAGCACTTGGGCCGGCCTGCCGCAGTTCGGGCTGGGCCTGCTGGAGGTGAAGCGCTTCGGTGGCATCCTGTACATGGAGACCCGCCACTTCGCCGGCGGTGGCCTGCGCGACAGCCTCTACCTGAGCGCGGATGAGGGCATCAGCTGGACCAACATCACCGGCAACCTCAATGCCGCGGACCTCAATGGCAGCGGCATCGTCGAGCACAACGGCTGCCTGTTCATCGGCTACAACTTGATCTCGCCGGGGCAGGGGATCTACCGGCTTTGTGGCGCAACGGGTGTGGAGGAGGGGCAGGTCGCGTCCATGCGCGTGTTCCCGAACCCCGGCGAGGGTCTGGTCACCGTGGTCCTGCCGCAGCAGGCCGTCGGTTCGGACTACCGGCTGGTCGACATCACCGGGGCGGAGGTGTTGCACGGGCGCATCAGCGGCATGCTGGTGGACCTGGACCTGACCGCGCTGGCCGCAGGTACCTATCTGCTGCGTGTGGAAGGCGGAAGCGTGGCCCCGGTGCGCGTGGTGAAGCGATAGGGCCGACAGCGGCCTGCACCCGCGTCGCGAGACCCGTCGACCTTCACCCGGGAAGGAGGCCTGACCGCAGGCGATGCCAGGTCCTCCCAAAGGGCGAGACCCGGTCGCTGAACACGCAGCGCCGGGTCTCTGTCGGACGGGTCGCATCTGCTCCGGTGCGACGGCCGTCCGGTGCGGTCAGGGATACAGCCACGCGTTCAGCCCCAGCAGTCCGGCCAGGCACAGCAGCAGGGCCAGCCACCAGAGGACGGCCCGCGTCCGCGCAACGCGGGTCTGCACGTGGGGGTCCTTGGTGTGCAGGGGCATGGAACGCATGTGGGGACAAAGCTCCGCGACCGTGAGGACGTCGAACAGGGGGTTTCCACGTGGGTGGGGGCAGGGAAAAACACGTGGGTGGGGCTGGCAGGATTTTCGTACCCTTCCCGCGTCACACGCACGGTCAGCTCATCACGGATGCCCTGCGCGCGACGAAACCTGTGTGGAGGTCCGTCGGTCCGGGGCTTGGAACGACCGCACATCGTCGTAGCGCACGCGCAGCGCATTGGTGAAGCAGAGGTGCTGCAGCGTGTGGCAGGATGGTCCCGCCCGAAGAGTGGATCGGGTAGCGGAGGTACACGTGGGCTTGCAGGGTGAGCATGAGGTCTGTGGTGAAGTTCGGCACCTCATGTCTTCACGCAGTATGGCTCGCAGGCAGGTGCTCATGGGCTCCAACAGGCAGATGCGCTCTAACGAAAGTTCTATTGCGCTCCGGCTCCCGGCACAGTTGCTTGGCGCCCTGAACCGATCCTGCCATGAAACGACTCTTCTCCTTCCTGCTGCCCGCTGCTTTCGCATCGTCATTCGCAACGGCCCAGACCCCAGCCCCCGCTCAGATCGTCGGCACCAACGGCTGCGCGGACAACGCCTTTCCCGGCATGACATGGGCTGCGTACAAAAGCCATGCACTGCAACCCGATGGCAAACTGCTGCTCGCCGGCTGGGGCCTGAGCGGAACGTTCGAGACATGCATGGCGCGGCTCGATACGGCATGCGGCGAACTCGACCCCACTTTCGGGCAGAATGGCACCCTGAGGCATTTCTTCGAGGCGCGCACACTCTGCCATTCCATCGCGCTACAGGCCGATGGCAGGATCGTGGGCGGTGGCTTGATCGCAGCCAGCAATGCGGGCTCCGGCCAGTTCCCCGGCGTGTGGCGCTACAACGCCGATGGTTCGGTGGACAACACCTTCAACGGGACCGGCTACAACAACATAGGGTTTTCCACGGGCTCGGCCACGGGCACGGTGCAGCACGTTTTCATCACTGCGGATGGCCGCATCCTCGCCGCCATCATCGGCAATGGCCAGCTGGGCGTGTTCCGGTTTACTACCGATGGTGTGCTTGATCCCAGCTACTCGGCGGACGGTCGCGCCGAGATGCCCGTGGGCTACACGCCGTTCAACGAGGACCTCGCTGCCGTGATGGACCCCGATGGATCGGTGACCATTGCAGGGCTGGTGGGAACAGGACCCTTCGATCCCTTCTTCATGACGCTCGCGCGCTTCCTGCCCAATGGCGATCCCGATCCGGCGTTCGGTATCAACGGCCTCGCCACGCACCCCACCGTCCTCGCCTCCCACGGCCAGTCGGACGGCTTCAAGGATTGGAGCATGGTCCGTCGGCCAGGAGGAGGCTATCTCGTGGGCTATGGCGTACAACTCGGTGTCACCAGTCCCAGTGTTGCGGCATTCATGGAGGACGGCACCCTCGATCCGAGCTTCGGCACGGATGGCATCTACCACTTCACCGATGACAATGCAGCAGGCAGCGGGCTGTGGATGGACCCGGATGGAAGCACGATGCTGTTCATCAAGCATAACTCGAACGCAGGCCCGAGCGCCATCGTCAAGCTGACATCCACCGGCCAACCGGATGCGGGCTTCGGCACCAACGGTGTGCTCCTCGCACCCTTTGGCGCACCGCTGGACAGCCGGGGCTTCGCGGCTGGTTTCCGCCTGGCTGGCGGGGACATCATCGCTTACGGCGGCAACGGCAGCAATGGCTTCGGCTCGGTCGCACGGTTGAGCCTTGATGTCGAAGCGAACGCCTTGCCCGTGATCTCCTTCGACTTTCCCAACCTCACCGTCAGCGGCGGCGGCACCATCCAATGGTTCCTCGATGGCGCACCGATCGGCGGTGCTACGGCGAGCTCACACACACCAACGCAGAACGGCACCTACACCGTGGAGATGAACTCCTTCGGCTGCGTGAACACCTCACCGCCCTTCCAATTCCTGAGCACGGGCATCGCCGATGCGCAGGAAGCCGGCATCACCTTCCGTCAGGACCTGGCCACTGGTGTGCTCTTCATCCAGAACAATGCTGCATCAACCGATTGGCTATTGGTGGATGCGAGCGGCCGCGCATTGCGTAATGGTGTGCTGCGCTCAGGCGCGAACGAGGTTTCGACAACCGACTTACGCAGTGGTCTGTATCTGTTGCGCTGCGGCAGCAAAGTGCATCGGTTCGTGATGCAGTAACGATATCGATCGAAGGCAGGCCCGCTTCTGAAGAGCGGGCTTGCCTTCATTTGATACCATCGACAGGCCCGGAGGAAGGCGAGCATGTCGCGCGCACGTTCGAGTTATGAACGGCAATGGACAGGTCCTTACGGCGTCGGGTCGAGTGATGCGCCCTAATGTGAAGTGCCGTTGATCCGGCGGTGCATCACATCCACCGTCTCTGCTATCGTGAACGCGTCTTCCATCGTCTCCATCATCCATGGTGAGTCGATGACCTCCGCTCCGTCCGGACCGTACATCTGCCACCACCATTTCTTGCGACCCATCTTCTCTGCACGAAGCATGTAACCATCACTGGTCTTCGCAACGAAGTCGTCATCCGATGTGGTGGCCTCCAATGCTCCGCCCGTGGTAAGCCAGGTCACAGGCGCGAATGGGTTCGGGGGATGGGCATGAGCGGTTCGGAAGTGCTGCGAGAAGCTCAGCGTGGCAGCTCCTTCAGCAGTTCATCAAGCTCCGCCCTGCTCACTGATGACTGCTCGGCCTTGTCATAGATCGTAAGCAGATGAACCTCCTTCGCCACATGGAACACGCATGTGACCACGCGAGCGCCGCCGGACTTGCCAGCACCTTTCGATTTGATCGCCAGGCGCACCTTGAAACAATGCTTGCCGATGGATGTGCCCTGTTCCGGATCATGTTCCAGCGATCCGATCAGTTCGTCAAGCTCGTGCTTCAGCGAGGCGTACTTCTTGATCAGCCGCTTCGCTCTCGCCTTGAACGTTCGGGTGACGTTGACACTATAGCTCATTCAGGAATTCTCTGGCGGATTGAAGCTTCCTCTTTCCTGAGATGTGATCCTTCACCTCCTTCACAGCCTGTTTGATATCGGCCACGAAGCGCTTCTCTTTCGTGGTCAGCTTCCGCTTAGCCGCCTTGGCCTTTGGTCGTCCGGGCACCTTGGTCGTCTTCGGTATGCGTTCAACCGCAACGCCGTCGATCTCGTGCAGGATGTCCGTGACGAGCTTCTCCTTGTCGGGGTTCGTAATGCGCACAAGCAACTCTCTCATGGTGCCGCCAAGTTACAGCGCTGCCTCGTCTATCTTTATCGCCATGGCCAAGAAGAACGCCCTCGACTGGACCCTCGCCCCCGCCCCCGAGTCCACCGACCACGTCAAGATCAACGCCCAATACGAGCTCTTCATCAACGGCAAGTGGCAGAAGCCCAAGAGCGGCAAGTACTTCGACACCATCAACCCCGCCAACGAGCAGAAGCTCGCGCGCATCGCCGAGGCGGGCGAGGCCGATGTGGACG
>JADLBK010000235.1 GCA_020847755.1 Flavobacteriales bacterium | reverse complement strand
GATGTTCACCAGGATGGGATCGCGGTCGTTGGCGCTGCCGGCGTACTTCACCTGGCCGTTGAGGTTCACGTCCTCGGGGAAGTAGCCGTTGGTGGTGTTGGTGGGCACGGTGCCGCCGATGCGCACCAGGATCGGGTCGCGGTCGTTGCTGCCGCCGGCGTACTTCACCTGGCCGTTGAAGGTGACATCACCGGCCCAGAGCACCAGCGCGGGGAAGGTGCCGGTGATGGACTTGCGGGCATCGGTGCCGAAGGTGGCCGTGGCGCCCACGGTGAGGTCCACGGTGGCGGGCGAACTGGAGAGGGCCACGCCGTTCAGCGTCATGGCGGGCAGGTGGTTGCGGTGGCGGATGGCGATGCGGTAGGTGCCGGCGCTCTGCGTGAAGCTCACGGGCGAGGTGCCGTCCGTGCCCACCACGTCACCGTCGCGCTGCAGCAGGGCGGCTTTGCTGGCGAGCACGGTGGTGGGCGTGGCGTCGCTGCGCAGCTCCACCACCACCCAGTCCACGATGGCGTTGCTGCCGGTGACGGCGAGCACCGGGGCCGTGGTGCTCTCCCCTCCGCCGCCCACGAAACTGTAACCGAGCACCGAGTACGGCTCCACGGACGGCACCAGGCCGGCGCTGCGGAGGGCATCGCTCATCAGGCCCGTGGTGGCGTTGTAGGCGCCTTCGAGGTGCACGCGGGGCGCCACCGCGATGCCCGGAGCGGGCGTGAACACCACGCCGTACTCCTCCACCTGGCCGTATTGCACCGGGGTGGTGCAGGGGCCGGGCGTCGTGTTCACGAAGTCGGTGATCACGCGCATGCGGCGCAGCACGCCGGTGGTGGGCGCCACCGGTGTGGTGAAGCTGCCGCTGCGCACGCCCGTGCCGTTGGCGGGCGCGAACACCAGTTCACCCGCGTCGGTGAAGTTCCCGTTGCCGTTGTAGTCGATGTACACCCGGACCCACTGGGTGTTGAAGCCGCCCACCGTCACCGCGATCGGGTAGTTCGTGTTCGGCTGAAGCTGCGCGATCTGCGTGCAGCTGTAGTCGTTCATCACCGGGCCGTCCCACGCCGTGGCGTGGTCGACGGTGTGGAAGGCGACGTTGAAGATGCCGATGTTCACCGCCGGGACCTCGGTGCGCGTCACCGCACAGGCCGTGGTGGGCACCGCGTACACGGTGATGTATCCAGGCTTCGTCATGGTGCTGCCGGAGCCGTTCACGTTGGAGGCGGTGAGGGTGACGGCGTAGGTGCCCGGCGTGTTGTAGGTCACCACCGGGTTGGCGGCGGTGGAGGTGGACGGCGTGCCGCCCGGGAAGCTCCAGCTCCAGCCCGTGGGGCTCAGCAGCGAGAGGTCGTCGAAGGTCACCGTGCCCCCGGCGCACACGCTGGTGCGGTCTGCGGTGAAGTCGCTCAGCGGCGGGCCCGTCACGGTCATGGTGAGCGTGTTGGACAGGGCCGGGGAGGAGAGGACCCCGGCGAGGTTCGAGGCCATCTCGCAGCGGATCGTCTCCCCGGGCAGCAGGTCGTTGCTCTGGTAGGTGGCGCCCTGGCCCACCGGTGCGCCGTTGCGGAACCAGGTGTAGGTGGGCGCCGCACCACCGTTCACCGGGGTGGGGGTGAAGGTGACGTTGGTGCCGTAGGTGATGGTGGTGCCCGGCGTGGCGGCGATGCTCACGCCGGCCACGCTGTTGCTCACATACACCCCGTAGTCCTCCACATCGCCCACGAAGGTGGCGGCGAGGCAGTTGCGCTCGTTGGCGCTCAGCGTGCCGGCCTCGCCATAAAGGCGCATGCGCAGCAGGGTGTTCATCACCGCACCGCCCGGGATGGTGACGTTGGCGTTGATGGTGCTGGTGGTGTTCGCCGGCGTGCTACCGGAGATCACCAGTTCGGAGGGGTCCTCGAACACACCATTGTTGTTGTAGTCGATGTAACCGTTCAGCGATTCGGCGGCGCTGCCACCGGCGCGGATGGTGACGGACAGGGGGTAGGTGCCTCCGGCAGCCAGCACCGTGTTGTGCGTGCAGGCGAGGTCGGTGTAAGCCACGTTGTTGATCGTGCTCGTCGCGTTCGAGATGGTGTTGAAGACCACGTTGTTCACCGTTTGCGCGCAGTTGCACTGGTTGCTGGTCGTGGGCGTACAGGCGGCCACGGGCGCAGCGGCCACGACCACCACCCCGTTCTCCGTCCGGGTGTAGGTGCCCAGGCTCGTCGTCACCGTGAGCGTGGCGTTGTAAACACCGGCGGTGGCCAGTGTGAAGGTGGGCCTGCGCGCCGAGGAGTTCAGCGTCGTGATCCCGTTGGTGATGGTCCAGCCGAAGGTGATGCCCGGGAACTCCGCATCGTTCAGGTAGGTGTTCGGCAGGCAGCTGGAGAGGTCTTCCATGGTCACCGTTTGGCCTGTTCCGCACAGCACGGCCGCCGACGCGCGGAAGTCGAGCAGCGGGGCGGCGGGGGGCACCAGGGACATGTTGCCGTTGGCGGCCAGGAAGGAGCCGCGTTCGGCCGTCATGGCCAGTTGCGCGCGGGTGCGTTGCCCGGCGGTGAACATGTTGTCCGCGCACTGGGTGTAGTTCATGTAGTTGAAGCTGTGGAGGCTGTTGGACGAGTTGCCGTCGCAGCTGTTGGTGCCTCCAGGGTTGCAGCTCGCAGGCCGGATGTGCGGCGGCGTGTCGCACACCTGGTCGCCGTCGGCGGCGCAGGCTCCGTTGGGCGGGCACTGGGTGCCGTTGTTGTCTCCCTGGAAGGTATGGTACAGGTTGAAGGCGTGCCCCAGTTCATGGGCGAGCACACTGCTGATCATGTACGGGGCGAGCATCACCGTGCCGTCGATGGAGGAGCCATGGCTGCCGGCGAAGTAGGCATAGCCGGCCACCGGTCCGCCGTTGTCGATCTCGCCCACCAGCCAGATGTTGTAATACTGGGTGGGGTCCCACATGCTGGTGGCCTTCAGGGCGGCATCCGGGAGGCCGAGCGCCCCGTCGTAGGCCACCCCGAAGTTCACGTAGTCCGGGATGCCGGTCATGTTCACCCGGTCGATGCCGTTGGTGCAGTTGCCGTTCGGATCACGCACGGCGAGCACGAACTCGATGCCCATGTCCACCCCGGCGCCGTCCCCGGCCGAGCCGGCCACCTTGCGCCAGTACTCGTTGGTGCGTTTGATGCCCGCACGGATCTGGTCATCGGTGACCGCGGTGGCCGATGTGCCGATGTCCATCACATGCACCACCACCGGCACCTTGAAGGTGTTGAGGTCGCGCTCGATGCCGGGCGGGGCCAGGCGGGCGGCCTCGTTGAAATCGAGCACACGCTGCCGGTATCCGCGATCGTCGCGCATCAGCTCCTGGTGACCGTGGTCGAAGCCGCAGCCGTTGGGGGGCAGGCCGGAGGCCTGCTGGGCCATCATCGGTCGGCCGGCGGATACGGCGGTCAACAGCACGGCATGGAGCAGCGTGCGGGTGTTCGTTCTGAAGTTCATTGGTCGATGGGTTCGGTGATGCCGGGTGCATGTTCCGGCCGAAGGGCAAGGATAGGCGCTCTCCGGATGGGGTTCAACTGAAGTTCTTCACGATCCGTCCGAGGGATCCGCGGCGCATCCGGGGAAGTTCCTTACATTTTCCACAGTTCCGGCGGACCACGTCCGGACCGCTTACGCACACCATCAACCTCCTTGTCCAAATGCGGTTCCGCGTCGCCATCCTGCCGGCCGTTGCGATGGGCCTCACCGGCCTCGTTCCGGTGTCCGCCCAACAGCACCCCTGTGCCACCGATGCCGTTCACGCCGCAGTGATGGCCGGGCGACCGCAGGTGGCGGACGCGCAGCATCACCATGAACAGCGCCTGCGCCTCCTCCTGGACCACGATGCGGGTTTCGCCCGGGGCGGCGGGCTCATCACCGTGCCGGTGGTGGTGCATGTGGTGCACAACGGCGGCTCGGAGGACCTGCCCGATGCGACGGTGATCGCCGGCATCGCGCAGCTCAACGACGCCTTCGCGAACGCGGGCGCGTACTTCGACCCCGACGGGCACGACATGGGCATCCGCTTCTGCCTGGCGCAGCGCGATCCACAGGGCAACGCCACCATCGGCATCGAGCACATCCAATCCCCGCTCACCGATGTGGTGGCCGAAACGCAGGATGCGCAGCTCAAGCTGCTCTCGCACTGGGACCCGCTGAGCTACATCAACCTCTACGTGGTGCGCGAGATCACCTCCACGTCCGTGGGGTCGGCGGTGGCGGGCTACGCTTTCCTGCCCGGCATGCACGGCCAGCCGCAGGACGGGGCCGTGGTGGAGGCCGCCTTCCTGGGCGGGTCGGTCCACAACACGAAGGTGACGGTGCATGAGCTGGGGCACTACCTGGGCCTCTACCACACCTTCGACGGGGGCTGCGGCAACGCCGACTGCCTGAGCGACGGCGACCGGGTGTGCGATACGCCGCCCGATGATGCGACGGCCTCCGTGGCCTGCACCGCCACGGTGAACTCCTGCTTCACCGATGCGGACGACAATTCACTGAACAACCCCTTCCGTCCGGTGGGTCTCGGCGGCCTTGGCGATCAGAACGACCTGTTCGCCGATTTCATGGACTACGGCGAGAAGGTCTGCCAGACGCAATTCACCGCAGGGCAGGGCGACCGTATGGTGGCCACTCTGCAGACCACGAGGTCCAGTTTGCTGGCCTCGCAGGGCTGCCTGTCGCCGTGCCCCATCCCGTTCACCGCCGCCTTCACCCTGTCGCCTGCATCACCCGTACCGGTGAGTGCGCTGCTCGACCTCGTCGACCAGTCCACACCGGGCACTTCGTATCTGTGGACGCTGGACGGCGATACGCTGGCCACCACACCGAACGCGAGCACCAGCTTCACGCAGGAGGGCTTCCACACCGCGCAGCTCACCGTGCGCGACAGTGTGAACAACTGCGTGGACGATGCCTCCCAGCTCTTCGAGGTCGACTGCCCCGGCGAGGCCTCGTTCACGGCCAGCGATCTGGAGGTGCTGCCGGGCGACACGGTGTGGCTCACCAACACCAGCACCGGCGGAAGCCCCACCTGGTACCTGGACGGCGCGGTGTACGGCAACGCCTGGGACACGGTGTTCGTGGTGCCGCAACCGGGGGTGTACTCGCTCTACCTCACCACCACCTCGGCCGCGTGTACGAACACCTCCACGACCGTGTCGATCACCACGGGTAGCTGCCGGTCGTGGGGCCCCGAGATGAACTGGTTCTTCGCCGACAGTGCATCGTTGCACTTCGCCACGGGCACCGTGATGGCCGGATCGGCCAGCGCCATGTACTGCCGGGAGGGTTCGGCCACCATGAGCGATGCCGATGGCGAGCTGCTGTGCTACAGCAATGGACTGAACATCTGGGACCGGACGCACACGGTGATGCCGAACGGGAGCGGTCTGCTCGGCGGTGGCACCACCTCCAGCGTGAACCAGGCGATCATCGTGCCCTGGCCGGGCAGCAGCACCGAATACTGCCTCGTCACGATGGATGAGGTGGAGAACGGGACCAGCCACGGCGTGCGCTGGAACAAGGTGGACATGAGCCTGAACGGCGGGCTCGGTGACGTCACGATCAAGAACCAGCTGTTGCACACGCAGGGTATGGAGACCATGGCGGCCGCGTACCACAGCAACGGCACGGACATCTGGTTCCTCTTTCCAAGGGCCCAGCCTTCCCGGCTCGAGGCCTGGCTGCTCACCGGCAACGGCTTCCAGCCCCCGGTGACCACGGTGATCCCCAACAGCGACAACATCCTGCGGCCCACCTTCAGCCATGCGGCCAAGCGGGTGGTGATGTCCTGGCGCACGCCCTTCCCGTTCATCAGCTCCTGGCACATCTTCGACTTCGATGCCGCCACGGGCACCTTGAGCAACCAGCTCGACTTTTCGTTCGTCGGCACCAACTATTTGATTTCCGCTGAGTTCTCCCCGGACGATCAGCTGCTCTACATGTCCGACTTCGACGGCATCCATCAGTACGACCTGACACAGACCACGGCCTCGGCCATCCAAGCATCGAAGTTCACCTTGCCGGGTGCCATTCAGCGTGAGCACATGCGCCTGGCCCCTGACGGGCGCATCTACGATAGTGGAGGCATACAGTCCCAGCACGTCGGGGTCATCCAATCGCCGGAACAGCCTGGCGCAGGCTGCGGGTATGTGAGCCTCGGACATCCGCTCGGGTCGGGTCGAAGCGAGTTCAGCCTCCCGCTTTTCGTGCGCGGCGCACGGTTCCGGGGCGACATCGTGCTGGTCGGTCCGGACTCGGCATGCACCATCGGCACTGCGGACATCGCCGTGGAGCAGCCTGACACGGCCTGCGCGTACACCTGGTGGGTGAACGGGTCGGTGGTGCCACCCACCGCGGGCGATACGCTCCTGACCCTGGCCTGGCCCGGGACGGACAGCGCCCTGGTGCGCGTGGCCAAGGCCTGCCCCTGCGGCTATACGGTGGGAACGCATGTGCTGCACTATGCACCACCGCCGACCTACACGCTCGGCCCGGACACTGCGGTATGCACGGGACAGGCGCTACTGCTCGATGCCGGGCCCGGTGCGTCCCACATCTGGAGCACGGGTTCCACCCAGCAGACCGCGACCATCTCCGCACCGGGTGAGGTGTGGGTGGAGCTGATCGATGGCAGCGGTTGCGTGCTGCGCGACACGGTGCAGGTGGTGGAGGTGCCCTACATACCGCCGGTGGAGCTGGGGGCCGGCGATACGCTGTGCATGGGCCAGGTGGTGGTGCTCGACGCCGGACCCGGGTACCAGAGCTACCTATGGCACGACCTCAGCACATCGCAGACCTTCACGGCCTGGCTGCCGGGCACCTACTGGGTCACCGCCACGTCGGCCTGCGGCACGGCCACTGACACGGTGCACGTGGTGGACGCCGGCACCGATCTGGTGGACCTGGGCCCGGACACCGTGGTGTGCGACAACACGCCCGTGCAGCTCCAGGTCTCGGGCCTGCTGCACACCATCCTCTGGAACGATGGCAGTGCGGGCACGGCACTTTCGGTGAACCCGCCGGTGCTGGCCTGGGTGGAGGTGACGGACGACCGGGGCTGCGCCGAGCGCGACTCCCTGCTCATTCAGGTGGACACGGTGCCGCCGGTGATCATCTGCCCGCGCGACACCGTCGTGGTCGGCAGTGAGGTGAGCGCCGTGTTCGTCGGCCTTGAACCGGCCGTGGCCTTCGACGATTGCGCCGTCACCGTGGCCAACGATGTCAACGGCACCGCGGACGCCAGCGGCATGTACCCGCCCGGCACCACCGTGGTCACGTGGACGGCCGTGGACCAGGCGGGCAACGTCACCTTCTGCACGGCGGTGATCACGGTGGCCATCGACAACGCCGTGGGCGATGCGGGCTGTGCCGGTGAGGCGCGCGTGGTGCCGAACCCGACCAGCGGACCGCTCACGCTACAGGTGCCCTGTCTGCGTGGGCGTGCCCGCGCAGTGCTCATCACTGCGCTGGGCCAGCAGGTCACCCCGTGGTGGCCGGTGGACGGTGAGGTCCATCCGCTGAACGTGGACGGGCTGGCGCCCGGGCCGTACACGCTGCTGCTGGTGGAGGAGGGCGGCGAGCGCCGGCTGCCGGTGCTGGTGCTGCGGTAGGGCAAGGGCGGGGGAGTGTGGGGCGATCGGCGCACAGCTCCGATCACGGCTCCACGATGCGCCACTTGTAGGCGAACAGCACCAGCCCGGTCTTGCTCTTCATTCCGAACTTCTCGAACAGGTTCGAGCGGTGGTTCTCCACCGATCGCGGCTGCACGCCCATCAGCTCGGCGATGCCCTCGTAGGTGAGCTCCTCGGACGAGCACACCAGGCGCAGGAACTCCAGCTCGCGCGGGGTGATGCGGCTCAGGATGTCGGCGCGCTCGTGGTCGATCCGTGCACGCAGGAAGCCGTGGTCCACCGGCTCCGTGTGCGTTTCGTTGGAATGGAAGTAGCCCGTGTGGACCAGGCTGTCCAGGGCGTGCTTGAGCAGGGCGCTGCGGGCGTTCTTGCGCAGGAAGCCCCGCGCTCCGGCGCGGAAGGCCAGCACCAGGGCCTCATCGCTGGCGTCGAAGGTGAGGGCCAGCGGCAGCACTTCCGGTCTGTGGGTGCGCAGCCAGGCGATGGTGGCGAAGCCGTCCATCACCGGCATGTGCAGGTCCACGATGGCGATGGCGGGATCGGGACGACCGTCGAGGCCGTCGATCAGTTCCTGCCCATGGGCCGCTTCCAGCACCACGGTGTAGTCAGCGAACGCGTTGATGGTGGCGGCGAGTCCCTCGCGCACCATGTGGTGGTCATCCACCAGGGCTACCGGATGGGGCATGAGCGGATGTGGGGGTGAAGGTCCACGTGCAGCCTTTGCCGGGCGCGGTGGACAGGGTGGCGGTGTAGCCGATGAGGCCGCAGCGGGTGCGGATGTTGGTGAGCCCGCTGCCGTTGCGCGGGGCGGCGGGGTCGAAGCCGCGGCCGTCGTCCTGCAGCTGCAGGGTGGGCGGGGCGCCGTGCAGCGCGATGGTGATCGTGCGGGCGCCGCTGTGGCGCAGGGCGTTGGCCACCACTTCCTGGAAGGCGCGGAAGAGGATGGTCTTCACGTCGGGGGCCGGATCCGGTGAGGCGGTGTCCAGCTGCGTCAGCACGCGGGCCTTGCCGAGGCGCTCCAGGCGGGTGGCCTCCAGTTCGAGGGCGCGGGCCAGACCCAGCTGCTGCCAGTGGTCGCGGTTGAGGCTGCGTCCCAGGCGGCGCACCTCCTCCATCCCCTGGTCCAGGGCTTCAAGCGCGGTGGCCACGCGCGGATGCTCTTTGGCGCCATCGTCCAGGTGGTCCAGCAGGCCCACCTGCGCCACGGTGAGCAGCTGGCCCACGTTGTCGTGCAGCTCGCGGCCCACTTCCGTGAGCGTGTGCTCGGTGGCCTCGCGCTCGGCGCGGCGCAGCTCGGCATCGCGCTGCAGGTGCAGCTCGGCCAGCTCGGCGCGGTGGCGGTGGCGGCGGTTGGACGCCGCGATCATCACCAGGAAGAGGACCGCCGTCAACGCCAGCAGGCTCAGCGAGACCACGATGACCGTGATGTACAGGTCGGTATCGCTCATGACCGGTGGGGGCGTGGCAGAAGGTGGAGGAAAGCGACGCCCATGAAGGAGTAGCGGATCACAAAGAGCAGGTCGTTCACCTTCAGGAGCGTTTGCGCCTTTTCGGGATCGGTGCCCGTGAAGTGTTTGATCAGCCCGAAGACCGGGATGAAGCTCATGAAGTAGAGGGCCACCGAGGCCAGCAGCCACCAGGCGGAACGTTCCGCCTGCGGCTCGATCACCGTGTCCGCCAGCGCCAGCCCGGCGAACATCGCCAGGAAGGAGAGCAGCAGGCCGCCGGAGATCAGGGACATGGCCAGGATGTCATGGAGTTGTCCTGCGCGCCAATTGCGGGCGAATTCCCAGGAGAGCACGGACAGGAAGAGGAGGCCGGCGACGAGCGAGAGCCGCATGCGCCGTCGGTCCGGCCGTGGCACATGCAGCAGCATCAGGGTCAGCGTGGCGAACTCGATGGGAATGTACAGGTTGTACAGGGCCCAGTTCGAGTGCCCGGTCAACATGAGGGCTTGCGCGGTGCCTTCGACCAGCAGGGCGGCCAGGAGCTGCGCTCCGGCCCACGTCAACCAGGTCTCCTCCCGGGTGCGAACGCGCCACCACACGGCCAGTGCCGCGGGGATCAACAGCAGTTTCAGCTGGGTGGCGGGCATCTCCGGTCGCAGCCGGAAAGCTAGGCAACCGCCATTTCGCTCCGCTACCGCTGGAACCGGCTGCAGCGTGGCGGGCAGAGGGAACCATAGTCATCCGCCTTGAAGCGGAACGGGGCCTGGTCGTACGTGGAGTCGTCGAGCATCGGGTACCAGCCGGTGATGCGGCGCTGCTCCACATGGAAGGCGATGCCATGGCGGAAACCTTCAGGGCCTCCGTCGCTGTCGTCGTGCCGCACGCTCACGCTCGAGAGCGCCAGACGGAACGGACCGGTCTCGCCCTGCACGGTGGTGCCGTGCATCACGTCGATCTCGGTGTCCCACGGCAGCGTCACCGAGCGGGCGTCGGTATCGGTGAGGGGCACGAAGCCGTGACCGTCGCCGCGGTCCACCAGCACCTGGGTGCGGTAGGCGGTGCGGAACGGCTGCCAGTCCGCCGCGGTGATCGAACGCAGGTACCCCTTGTCCAGGAAATGCGACGGGGCGCCCGGGTCGGTGAAGTCCAGGCCACCGCCGGCGGGGGTCGCTTTCACGAAGCTGAGGCCGTAGACCAGCGCATTCCCATCGAGCCCGTGGTGAACGATGACCAGGCGGTCGCCGGCGGGCAGCACGTCCACCAGCAGCCGCATCTCCTCGTGCAGCAGGTACTGCCGGGTGGAGGTGAGGGCCCCTGCAGTGGCGTGGCGGAAGTGGTCGGAGAAGTCCAGAAGGGCCTGGGTGTGTTCGGAGAGCGACATCGCACCGGTGCTGTTCGACATGGAGGTTGGTCTTTGGGCGGCCAATCTAACCGGGTCGGAGGAGGTGCAACAGGGGGAAAACACGTGGGTGGACCCACGTGGAAATACATGGGTGCACCCACGTGGAACCACGTGGGTGGGGGATCGGGTGGGCAGGTTGTTTTGGTGGACCGAAGCCACACCGGTCGATCAGGCCTCTGATCGCCGGACCACCAAGCCACCGCTCACCTCAAGCCCGCAGCCATGAGCTTCTCCCAACTTCCCCTGCAGCGGTCCATCGAAGAGGCCAAGAACGAGCTGCTCGCCTTGGGTTACCATTTCGAGCAGCGCACACCGCGCTCCCGCGCCCTGTTCGGCGTGCTGGGCCTGGTGGCCATGATGTGCTGGTTGACCTTGTTCATGCTGGGCTGCTGGATCAAGACCGGCCCTGAACGGGCGGACCTGGCCAGCCATGGGTTCCAGATCGGTCCGGCCCTTCACGTGCTCCTGTTCTGGACCCCCACCAACGTCTGCTTTCTCGGCCTGCTGGCCGCCTTCATCGCGGGCTGCCTCAGCTACAACTGCGACCCGCGCGCCATCCAGGCCAACCTGATGCGCGCGCTGGTGCACAATGACCTGCCCGTGGTGGACCGCCTCCAGCGGCAGTTGGAGTACCTCTACGAGCAACCGTGGGTGAGCATGAAGCGCAGTTTCGCGGTCTACCTGCTGGTGATCACCAGTTCTTATCTGCTGGACGTGTCACCCTTCGCCGAGCCGCCTTCACCGGCCGAGGGGCAGTTGAAGTACGTGCACATGGCCGGCATCACCTCGGCCCTGTCCTTCGTGATGGGGTACGACCCCACACGCTTCCAGGGCCTGATCGAGCGGATGGGTGGATGGAGCTCCTCAGCGCGCTTCGACCCGCCGCAGCAGGGGAGGGGGGTGGTGCAGGGGAGGAAAGTGGCGGCACCACCAGCACAGGATCAAGCCCTGGAGGATGAAGGGCCGAGCGCGATGGCCCGTACCGCCGGTGGTAGCGCGGCCAACCCTTGAGATCGATCACCACGCCCTGACACACACCTCACCATGCCCACTCACCGCACCACCGCCTCCGTCCTGCGCCTGCGCGCCCTGCCCGGAACGGATGCCGCCATCATCGGCCGGCTCCCTGTGAACACGCCGCTTGACCTACAACGCACCGACCAGGGGTGGGCGCAGGTGACGGCCCACCTGCTCG
>JADLBK010000234.1 GCA_020847755.1 Flavobacteriales bacterium | reverse complement strand
TTCTCCAGCTCCTGGATGGCGCGTGTGATGGCCTGCGGCACTTTCAAGCCCTGGAGAAAACCCTTGCTGCAGATGGTGGCGTCCTTGCGTTCGTCGGCCTCCTTCTCGATGTCGGCGCCCTCGGTCACCGCGATGATGGGCAGGCCGAAGTGCTTTGCGAAGCGCCAGTCGCGCTGGTCGCCGCCGGGCACGGCCATCACGGCACCGGTGCCGTAGCCGGCCAGCACATAATCGCCCACCCACACGGGCACCTCGGCGCCGGTGAAGGGATGCTTCGCGTAGCTGCCGGTGAACACACCGCTCACCTTGTCCACCTCGGCCTGGCGTTCGCGCTCGCTGCGGTTCTTGGCGCTGTTCACGTAGGCCTCCACCTCGGCCTGGCGATCGGGCGTGGTGAACTTGCCCACCAGCACATGCTCCGGAGCGAGGGTGATGAAGCTGACGCCGAAGAGCGTGTCGGGGCGCGTGGTGAACACCTCGATGAAGTCCTCGCCGATGGGGAAGCGTACGGTGGCACCTTCGCTGCGGCCGATCCAGTTGCGCTGGGCCTCCTTGATGCTCTCGCTCCAGTCGAGCGCATCCAATCCGTCGAGCAAGCGCTGGGCATAGGCCGTGATGCGCAGGCTCCACTGCTTCATGCGCTTGCGTTCCACGGGGTGGCCGCCGCGCTCGCTCACGCCGTCCTTCACCTCGTCGTTGGCGAGCACGGTGCCCAGCGCGGGGCACCAGTTCACCCAGGCATCGCTGAGGTAGGCCAGCCGGAAATGCTGCAGCACCATCTGCCTGGTGCGCTCGTCGAAGGCCTTCCATTCCGCTGCGGAGAAGCCGCCCACGAAGCGCTCCACATCACCGGTGAGCACGGTGGCATCCTGGCCGGTGCAGCCCTTTGTCTCGAAGCGGGCGATGAGCTCGCTGATGGGACGGGCCTTCTGCTGCGCGGCGTCGTACCAGCTGTCGAAGAGCTGCAGGAAGATCCACTGGGTCCACTTGTAGAACGCCGGATCGCTGGTGCGCACCTCGCGGTCCCAATCGAAGCTGAAGCCGATGTGGTCGAGCTGTTCGCGGTAGCGCGCCACGTTCACCTCGGTGGTCCTGGCCGGATGCTGGCCGGTCTGGATGGCGTACTGCTCGGCGGGCAGGCCGAAGCTGTCGTAGCCCATGGGGTGCAGCACGTTGAAGCCGCAATGCCGCTTGTAGCGCGCCACAATGTCGCTGGCGATGTAGCCCAGCGGGTGCCCCACGTGCAGGCCGGCGCCGCTGGGGTAGGGGAACATGTCGAGCACGTAGTACTTGGGCCTGGACGGGTCGTTGGTCACGCGGTAGGTGCCGCGCTTGCGCCATTCGTCCTGCCACTTCTTCTCGATGTCCGTGTGCTCGTAGGCCATGTCCGTTCGATCGCCCCGCGAAAGTAGGGGCGTGGGATCCCACGCCCCTACCTTCGCGGCCATGTCGATGGAGCGACCCACCCGACGCCGCACACGCACGGCCACGTTGGGCACCGTGGTGGGCATCGCCCTGGTGCTGTTCATGTTGGGGGTGCTGGGCTTCCTGGTGCTGAACGCCCGGGCACTGGACCGCTACTTCAAGGAGCATGTGCGGGTGGACGTGTTCCTCAAGCGCGGGCTGAAGGAGACCGACGTGATGCAGTACCGCAAGGCCCTGGACACCGAGCCGTGGGTGCTTGAGACCCGCTACGTGACCGCGGACGAAGCGGCCGAGCAGCTCAAGCAGGACCTGGGCGAGGACTTCCTGGGCGTGCTGGGCAGCAATCCGCTGCTGGCGAGCATCGAACTGCGGCTGGCCGCCACGCACGCGCATCCCGACAGCGTGCAATGGATCGTGGACCGGCTGCAGCACGACCCACGCACGCACGAGGTGGCGTACAACGCGGCGGTGGTGCGCAACATCCAGGCGAACATGAACAAGCTGGGCCTGGCCGTGCTGGGCTTCAGCGTGCTGCTGCTCATCATCGCCGTGGCGCTGATCAACAACACCATCCGCCTGGCGGTGTACAGCCAGCGGTTCCTGATCCGCACCATGCACCTGGTGGGCGCCACGCGCTGGTTCATCCAGCGACCCTTCCTGGGGCAGAGCCTGTGGCAGGGCGTGCTCAGCGCCGTGCTGGCCATCGGTCTGCTGGTGCTCACCCTGCGCCTGGTGCTGCGCACGGTGCCCGATCTGCTGGCCTTCACCGACGCCACCACCCTGGCGCTGCTCTTCGCCGCCGTGCTGCTGCTGGGCCTGCTGATCTCCCTGGCCAGCACCTGGTTCGCCGTGCGGCGCTACCTTCGCATGTCCGCCGAGGACATCCACTGGAGCTGAATCCCCCGACCCGCATGGCCGCGCACAACGACAACGAGATGCCCTTCACCCGCGTGAACTACCGCCTGCTGGTGATCGGCCTGGGCATCGTGGTGCTGGGCTTCATCCTGATGGCCGGCGGCGGCACGGGCGACCCCAATGCCTTCGACCCCGAGGCCATCTTCAGCCCCCGCCGCATCACCGTGGCCCCGCTGGTGGCCCTGGCCGGCTACCTCTTCATCTTCTACGCCATCCTGAAGCGCCCGGCGCGGTAGTCGCAGGCATGGGCATCCTGGAGGCCATCGTCCTGGCCATCATCGAGGGCCTCACGGAGTTCCTGCCCGTGAGCAGCACCGGCCACATGATCATCGGTTCCACACTGATGGGCATCGCGCAGGACGACTTCGTGAAGCTCTTCACCGTGGCCATCCAGTTCGGCGCCATCCTCAGCGTGGTGGTGCTCTACTGGAAGCGCTTCTTCCAGAGCTTCGACCTCTACCTGAAGCTGCTGGCCGGTTTCATCCCCGCGGTGGTGATGGGCCTGCTGTTCAAGGACCACATCGATGCCTTGCTGGAGAACGTGACGGTGGTGGCCCTGGCACTGCTGGCCGGCGGGGTGGTGTTCCTGTTCATCGAGCGCTGGGCCCCCGGCGGCACAGGCACCGGGCCGCAGACGGTGAGCTACCGCCAGGCCCTGATCATCGGTTGTTTCCAGTGCCTGGCCATGGTGCCCGGCGTGTCCCGCTCGGCGGCCACCCTCATCGGCGGCATGGCCCAGGGCCTCACCCGCAAGCACGCCGCGGAGTTCAGCTTCCTGCTGGCCGTGCCCACCATGTTCGCCGCCACCGCCAAAAGCCTCTGGGACTACCTGGACGACGGCGGTGCCTTCACCGGGGAGCACCTGCGCCTGTTCGCCATCGGCAACGCCGTGGCCTTCGTGGTGGCCGTGCTGGCCATCAAGGGCTTCATCGCCTACCTGCAGCAACGCGGCCTGGCCGCCTTCGGCTGGTACCGCATCGCCGTGGGCGGCGTGCTGCTGCTGCTGCTGGCGCTGGGCATCCCCCTGCACCTGGTGTGACGCCATGGCCAATACCGACCCCATCGACCTGGAGGGCGGCGGCCTGCTGCTGGTGGACAAGCCCCTGGGCTGGACCAGCTTCGATGTGGTGGGCAAGCTGCGCGGCGCGCTCAACTCCCTGGCCGGCCGCCGTGTGAAGGTGGGACACGCCGGCACCCTGGACCCCCTGGCCAGTGGCCTGCTGGTGCTGGCGTACGGACGCCGGACCAAGGACCTGCCCAACCTCAGCGGGCTGGACAAGACCTACACCGGCACCCTCACCCTTGGAGGGGTGACCCCCTCGCAGGACGGGGAAACACCGGTGAGCGACGCGCTGCCGTGGGAGCATCTCGACCGGGCCGCCGTGGAGGCGGTGCTGCCACGGTTCACCGGCGACCTGCTGCAGCGGCCACCCATGTACAGCGCCAAGCACCACAAGGGCGAGCGGGCCTACTTCCTGGCCCGCGATGGCCGTCCGGTGGAGATGGAACCCGTGCGGGTGACCGTGCACGAGTTGATGCTCCTGGGCATGGAAGGGCCCCAAGTGCACTTCACCACCACCGTGAGCAAGGGCACCTACATCCGCACCCTGGCGCACGACCTCGGGCAGGCCCTGGGCTGCGGGGCCTGGCTCAGCGCCCTGCGCCGCACCCGCATCGCCGAGCTCGACGTGGCCGACGCTCTGCCGCCGGTGGAACTGGCCCAGTTGATCGCCCCGCGCTGAGCCGAGAACGCGGTTATCAACAGCCTAATCCGCTGTTGTCCAGCAGCTTTGACGATTCCTTAACGATCACATTATCTTCGCCGCCCCTTCCCCCCAACGACGGGCCCGTAAGCCACGCCAATCCCATGAAGCTCACCTCGTTCAAGTTCAACCTGCCCAAGGAGCAGATCGCCCTCTATCCCACCAAGGACCGCGACGGCAGCAAGCTGATGGTCCTGCACCGGAAGGACGGCAAGATCGAGCACAAGAAGTTCAAGGACATCATCAACTACTTCGACGAGGGCGACACCTTCATCCTGAACGACACCAAGGTGTTCCCCGCGCGCATGTGGGGCAACAAGGAGAAGACCGGTGCCAAGATCGAGGTGTTCATGCTGCGCGAGCTCAACCGCGACAGCCTGCTGTGGGACGTGATCGTGGACCCCGCCCGCAAGATCCGCATCGGCAACAAGCTCTACTTCGGCAAGGACGACGAGCTGGTGGCGGAGGTGATCGACAACACCACGAGCCGCGGCCGCACGCTGCGCTTCCTGTTCGACGGCACCTACGAGGAGTTCAAGCAGGCCATCACCGAGATGGGCGAAACGCCGCTGCCGCGCTACATCAAGCGGGACACGGAGCCCAGCGATGCGGAGCGCTACCAGACCATCTTCGCCCGGCACGAGGGCGCCGTGGCCGCCCCCACTGCCGGCCTGCACTTCAGCCGTGAGCTGATGAAGCGCATGGAGCTCAAGGGCATCCACTTCGCGCACGTCACCCTGCACGTGGGCCTCGGCACCTTCCGCCCCGTGGAGGTGGAGGACCTCACCAAGCACAAGATGGACAGCGAGCAGGCCATCATCACCAGGGAGGCCTGCGACATCGTGAACCGCGCCAAGGACACCCGCAAGAAGGTGTGCTGCGTGGGCACCACCACCATGCGCGCCATCGAGAGCAGCGTCAGCACGCAGAACCACCTGAAGCCCTTCAACGGTTGGACCAACAAGTTCATCTTCCCGCCGTACGACTTCAGTATCGCTGACCGCATGATCACCAACTTCCACATGCCCGAGAGCACCCTGCTGATGCAGGTGGCCGCCTTCGGCGGATATGACCACGTGTGGAACGCCTACAAGGGGGCCCTGAAGGAGAAGTACCGCTTCCTGAGCTACGGGGATGCGATGCTCATCGTTTGAAACCGCAAAGGCGCAAAGACGCGAAGAGGGCCGCGATACGGATCGCGGCCCTTTCTTCATTGCTTCTGGACTTTGCGCCTTCGCGCCTTTGCGGTTATTTCACCCGGGATGAACCGTAGCACCATCATCGTCGCCGGCGGAAGCGGCAAGCGCTTGGGAGGCCCCGTGCCCAAGCAGTTCCAAACGGTGAAGGGCCGTCCACTGCTGATGTGGACCATCGAGGCCTTCCACCGCTACGCTCCCGCCATGCGGCTCATCGTGGTGCTTCCGCGGGAGCACTTCGACATCTGGAAAGCCCTGTGCATGGGCCATCGGTTCTTCATTCAGCATGAGGTGGTGGCCGGTGGCGACCAGCGCTGGCACAGTGTGAAGGCGGGTCTGGAAAAGGTGGAAGGCGATGGCCTCGTGGCGGTGCATGATGGGGTTCGGCCGCTGGTGAGCGTTGAGTTGATCGCACGTTGCTTCGATGCCGCCGACACGAGCGCTGCCGCGATCCCGGTTGTGCCTGTCGTGCCCAGCATCCGCGAGACCACCGCCGAGGGATCCCGCGCGCTCGACCGCTCGAAACTGCTGGCCGTGCAAACGCCGCAGTGCTTCCACGCCGACCTGCTCCGCAAGGCCTTCGGGCAACCCTACGACCCCGCCTTCACCGATGAGGCCACCTTGGTGGAGCGCCTCGGTGTGCGTGTGGCCCTGGTGGAGGGCGAGGAGAACAACATCAAGGTGACCACGCCGATGGACCTGCGGCTGGTGGAGCTCACGCTGCCTTGAGCCGGTACCTTCGTCGCGCGCCTCCATCCTGAGCTTTGGTCACCGACACATGGCCGCCCCATCCGACATCCGCTCCCTCTCCCTCGTGGAGATCCAGGCCCTGGTGGCGGAGCTGGGCGAGAAGCCCTACCGCGCCAAGCAGCTCTGGGAGTGGCTCTGGAAGAAGAAGGCCCGCGCATGGGATGACATGAGCGACCTGCCCAAGGCCTTCCGGGCAGCGTTGGCCGAGCGTTGCGTGCTTCGTCCGCTGGTGCTGGCCGAGGAGCAACGCAGCAACGACGGCACGGTGAAGTGCGCCTTCAGGACCTGGGACGGCCATGTCGTGGAAGGGGTGCTCATCCCCACGCCCACACGCCTCACGGCCTGCATCAGCAGCCAGATCGGCTGCAGCCTCACGTGCAGCTTCTGCGCCACCGGGAAGCTGAAGCGCATCCGCAACCTCGACGCGGGCGAGATCGTGGACCAGGTGGTGCTGATCGATCAGCTCGCGCAGAAGTACCACCGGCAGGGCCTCACCAACATCGTGTACATGGGCATGGGCGAACCCCTGCTCAACTACGCCAACACCCTGCGCAGCGCCGAACGCATCACGGCCGAGGACGGCCTGGGCCTGAGCGCCAAACGCATCACGGTGAGCACTGCGGGCATCGCCAAGATGATCCGCAAGCTGGCCGACGATGGCACGAAGTTCAACCTGGCGCTCAGCCTGCATGCGGCCAACGATGCGAAGCGCGACCGCATCATGCCCATCAACGAGCAGAACTCCCTCAGCGAACTGAAGGACGCCCTGCGCCACTACACGCGCACCACCCGGCAGCCCGTCACCTTCGAATACATCCTCCTTCGTGGCTTCAACGACTCCCTGGCCGACGCCAAGGAGCTGGTGCGCTATGCCAGTGATGTGCACGCCAAGGTGAACCTCATCGAGTACAACCCGATCGACGCGGGCGGGTTCGGCCGCACCGATGCGCAGGATGCCGAGGCCTTTCAGCAATACCTGCACAAGAAGGGCATCATCGCCCGCATCCGCCGAAGCCGTGGGCGCGACATCGATGCCGCCTGCGGCCAGCTGGCCAACAAGAACGAGCCGGCGCTGAAGGAGGGGGAACGGGTGATGAAG
>JADLBK010000233.1 GCA_020847755.1 Flavobacteriales bacterium | reverse complement strand
TGCGCACAGCGGTCGGCACGCTACCGCCGATGTTCTGGAGGATGAGGTCCCGGTCATTGCTGCCCCCCGTGTACCGCACCAGGCCGTTCAGGTTCACATCCTCCTGCCGGTACTGCCCGAAGAGGGTCGATGTGGGCACGCTGCCGCCGATGGCGGTGAGGATGGGATCCCGGTCGTTCGCACTGCCCGCGTACTTCACCTGGCCATTACCGCTCACGTCCCCGGCCCAGAGCGCACGGGTGGTTCCCACGGTCTTCCGCGCGTTCGTTCCGTAGGTGTCGGTGGAAGGGCTTTTGAGGTCGACCGGAGTGGAGGTGGCACTGAGCGCGATCGGCTGCAGGGTCATCGCAGGCAGATGGTTCCTGTGGCGCACAGCGACGTGGTAGGGTCCGGGTGCGGCCGGCACGGCGAGGTCGCTCACCCCGTCGAGCGCCACCACATCGCCGTCCCGTTGCAAGAGCGCCGGCACGCGTTGCACCACCACAGAGGGATCGGCGGGTGCGCGCAGTTCGATCAGGACCCAGTCCACGATGGCGTTGACACCTGTCACGCTCAGGACACCACTGCCCAGGGTGCTGCCAGCGCCATAGGTGGGCAAAAGGCCAAGGCCCGAATACGGTTCGCTTTGCGGGAACGAAGCCTGTGTCCGCAGAGCGTCCAACATGGTGCCGGACACCGCATTGTAAGGCCCTTCGAGCCACACATCCACCCCCAGCCGCACCAGGTCACCGCTGCAGGTGCAGTCGGCGTGTACCTGGTCGTTCAGCGTGCCCGGGTCACCATCATCACAGGGCGCGCCCACTGCGCACGGCCCCGGGGCCATGCTGATGCCCACGGCGGAAAAGGGCAGCAGGGCGAGTTGCGCCACCGGGGATGACGCACCGCCATCCACCCACTTCACCAGGTAGTTCGGCCAGGCGAGCACTGCGTAGATCACCGGTTGAGCAGCGCTGAAGTCCACGCATATGGTCTGACACAGGGACGCGATGGTCTGTTCGAACTGGTAGGCGAGCGTCCACACGTTCCCGTTCCGCACCCACTTGCGTACACCGGTCACGGATTGTACGTAGCACACATCGCCGGCCGCATTGAAGAAGAACAACGGGTTGAGCCCGGCGGAGGTGATCACTTGCGAAAAGGTCGCGCCTGGGGCGGTCGGAAGTCCGGTGCCGACGGTATACACCCCGTCGTCCACGGTCGGTGGGCCTGCCTCGAAGATCACCGACGCCATCAGTTGGTCGTTCACGACCTTCACCGTGGACAACGCGGCGTTCGTACCGGCCACCATGGTCTGCGGTCCGGGACCGAAGTACGCCACACCTCCGGAATCACCGACTGCCCAGAATTGGGTGCCGTCGGTGCAGGCCGCATGGATGGCTCTGCCGGAGAACAAGACGTTCGAGCTGGCCTGTCGAGTGAAGGTCCCGAAGTGGTCCACGGTCCCTACCACCCGCGCGTTCGTGGCCGCATCCGTGTTCCGCAGGAGCGTTCCAACGGGTGCGGGATCCCCATAGCCGGTGATCACCAGGGCGTTCGCAGCGGGGTGCGCGTTGAGCGCACCACTGAAGGAACTGCCTGCACCGAAGATCCGGTCCGCCCCCGTGGTGGGCAGGGTCACCGTGAGCGCAGCGTTCCCATTGGGATCGTACTCCCGCAGTTCGATGGCACTGCCATGTGTGGCGGAGGGGTCGGCGAGCGTCGAGATCACCACATTCCCCGGGGTGAACTGTGCGTACGTGTTGGCCCCCACCAGGAAGATGGAACCGAGGACCAGGATCGAGGTCGAGCGCATCACAGGGAGGGTTGGCCGTTTCCAACGGTCGAGACTTGAGGAAGACGCGCTGCACGCTCGCAGGATGCCTGCGGCCTGAACGAAGAACGGCGCCCATGGGCGCCGTTCGATCCGTGTCGCAGGTGTCGGACAGCGGTCCGACGTTCACCTCGGACCTACTCCGCCAGCACCAGCACGGTGTTGTGGCTCACCTCCACCACGCCGCCCTTCACGGGGAAGAGTTTTTCGCCCTTCTCGGTCCGCAGCTTCACCTCACCGGCCTTCAGCACGGTGATCAGCGGGGCGTGGTTCTCCAGGAAGCCCATGCTGCCGTCCACGCCGGGCACGCCGACGTACGAGGCCTCGCCTTTGAAGAGCTCCTTGTCCGGGGTGATGATCTCGACGCGCATTGATCGGGTTTTCTGATCTCCCTGCCTGCCGCACCATTCGGTCGACCCGGTGGGTCGACGCTACCGGTGCGGACCTGCAGCGTTCGTTGTGGCTTAGGCCTTTGCGGCTTCGGCCAGCATCTTCTTGCCGGCGGCGATCACGTCCTCGATGTTGCCCTTCAGGTTGAAGGCGGCCTCGGGGTACTCGTCCATCTGGCCGTCCAGGATCATGTTGAAGCCCTTGATGGTCTCCTCGATGGGCACCATCACGCCCTTGAGGCCGGTGAACTGTTCGGCCACAAAGAAGGGCTGGCTCAGGAAGCGCTGCACCTTGCGGGCGCGGAACACTCTGAGCTTGTCGTCCTCGCTCAGTTCGTCCATGCCCAGGATGGCGATGATGTCCTGCAGTTCCTTATAGCGCTGGAGGATGGCCTTCACACGCTGGGCGCAGGTGTAGTGCTCCTCGCCCACGATGGCGGGGGTGAGGATGCGGCTGGTGCTGTCCAGGGGGTCCACCGAGGGGTAGATGCCCAGCTCGGCGATCTTGCGGCTCAGCACCGTGGTGGCGTCC
>JADLBK010000232.1 GCA_020847755.1 Flavobacteriales bacterium | reverse complement strand
TGCAGCTTCACGTGGATCATGGTGTGGAACCACAGCACCTCCTGCACGGCCTCGCTCAGCACCAGCATCTCGGGTGTGCGCAGTTCCGCGGGGATGTCCACGCCCATGCGGTGGTGCAGCTGCACGCCGCGGGCCTTCAACGACTCCTCGCGCGCCTCGCTCCACGCGTGCACGAGATCGAGGTAGGTGGATCCCATGCCGCTCAGCGGGTGCGCGTCCACCTTGCGGTCCAGGGCCTCCTGCTCGCGCTGCCATTCGGCCATCTCGGCCTTCTCGCGCGCGTCCTCCAACGGGTCCACCGGCTCGTTCTGCCGCTCCTCCTTGGCGGCGTCCAGGGCGGCCATGTCCTCCTCGCTGAGGCCCATGAGCTTCATTAAACGCTTGCGCAGGTCCTCGGGGCTCTCATCGGCCACGGCGTCCTCGGCCTCGCCCACATCGTCGACGTCCACCGCGCCCACGCGGCATTGCCGCACGAAGCGGCAGCGCTCGCAGCGCCGGTCGCAGTAGTTGTGGATGAAGGGGATGTAGCCCTGCGCGTCGGGGGTGTGCATGGAGCGGGACATGGCGGGAAAATACGGAGCCCGGTGGACTCGGATCCGCAATGACCGTCGGCCGGTCAGGCCTCGCGCTTCACCCAGGCCTGCACCATCCGCAGCTGGCCATAGCCGAAGCGACCGTCGAAGTGGCCCGCCGCCTCGTTCAGCCCCTTGGCCGGGTTCTCGCGCATCCAGTCGGCGATGAGGTCGCGTTCCGCGTCGGGCATCAGGCCGTCCAGCTCCACCAGCCCCTCGCCGATGCCGCGCGCCAGGTGCCCCTCGATGGTGCTGCGCGCCATCTGGCGTTTGCGGGCGATCTCCTCCACCGACAGGCCCTCCTTCACCAGGGCATAGGTGGTGGCGTAGGTGGCGCCCTTCGCTGGGCGACCCGATGGGTCGCCGCTACGGTCGCCATCGGTTGATGCTTCATCATCCGACTGCCGCTTCCTGCGCTTGCCGGTCTTGCCCTTCGGCCGGTTCTCCTCGGCCCAGGCGCGCGCCTCGCCCACCAGGGCGGCGCGCTTGGCGGCCAGCCCCTGCTCGACGTCCTTCGGCCGCTGGATCTCCTCGCCGTTGAGGATGCAGCGCGTGAGGTAGCCCACCTTGGCGATGGTGGCGATCCGCTTCATCAGCATGCCGTCGATCTCCTTCAGCGCGTTGGTGTACTCCTTCGTCCGGCTCAACAGCTCGGCCTGGGCCATGTGGCGGACCAGGGCCTTCATCCGTTCCTGCAGCAGGTCGCCGTAGTAGGCGCCGCCCTTGTCGATCCGCACCAGCAGCTCCTCCCGCTTGTCCTCGAACAGCAGGCGCATGAGCTGACCCTGGAACCTCCGCGTGTTCTCCTCCTCGTTGCGCAGGCTGTCCCGCAGCAGCTGCAGCGCGGTCTTCATGGAATCATCCTCGAACTGCGCGGTCTCCGGATGGTCCTTCTGCGTCCACTCCACCTTGCGCAGCAGCTCGCCGAGGTCGAAGGTGCCGGTGAGCAGCTGCTGGAGGTAGGCGCGCTGCTGGGCGTGCAGCTGCTGCGGCAGCGGCTCCTGCTGCTCGCCGCGCTGCGTGAAGGCCACCACGTCCTTGTCCGTGCTCACCACCGCCGGATCGATGCGCGTGCGCAGGATCAGCCCGTCGAGCGAGCGCAGGCGCGACAACGCCACGTACACCTGCCCCGGGGCGAAGGCCTGCCCCACGTCGATGATGGCCCTGCTGAAGGTGAGGCCCTGGCTCTTGTGCACCGTGATGGCCCACGCCAGCTTGATGGGATACTGCTCGAAGGTGCCCAGCACCTCCTCCTCCTGCTCCTTGGTGGCCGCGTTCACCACGTAGCGCTTGTTCTCCCAGGTCTCGCGCTTCAGCTTGTAGGTGGCGGCGGAAGGCGCATCCCCCACCCCGTCGTACATGCGCACCGTGATGCCCTCATCGTCCAGCGCTTCCACCCGCGCCAGCTTGCCGTTGAAGTACATCTTCTCCGGATCGTTCTTCACGAACATCACCTGCGCGCCCACCTTGAGCTCGATCCGTTCCAGCACGGGGTACATGCTCTGCGGGAAGTCGCCGTCGATGTCCGCCTCGAACGCGTGCGCCTGGCCCGGCAGCCGGGTGAGCGCCTGCTGGTTGATCTCGTCGGCCTTGTGGTTGTGCGTGGTGAGGGTGATCACGCCCTCGCTGTCCGCGGCGGGGATGCTGGACCGGTAGTGCGCGTTCAGCTCGTCGACGTCCTCCGGCCGCACCCGGTCGTCGCGCAGGTTGTTCAGGATGCGGATGAAGCGATCGTCCTGCTGCCGGAAGATGCGGTCCAGCTCGATGTGCGCGTAGCCGTGCTGCTTCAGCACCTGGCTCTCGAAGAAATGCATGCTGGCGTAATACCGTTGCATCACACGCCACTCCTCGTCCTTCACCACGGGCGGCAGCTGGTACAGGTCGCCGATCAGCAGCACCTGCGCGCCGCCGAAGCTCTCGCGTCGGTTCTGGCGCACGGCCCGCATCCGGAAGTCGATCGCGTCCAGGACATCGGCGCGCAGCATGCTCACCTCGTCGATGATGAGCAGGTCCACTTCGCGAAGCACATTGCGCCGTATGGCGTTCAGCGGATGGCGCCGCGTGAGCGTGTCCTGGTCGTGGAAGGCGCCATCGGGGATGTCCGCCGGTCGCTGCTTCTCGGGCAGGAAGGCGCCGAAGGGCAGCAGGAACTGGCTGTGGATGGTGACGCCCTTCGCGTTCAAGGCGGCGATGCCCGTTGGCGCCAGGATCACGTAGCGCTTGTGGGTGCTGCTGGCCAGCCGGTGCAGGAAGGTGGTCTTGCCGGTGCCCGCCTTGCCGGTGAGGAAGACGTGGCGGTTGGTGCTGTTGATGAAACGGGCGGCCAGCGCGGCCATCTCCGTCTCCACGTGCGCTTCACCGGGCACGGCGGTCCGCAGGTTCACCTCGCGAAGGTCGGAAGTGCGTTCATCAGGGGCGGAGGACATTCTTCATGGCTGTACGGTACGGCTCCGGGTGTCACTGACGGGAACACCGTCACCCGGCCGCCGGCAAAATAGCGATCCGCACCGGTGACCGGGCACACCGAGCCCTGCAGCTCTTCCCGCCCGACCTTCGCGGCCATGTCCTGGCCCCCCCTCACCGCCCTCGACGAGCTGGACGCCATCGATGCCGCATCCGCCAGACGGCCGGTGCTGCTCTTCAAGCACAGCACGCGCTGCTCCATCAGCAGCACGGCCCTGCACCGCCTCCAGCGGGCCTGGGAAGTGGCCGATGGGCCCACGTACCTGCTGGACCTGTTGCGGCACCGTGCCCTGTCGGACGCCATCGCCCAGCGCTACGGCGTGCGGCACGAGTCGCCCCAGGTCCTGGTGATCCATCAGGGCCGGTGCATCCGCCACACCTCGCACCTGGCCATCACCTACCCGGAGCTCGCCGCCGCCATGCGGGGCTGATCGGGCCGGTGGGCCCCTGCCAGGCAACCCGCCCGCCGGTCCTCCGTCGTCCCAGCATGCGCGCGATCACCGGCCTGTGTTCCACCCTCCTCACGACCATCCTCGCGGCCCAATGCCCCACGGGTACGGTCACCATCGCTTCCCAGACCGACGCCGACACCTATGCCGCGACCTACGGGGGCTGCGACACCCTGCCCGGTGACCTCATCATCACCGGCATCAACATCGACGACCTCTCGGGCTTCAGCGCCCTGACGGCGATCACCGGCGACCTCGTGCTCACCCAGACCTTCCCGGGCCCATACGACTTCACCGGCTTCGGCGCATTGAGCCACATCGGCGGCGACCTGCTGGTGACCGATTGCCAGCGCTGGCGCTCCTTCAATGGCCTGCAATCCCTGCAGCGCGTGGAGGGCGACCTGCGCGCCACCGATGTGGACAGCCTGGAGGGGCTGAACGGCCTGGGCGCGCTCCGCGTCGTGGGGGGCGATCTGGAAGTATGGGGCGGCGAGCGGATGAGCAGCCTTGCCGGCCTGGGCCAGATCGACTCGGTGATGGGCTCCTGGTCCATCACGGCCGGTGCCCCGGTGGCTTCCGCCGCAGTGCCCAATTCGCTCCACCACGTCGGGGGCGACTTCCGCATCATCGCGCCCGGAGCGGTCAATATCACCGGTGGCACCCAGTTGACCACCATTGGCGGACAGCTCCAGCTCAGCTCGCCGCTGCTGCCCGCTTCCACCGCCCTGCCCAACCTGTCCCGCGCCGGCGGTCTGCTGCTGGGTCTCGATGGGGTCGTGCAGCTCGACATCCTGCCGAGCCTCGATACGGTGGAACAGCATGTCCGGATCGGCGGCACGCTCACCTCCTTCAGCGGATCGAACACCATCACGCACATCGGCGGTGGGCTGGAGTTCCTCACCTGCCCGCAGCTGGTGTCCATCACCTCCGCGTTCCTGGGCCTCGACACCTGCGGCATGCTCTGGCTTGAAGGCAACCCGGTGTTGAGCGACATCAGCGCGTTCGACCATCCGTTGGGCATCGGTTCGCTGGAGATCGACAACAACCCACAGCTTTCCTACTGCCATGTGCAGGCCATCTGCGACCGGGTCCTGTCCCCGGCCCTGCCCGTACCGACCATCACCGGGAACGCACCGGGGTGTTCCACGCTACCGGAAGTGCAGGCCTCCTGCATCTCCGTCACCACCAGCGACCTGATGGAAGGGGATGGCGCCCCCTTCCCCAACCCGGCCACGGACCACGTCAACGTTCCGCGTCTCACCGGCCCCACGGCGTTCACCGTGTGCGACGCCACGGGACGTGTGCTGCTCACCGGCACCACGACGGACGGCCGCATCGGAACACACCGCCTGCCCGCTGGCGCCTACCGCCTGGTGCTTGAGCGGAACGGGCTCACCCGATCGTGGCCGCTGCTGATCCGTTGAAGCGGGCCCGCTGCGGCGACTGTCCCGGCCCATCGTGCGCAGCCTTGGATGGCCATCGGCCGCGCATCGCGACATGCGATGGCCTTGGACGGTCCGTCAAGCGACGGAGGTTCCCTTCATGCCCACCTTTGGGCCATGAACCCGCTCCAATTCCTCCGCCTGCTGTTCAAGGGCCCCACGCACCAGCAGCTGGCCGCCCAATTGCGCAGGCCGCACGGCTTCATGGCCGGTAAGGTGGGCGAACGCATGAACGCTGCCAACCGGGCCCTGTACGAAGGCGCATGGAACGCGCTCGACCTGCGGGACGGCATGAGCGTGCTGGAGATCGGCCCCGGCAACGGCCTGTTCTTCCCCGAACTGGCGAGCAAGGCGCAGGGCTTGAAGCTCTTCGGCCTCGACCTCAGCGAGGACATGGTGCGGGAGGCCACTGCGCGCAACGCCCGGCTCCTCTCCTCCGGCCAGCTTCAGCTCGTGCATGGAACGAGCGACCGCATGCCCTTTGCGGATGGCGCCTTCGACCGCGTGTTCTGCATCAACGTGGTGTACTTTTGGGATGACCCCTTGCCGCACCTGCATGAGCTGCGACGCGTGTTGAGACCAGGCGGCACCTTCACCGCGGTGCTGCGCACGCGGTCATCGATGGAGAAGATGCCGTTCACCGCGTTCGGGTTCACCACCTATGAACAGGCCGACTGGGAGCGGGTCCTGCAGGCCGGCGGGTTCACGCTCCAACGGACCACCGTGCTCCGCGAGCCGGAGATCGAGTTCCTCGGCGTGCGCTTCGTTCCGGAAAGCCTGGTGATGGTGGCAAGCCCCGCGTAGGGCGCGGTACGCGACCCCGTTCCCGCGGGATGCGCCGCGCCCTTCGAGCCGCGCACCCATCGCCGGACAGGTTCCGCTTCAGAACAAGGTGCCCTGGACAGGACCCGCCCCCAGGCGCTCCGCCTCCATCTCCTCCTCCGGAAAGGGCTCGCACAACCGCTTCACCTCGGCTGGCGGCAGGTCGGGCGAGAGCCAGGCGTCCCACTGCGCCTCCGGAATGATCACCGGCATGCGCTGCTTGCTGTTGTGGATGAAGGCCAGCAGCGGGTTCGCGCGGGTGGTGAGCACCGTGTAGGTGTCCATACCCTCGTGCTCCTCCCACAGCCCGCCGAGGCAGAACACGTCGCCGCCCTTGAGCCCGATCCGGTACGGCACCTTCACCTTGCCCTCGTGCCGCCATTCGAAGAAGCCTGTCACCGGCACCAGGCAGCGCTGCCCCTGCGTGAATGCGTGCTTGTAGCTGCGCTTCGCCTCCACCTCCTCGCTGACGGCATTGAAGGTCGGTGTGCGCTTCAGGAACTCCGCGGCCTCCTCCTCGGTGCGCACATATCGCGGCAGGAGCCCCCACCGCTGCACGCTGATCCGTTCCGGTGACCGGCTGCTCACCACCGGGCTCAGCGGGCGGGCAAAGGCCGTCGCACGCTCGAACGGCAGGTCCAGCTCGATCGTGCCCTCCCCGCGCTTGCTGTCCACGAGCATCCGGCGGTTCAGCCGTTGCTCCAGCGCCTTCAGGTCGCGGTCCAGCGTGGTGGAGTAGCACACCCCGCAAAGGAACGGAGCACGCACGGTGACCCGCATCAGCTTCCCGGACCGCCCGGCGCGCGACCTTCACCCCATGCGCACCGCCCTGCTCCTCGTCCAAGCCTTCCTGGCCGTGAACGCCTTGGTCGGAGGGCTGCTGCTGATGCTGGCCCCCGATGGCTCGCTGCTCCGATTGCCGGCCGGCTTCATGCACAGCACGCTCTTCGCGGACTATTTCCGGCCGGGCGTGATCCTCTTCGCCATGCTCGGCCTGGGGCATTGCGCCGGCCTCATGCTCACGCTGCGGCGGAACAGGCATGCTCCCCGTGCGGCAATGGTCCTAGGGCTGGGCACCCTCGTCTGGATCGGTGTGCAGGTGCTGATGACGGAACTCTTCTGGCTGCAGGGGCTGATCGCGGCGCTGGGGCTGGCGGAGGTGGTGCTGAGCCGGCGGGCAACTTGATCGGAAGGATCAGGGAGCCGCAGGGGTCCGGGGCCGTCCTCTGCACGCTTCGTTCCGGCACGCCTTTCGGCTCGCGAAGTCAAGCCTGCCCTGCTCCAGAGCTTCTGCGCCACCCCACAAAGGCATCTCTCCCTTCATGCGCCATAGCCTTAGGCGATGGCGGGCTGCCCTTCCACGAAATACATGTCAAGCCCCCCCTTGCCCTTCGCTTCCACCTTGCCGCGCGGGGTGAAGATGATACCCGGTTCGTTCTTGACCAGGTCATAGGTGGCCTCGCTGATGTTCACCTTGCCCACCTCGCCGCTGCTCTCCATGCGGCTGGCGGTGTTCACCGTATCGCCCCAGATGTCGTACTGGAACTTCTTCACGCCCACAATGCCCGCCACCACGGGGCCGGTGTGAATGCCCGCACGCATCTCGAAGTAGGGCTTGCCCGCAGCTTCGCGTTCGGCCTTGTGCTGTTGCATGAACTCCTGCATCTCCAAAGCTGCGCGCACCACATCGGCGGGTGAGCCATGCTTCGGGTCGGGCAATCCTCCAGCGGCCATGTACGCATCGCCGATGGTCTTGATCTTCTCGATGCGGTACTTGCCCATGATGCCGTCGAAAGCCTTGAAGCAGGTGTTCAATTCTGCCACGAGCTCGGCCGGGGTGACCTTCTCGCTCAGTTGCGTGAAGCCCTTGAAGTCGGTGAAGAGGATGGTGGCGGTGTCGAAGTGCCTGGCGTCCGCTTCTCCTTTCTCCTTCAGTTCCTCGGCCACCTCCTCCGGCAGGATGTTGAGCAGCAGCTCCTCGCTGCGGCGCCGCTCCTTGTTGATGCGGTTGCGCTGAAAGAGGAAGGTGCCCGCCAGCGCGAGCATCAGCACGAAGCCGCCGATGAAGGCGTTGCGCTGAAGGTTGCGGCGGCGCAGTTCCTCCGCGGCCACGGCGTCCTTCTTCTCCTGCTCGGCCTGTCGCAGGGCATCACGCTTCTCGAACTCGTACTGGGCCTGTTGCCGCATCACCTCATTGCGGCTGCGGTCGTTCGCCAGACTGTCGCGCAGTTGAACGCCTTCCTCATGGAAGCTCAGCGCCTGACGGAGGTCTCCGGCTTCCTTGTAAAGCTCATACAGGCGCATGGCGGCGTTCTCCCGGATGTACACGTCGCCGATCGCACGCGTAAGGGCGTGGGATCGGAGGGCCATGGCCAGCGCCTCCCCTCGAGTGCCCTGGGCTAGGGCCACCTCGGCCATCACCAACAGGTTCACCGCCTCCACGCCGGGCATGTTCAGTTCCACCGCGAGATCATTGCTCTTCCGCAGATGATCCATGGCGATCCGGAGCTCTCCCAACTGCTTGTAACAGGTGCCCATGTTGGAAAGCGCACGGGCCTGTCCGCGCCGATCACCGGTGCCCTCTGCGATGGCCAGCGCCTTCTCCAAGTAGGGCAAGGCCTCGCGGGGCTCCTCGCGGTCCATGTACATGCCGCCGATGTTGCCCAAGGCGTTCAGGTTCATGTGGCCGATGCCGAGCGAATCGCGGATCGCCACCGAACGCTTGAAACTGGCGAGGGCCTGCACCGTATCGCGCGCATCGTAATGCACGAAGCCCAGGTTGTTCAACGCGGCGGCCATGCCCGCACCATCGCCAGCTTTCTCATAAGCCTGCATCGTCCGTGAGTGATAGGACATGGCCTGCCCGAGGTCGCCGATCTGGTTGTGGAAGATGCCCAGGCTCGTGTAGACCTTGGGCAGCAGGTCGTCCAAGCCGTGTCGTTCACAACGCTCAAGGGCACGCTGCACCTCCGCAATGGCGCCCTCCAGATCGCCTTTCTCCGAAAGGGCCACCGCCTTCAGCCGGAGGGCGGAGACGGCATCGGCATGGAACTCCGCACTGTCGGCCAGTGCGAGCATCACTTCCGACACCAGCACCGCGCTGTCCGGCGCTGTGGCGAGGTAATGGTCCCAGCCGAGCTGCTCATAGGCATCGAGGCGTTCAGCCACGGGAAGGTCACTGGACCTGGCCGCTTTCTTGAGCTCGGCGACCGACGGACCATCGCCCTCCTGAGCCAACAGGCAGGTCGATGTCACGACAGAACAGAGGAGCATGGACCAACGCATGACCGCAAGTTCGCCGATCGGCGCGTACCGTGCACGGTCCATCATCCAAGGACAACGCTCCATCCGGACCGGAGCTTGCCCGCCTGCTCACCGCCCCTCCAGCACCCGCTGCACGTACCCCACCCACTCCATCACCGGGATGCCTTCATCCAGGTAGTGGTCCGGCTGGATGCCCATCACGTCCACCGGCATGTGCGGCAGGCGGTGGCTCATGCTCATGGTGTAGCCGAGTTCGAAGCAACCGTCAGGCGAAGTGACCTGACGCATGTTCGAGACATCGAGCGTGCCGAAGGTGGGCTTGCCGAAGAGCTTCACCTTGTAGCTCGTGCGTGCCTCCAGCAGGAACTGCTCATCGGTGCTGCCATTGCCTTCGTTGCAGATGATGCCCACGCGCTGCGGGAAGGGCAGCACGGTGTGCGAGCTGTCCACCGACCAGGGTTGCTCGTCGTGCTCGATCCATCCGCCCAGTGAGGCCCGCATCCGCGAGGCGATGTCCAGGCAGGAGCGTCCATCCTCCGTGTCGCGCCCGAACATGTCGGCATAGGCCTCGTAGCCGGCCGCGTTCAGCTCGGTGGCGCGCAACTTCACGCCCACGGAACGGATGGGACCGCTGTAGATGTAGGGGATCAGGCCCGCGTAGCTCGCGTCGCTGCCGCCGGTGCCGTTGCGGATGTCGATGATGAAGTTCTCCGTCCCTCGGATCAGCGCATCGCTGGCGGCAAGCACGCTGTCGATCAGCGCTTTCTGCTCGAAGGCGAAGGAGGGAATGCGCAGGTAGAGCGTGCGATCGCTGAGCGGCTCCAGGAAGGGCGCCTCGGCATCCATGGCGCGTTGATGCATGCGTTCCGAGACGGAGAACTCCGGCGCGGGGACCTGGCGCATCCACACGCCGCGCATCTGCAGCATGCTCCCGCTGGCACCCTGCAGTGAGGCCTCCACCGGCTCCGGTGAATGATCACCCATGTAGAAGGTGCCGGTGTAGCGGCCAT
>JADLBK010000231.1 GCA_020847755.1 Flavobacteriales bacterium | reverse complement strand
GCTTCGGCTGGCGATGCAGGAGCTGGGGCCGGTGCTGGGGCCGGTGCTGGGGCCGGCGCAGGTGCCGGGGCAGGAGCAGGGGCAGGAGCAGGGGCAGGAGCAGGGGCAGGAGCAGGAGCAGGGGCATGGGCAGGTGCAGGGGCAAGGGCGATGCGGCCGGTGGCTGGCGGCTGGAGGCCGGCGGCTGGAGGCCTGTGTGCGAAGGTCCTGCTCAGTCCTCGGCGGCGCGGCCGAGACGGTCATCCAGTACGGCGCGGAGGTCGTTCAGCAGGGTGGCCTTGTAGGGGTCGGGCTCGGAGGCAGCGGCGTTGCGCAGGCGGGTGGAGGAGGTGCGCGCCGCGCGCTCGGGCCACAGCTCCTGGTTCTCCACCACGGTGAGGCACTCGAAGCACTCCTCGGCCGTGCCGCTGATGGCCACGCCCACCAGCACCTCCAGATGGTCGCGCACGTCGAGCCCGGCGTTCCACAAGGCCGACAGCACGGCCGAGCGCACCCCGGCCAACGAAGGCTCGTCCAGGGCCGCGATCAGCTCGCGCGCCGCGTCGGGCACCTTCACCTGGTTCAGCATCGCGGTGATGCGCTGGCGGACGCCCTGGTCCCGTGCGCCGGCGAGCGCATGCAGCAGGGGGCGGATGGCGCGTGCATCGCCGCGGGCCTCCACGGCCGCGAGCGCACCGAGCACCTTCGCGTCGTCGGCGCTCAGCAGCGCGGCGAACACCGGTTCCATCGCAGGCTTCGACATGGTCAGGCGGCGGCCAACTGGCTCGCAAAGGGGATGGGCCGGGTGCGGCCCCGCAGCATCTCGGCCACCTCCGCATCGCTGCGGTACCGGCCGTTCAGGTCCACGTAGTGCTTCGCCAGCAGGTCGTAGCGCTTGGCCATCAGCCAGAAGAAGACGTGCAGGAAATGGATGCCGTCGAACACGATCGCGTCCCGCTCGGCGTACTGTGCCAGGGTCTTCTGGAAGTAGGTCGGGTGCTCCGTCCAATGCATGCTGGGCTTGATGTGGTGGCTGATGTGATAGCCGTCGTTCCAGCACTTGTGGTTGTACTTCGTGTTGATGCAGGTGATGCTGTTCCAGTAGCTGTTGGCGGGGTCCTCCGCGCGAAGGAAAGCGTGCTGGGCCCAGTTGCCCATCATGGCCACCATGCGGAACAGCACGAAGGGGATGATGAAGACCACGACGGTGGCGGGCCAGTTGATGAAGCAGAGGGCCGTGCAGAAGGCGATGAAGAGCAGCTCGCCGCGCACCGCTCGGTACATCAGGCGCTTGCGCTTCTTCATGAAGAAGTAGGCCGCCAAGTGGTAGATGCCTGCGAAGAGGAAGCGGCCGAAATAGTGGGCGAACCCGCGCACCGAGTCGCGCCGGTACGGCATCGTGGTGCTGTCGTCGTCCTCCAGGTTGTTCTCCGCGTGGTGCATGCCCACGTGGTGCGCGAAGTAGGTCTCCGGCGAGTGGCCGAAGAAGGGCGCCAGCACCCAGGGGATGTAGTGGTTGAGGAACTCGTACTCCTTCTTGAAGAGCGGGCGGTGGCTCGTGCAGTGCAGCATCAGCCCGAAGGGGCCCTTGTAGGTGACGTTGTTGACGTACTGGTAGGCCACCGCCGCCAGCACCCACCACCAGCCCGTGACAAAGGGCAGGTACAGCAGCACGCCCAGGGGGATCAGGGTCAGGGTGATCCGCAGCGAGAGGTGGATGAAGGGGAGGTCCCGTTCATCGCGGATGTAGCGCAGGAAGAAGCGGTCCAGGGTGTTCCAGGACGCTGGTGCGGTGTACGTGGGGTCGGTGATCGGTCCAAGCTTGACCATCGGACCCGGCAGGCCGCTGGTGCGGTGCGCCGGAGCGTCGCGAAGGTCGGCATCGAAGGGCGTGCGCCCAAATGACAACGCGCAGGGAGGCCTTGGAACGGAAAAGCCCCCATCGTCGGGGGGCTTTCTTCACATGGTCGAGGCCGCGGTCACAGGCTCACGAAGCTGCGGCGGCCCGGCTTGCGCTTGAACTTGTAGCTCACCTCCAGGCTGAAGTAGCTGATGCCGTCCGGCAACTGGGGATTGCCGCGCGGGCTGGTCTTGGGGTCGATGGTGCCGATCGTGCCCCAGCCCGTGGGGTCGCTGATGTACCGAGCCAACTCCTGCTTGGACGGGTCCCCGGGATAGGTCTGGTCGATCTCGTTCCAGGTGGCATAGCGGTCGCTGACATCATCCAGTTTGTCCGTGAAAAAGCTGATGTAGGAGAACTCCAGGCCCAGGGAGATCTTGCGGGTGATCATGTAGCGCATGCCCATGCCCATGGGCACGCCGATGTGCCAGGGGCTGGTGCGCTCCAGCGTGGTGCCCTCGCCGGCCGCGCTGCTGCCCTCGGTCACCCAGCTGTAGAGGTCGGTCTCGTAGGTGCCGTCCTGCTGGATGATCTGCGCCTGGTCCTCGGGCGTGTCGCGCGGAGCGTTCCGGATGGTGCCGTCCTCCCAATAGTGGTAGCGGTTGGCGATGTCCTGCGCACCGTTGAACAGGTCCGCCTTCGGACGGCCATAGTACACGCCCACCCCGAGGTAGAAGAAGGCGAAGAAGCGCTGCTTGAAGAGCGGCTTGTACGGCTCGCGGTAGGCGTTCAGCACCAGGTGGGTGCTCAGTCCGTAAAGGTCCGTGCGGAAGTTGAGCCCGCGACGGTAGTTCCGCAGGTCGATGCCGCTCATGCCGCCCACCGGGTCGGCCTCGTTGTAGCCCACGCGGTTCCAGCTGAAGCGGGCCTCCGTGGTGATGGCGCGGGTGACGTAGCGCTTCTTGTTGTTCAGGAAGTCACGCACCGTGATGGCCATGCCCGGGCGGGTGCTGCCCCATTGCACGGCACCTTCCTCGTTGCCCAGGTCGCCGTAATAGTTGGTGATGCCCTGCGACACACCCACCTCCACGTTGCGCTGCGCGCTGATGGGGACGGACACGGCAAGGAGAAGACCGAGCAGGGTAGGGTTCCGTGTCATGCCGGACGGATAGGGTGCACCAAGTTACGAGGGAAAGACGTGATCCCCGGCCGGGGTTGCCTGCCTGTGGAGATCCTACCGCGGACCGAAGAGGGCCGTGCCGATGCGCACCAGGGTGCTGCCCGCGGCCTGGGCGAGCTCGGCATCGCCGCTCATGCCCATGCTCAGGGTATCGAAGGGGCCCGGCGGATGCGTGTTCGCGGCGGCCACGGTGTCGAAGAGCTGCTTCAGGCCCTCGAACTCGCGCCGCACCTGGTCGCGGTCTTCCGTGTTGCTGGCCATGCCCATCAGTCCACGCGGTCGCAGGTGTGCCCATCCGGCCCAAGGCCAGTTCCCGATGGCGTCGCGCAGTTCGGCAGGGGACAGCCCGTGCTTGGTCTCCTCCTGCGCGATGTGCACCTGTAGCAGGATGTCCAGCACCCGGCCTGCAGTGGCGGCGCGTTTGTCGATCTCCTCGGCCAACCGCAGGCTGTCCACCCCATGGATCAGGTGCGCCACCGGCACCACGTGCTTCACGTTGCTGCGTTGCAGATGGCCGATGAAGTGCCAGCGGATATCGTCCGGCAGCTGGGGCGCTTTCTCGCGCAGCTCCTGAGGATAGTTCTCCCCGAAATCGCGCTGCCCCAGCTCGTAGAGGGCGCGGATCTCGTCCATCGTGCGGGTCTTGCTCACGGCCACCAGGGTCACCCCGGGCCGCAGTCCGGCCTTCACGGCCTGGTATCGTTCGGCGAGGGTCGGGGCCATGGCGCGGGTCAGACGTCCTCCAGGGAGTACACGGTGAGGCCGCTGCGCAGCTTGGGCTCGATGTAGGTGCTCTTGGGCGGCATGGTGCCCCCGCTGTCGGCCACGGCCTTGAGCTCCTCGAAGCTCACCGGCTGCAGGTGGAAGGCGGCCTCCATGGTGCCGTTGTCCACCAGCAGCTCCAGTTCGGCGGTGCCGTGGGTGCCGGGCACGAAATGGATGTGCGGGTCGGTTCGCAGGTCGTGGATGCCCAGGATGGGGCCCAGCACCAGTTCGCTCAACCGGGCCGGGTCGAGCTGGTCGGCCGGTGCAGCGCCCGGGGCCGGCGCCGGCAGGTGCAGCGCATGCCAGCCCAGCCGGGTGCGCACGCACACCATCCCGTGCACGGTGCCGGGGCTGTCGACCCGCTCCACGCGCCCCACCTGCGTCAAGGCCTCCAGGAAGGCTTCCGGGCTCAGGCCGTTCAGCGTGGTCACCGCACGGTCGAAGTTGAACAGGTGCAGGTGTGTGTGCGGCAGCACGTAGGCCAGGCACCAGGCCTTCGGGTCCACGTCGCTGGCGTGGCAGCCCTCGGCCAGCCGCGCGCTGCTGGCCAGGCGGTGGTGACCGTCGGCGATGTACAGGGCCGGCAGTGTGGCGAAGAGCTCCTGCACGGCGTGGCGCCAGGTGGGGTCGGCCACGGCCCACATGCGGTGGCGGACACCGTCGCCGGTGACGAAGTCACTGTCAGGTCCCGTTCGGCTGATGGGGGCCAGCAGGTACTCCAGGCCGCCATCGTCCGGAGCGGCCAACAGCACCGGTTCGGCGTTGATGCCGGTGGCGTCCAGGTAGTCGGTGAAGAGCGCTTCGCGGGCGGTGAGGGTCTGCTCGTGCACCTTGATCAGGCCCTGCCGGTAGTCGGCCACGCTCACCCCGGCGATGAGGCCCAGGGAGGCCACACCCCGGTTGGTCTGCTCGTACACATAGAGGCAGGGCTCGGCGTCGCGGCGCAGGTAGCCCAGGTCGCAGAAGGCCTTGAACTTGAGCTGCACCCGGCGGTGGCGCTCCGTACGGGACAGGTGCGCATCCCGTCCCTGATCGGGGTGGATGACGTGCAGGAAGGTGTACGGGTTCCCGTCCAGCTTGGCCGCCAGCTGCTCGGGCGTGTACGCCACATAACTGCGGCTCCCCACGCGGTGCGCCTTGTCGGGGATCGGCCGCCAGGCCCGGAACGGACGCAGGTGCAGCATGACCTCAGGCGACCTGCACGCTGTCGCGCCAATGCAGGATCAGCTCGGCCAGCTCGGCGCCCACGCGGCCCTGGGCCTCAGCGGTGGCCGCACCGATGTGCGGGCTCAGGCTCAGCCGGGGCTCGGTCAGCAGGTCCTCACGCGGCTCGGGCTCATTGGTGAACACATCGAGCGCAGCGGAGCGCACGCGGCCCTCCTTCAAGGCGGCCAACAGGGCGTCCTCGTCCACGCTGCCGCCGCGGGCGGTGTTCACGATCACCACGCCCGGCTTCACCCGTGCCAGCTCGGCCCCGCCCAGCACGGGCTTCCCGTCCTTCTGCGCCGGCACGTGCAGGCTGATGGCATCGGCCTGCGCAAGCAGCTCGTCCATGGTCACCATCTTCACGGGCACCCGGACGCTCTGCCCGCCTACCTCCATCTCGATGGCCTCCACGGTGGTGCGGTTGTCCACGTAGATCACCCGCATGCCGCAGCCCAGGGCGTAGCGCGCCGTCCACTGGCCGATGCGCCCGAAGCCGATGATGCCCAGGGTGCGGCCCCGTACCTCGCTGCCCTTCTCGCAGGCCTTCTTCAGCTCTTTGAAGCGGGTGCGGCCCTCCGCTGGCATGCGCCGGTTGCCCTCGTGCAGGTTGCGCATCAGCCCGAAGAGGTGCGCCATCACCAGCTCGGCCACGGAGATGGACGATGAGGCCGGTGTGTTGATCACCGGGATGCCCCTGGCCTTGGCGTGCGCCACATCGATGTTGTCCAAGCCTACTCCGCCGCGCCCGATGAGCTTGAGCCCGGGACAGGCGTCGATGAGGTCCTGACGCACCTTGGTGGCGCTGCGCACCAGCAGCACGTCCACCTTCTCCGTGTTGAGGTAGGTGCGCAGCTGGTCCTGGGGGACGTGGTCGGTGGTGACGGTGAAGCCTTCCTCCTGAAGGCGGCTCTTGGCGGCGGTGTCGATGCCGTCGTTGGCGTGGATGCGCATGGTCGTTATCCGTTCTTCTTCGCGAAATGGGCCATCACGTCCACCAGCACCTGTACGCTCTCGATGGGTAGGGCGTTGTACATGCTGGCGCGGTAGCCGCCCACGCTGCGATGGCCGCGCAGGCCGCTGATGCCGGCCTCCTTCCACAGTGCGTCGAACGCCGGCTCCAGCGCCGGGTCGCCCAGCACGAAGGTGGCGTTCATCACGCTGCGGTCCTCCACCGCCGTGGTGCCCTTGAACACCGGGGCCAGGCGGTCGATGGCGCCGTACAGCAGGCCGGCCTTGGCCGCGTTGCGGCGCTCGATCCCGGCCACACCGCCCACCTTCTTCATCCACTCCAGGGTGAGCATGCTCACGTACACGGCGAAGACCGGAGGGGTGTTGTACATGCTCTCTTTCGCCCCGTGGTTCCTGAGGTCGAGCATCGGGCTCAACGTGCGCCCGGTGTTGCCGGTGCGTTCGGGGTCGAAGAGGTACACCGTGGCACCGGCCGGCCCCATGTTCTTCTGCGCGCCGCCGTAGATCAGGGCGAAGTCGGCGACGTTCACCGGCCGGCTGAAGATGTCGCTGCTCATGTCGCACACCACCGGTACCGGGCTCTTCGGGAACTGCTTGACCTGCGTGCCGAAGATGGTGTTGTTGCTCGTGAAGTGGAAGTAGTCGGCGTCCGCCGGGATCTCGAAGCCCTTGGGGATGTAACTGAAGTTGCGGTCCTCGCTGCTGGCCACCACCACCGTGTCGCCGATGAGCTTGCTTTCCTTGATGGCGCGGGTGGCCCACTCGCCGGTGTTCAGGTAGGCGCTGCGGCCGCCCACCTTCATGAAGTTGAGCGGAACCATGTGGAAGCCGAGGCTGGCGCCACCGCCCAGGAACACCACCTGGTAATGGTCCGGCGCGCCGAGCAGCTCCTTCACCAGGGCCTGGGCCTTGGCCATCACCGCCTCGAAGGGCTTGCTGCGGTGGCTGATCTCCAGGATGCTGAGGCCGCTGCCCTCGAAGTCGAGCACGGCCCGGGCCGCCTGTTCAAAGACCTCCTGGGGCAGGATGCAGGGCCCCGCGCTGTAGTTGTGGACCTTCTTGGATGTGGCGGTCAGCATGGGATCGGGCGTTGGATCGGCGGCAAAGGTAGCCGCGCGGCCCGGCGGCGCTCAGAACTTCGAGCGGCCCTCCTTCGGCGGCGCGTTCCATGGCCGTGCCATGTCCAGGTCGCGGGCGTCCACGTCGCGCTGGAACCGCCACAGCCCTTTCTCCCACAGATAGCCGTCGTAGCTCAGGTCGGGACCGCGGAAGGCGGGATCGTTCGCCAGATCGGGCCGCATGGGGCTCAGGTGGTCGAACACGATGCGCTCGGCCCGCGGGTCGCGCTTGAGGCTCATGGTGGCCTGCGCTGCGTACGCGAACACGCGGCGCTGTGGCTTGATCCGCCGGTCGCCCTTGCCGTGGGGGTCTTCCCCGGCGAACAGCGGGGCCCCGAAGCGCGGCTTGCCTCCGCGGAAGCTCAGGACCTCGATCACCTTGCGTGTCTCCACCCGGCTGTGGCCCTTCCAGCCGAGCAGGGTATACCATGTGCGGCCGCCCTGCTTCACCGGTACCACGTCGTAATACAAGGCCCCGTACCAGTTCTCCGGCCCAAGCTCGGTGGATTCCGGCGCGGGTATGCGCTCGGTCATGTCACGCAGTTCGTACAGGGCCCGGCGCCGGCCGTCGTTCACCAGAAGCAGGCCTTCGTACCGATGGCTGCCGTCGGGGCGGGCCAGGTTCCACGTGAAGAGCCTGAACCGGCCATCGGCCGCGTCCACCGCGGTGATGGGGATGCCGGCGAAGGTGCGGTCGAACGCGTCCGGTGCTTCCAGGACCGGACGAAGCACGGCCTTCACCCGTGCGCTGATGCTGTCCTGCGCGGCGTCCGACCGGGCATCGGCCAGCGCCTTCAGCTCGGCGGTCAGCACCCCGGGCCAGCCATCGTGCCCCAGCCCGTCCTGGCCCACAGCGGAACAGGCGATCGTGACGCCCAGGGCGCCGAGCAGGGTCCGAAGGGGCGTCCTCATCTTCCGCAGAACGGCCGGCGGGGGCACCAGCGTACGTGGCTCACAGGTGCAGGAAGGCCTTCTTGGCCAGCAGCTGCTCCTTGCTCTCCCGATGGTCGGGGTCGTCCACGCAGCAGTCCACAGGGCACACGGCGGCGCACTGGGGCTCATCGTGGAAGCCCTGGCACTCGGTGCATTTGTCGGTGACGATGAAGTACACGTCCATCGCCTTTGGCGAGTTGGCCGCGTCGGCATCATAGCTGTTGCCCATGGGGGTGGTCTGCGCACCGTGCAGGCTGGTGCCGTCGCTCAGCCGCCACTCGGCCCCGCCTTCGTAGATGGCATTGTTGGGGCACTCCGGTTCGCATGCACCGCAATTGATGCATTCGTCGGTGATCTTGATGGCCATGGCGGTGGGCTACTTTTGGGGCCGCAAATATAGCCGGTGCAGAAGGCGGAAGCAGGAGAGGAGCAAGGGCGCAGGGCGGCCTTGGAACGGACGGTGGCCGCTTGGGCCCAGTTGGGCCGCCTCTTCGCACTGCTCGCGGAGGACGCCCCATGGCCGGGCCACGCCTGCGGCTTGAACGAGGCCGAGTTCGAAGGCCTTCGCTCCACGTTCCAGCGGGCGCATCAACTGAACGGGTGGTTCACCCCGGAGGAGGTGCGCTACGCCGCCGGGGGCATCGCCCACCTGCTCGACCGGTCCGGGCTGGACCGCTGGCTGGCCGGCTATCCGGCGCTGGCGCAGGAAAGGTTTCCGCGCACCGTGGGCCTGATCCTGGCGGGCAACGTGCCTTTCGTGGGCCTGCACGACCTGCTCTGCGTCACGCTCGCCGGCCACCGCGCCCGGGTGAAGGTGAGCGGCCAGGACGCCGGGCTCACCCGCGCCACCACCGACGCGCTGATCACCCTGTGCCCGGAACTCGCCGCCTCGGTGACCTTTTCCGAGGAACGCCTGGGTCCGGTGGACGCGGTGATCGCCACCGGAAGCACCAACACGGCCCGCTATTTCCACCACTACTTCGGCCACCTGCCACGCATCGTGCGCAAGGGCCGCGTGAGCGTCGCGGTGCTCGATGGCACCGAGAGCGAGGCGGAGCTCGACGCGCTGGGCGAGGATGTGTTCCGCTACTTCGGGCTGGGCTGCCGCAACGTCAGCAAGGTCTTCGTGCCGGCCGACTTCGATCCCGACATGCTGTTCCGATCCTTCTATCGCTGGAAGGACATCGCCCACCACGCCAAGTACGCCAACAACCTGGACTACCACCGGGCCCTGTGGCTGCTCGACCGGGAGCCCTTCCTGGAGAACGGGTTCCTGCTGCTGCGCGAGACCTCCGCGCTGGCGAGCCCTGTGGCGGTGCTCCACCTGGAGCGGTACACGGACAGGAGCGCGCTGGAGACGCGGCTGGCCGAACAGGCCGACCAGGTGCAGTGTGTCGTGGGCCACGGTGCCGTGCCCTTCGGTGAGGCGCAGCGGCCCGGCCCGAGCGACTTCGCTGACGGGGTGGACACGATGGCCTTCCTGTTGGCGCTTTAAGGGCGAACGGAAAAGGCCCGCGTTCATGCGGGCCTTTTACCGGTGGAGCTGAAGGGAGTCGAACCCTCGACCTCGTCATTGCGAACGACGCGCTCTGGCCAGCTGAGCTACAGCCCCGGGGGGCGCGAATTTCGGAGATCTTTCGATCACCGCACCGGTACCTTTGGCGCATGTGCAGAGCCGCCGTACTCCTCACCCTCATCGGACCCTGCGCCGTGGCCATCGCCCAGCCACCGCCGGGTTACTACGATGCGGCCCAGGGCCTTTCAGGATCCGCCCTTCGCAACGCCCTGGCCGACATCATCGATGGCCATACCGTGCTCTCCAACGCCGACCTGTGGAACGCGTTCGAGACCACGGACGACCGCCCGGACGGCTTCGTGTGGGACATCTACAGCGATGTGCCCGGTGGAACCCCTCCCTATCTGTACAGCTTCGGCACCGACCAATGCGGCACCTACAACAGCGAGGGCGACTGCTACAACCGCGAGCACACCATGCCGCAAAGCTGGTTCGGGAGCGGTGCGCCCATGGACACCGACCTGCATCACATCCTGCCCACGGACGGCTGGGTGAACCAGCAACGGGGAAACCTGCCCTACGGCGAAGTGGGCGCGACCGATTGGACGGGCCAGAACGGCACCCGGGTGGGCGAGAGCAACTGGCCGGGCTACACCGGAACGGTCTGCGAACCCATCGATGCCTACAAGGGTGACGCTGCACGCATCTATTTCTACATGATGACGCGCTACGTGGGCCAGGTGGGCGGATGGAGCTCGCCGATGCTCCAAGCCGGGGATCTCAGCCCCTGGGCCGAGAGCCTTCTGCTATCCTGGCATACCGCCGATCCCGTGAGCACCAAGGAGGTGGACCGGAACAACGCGATCTACGCCCTGCAGGGCAACCGCAACCCGTTCATCGACAACCCGGCCTGGGCCTCCAGCCTGTGGGGTCCGGTCGCATCCATTGAGCTTGATCCTGACGAGTTTTATGTTTCTGTAATTCAGCGCGTTGGATCGGTCCATTTGAAGCGATCGGGAGCCGAAGGGTCGCAGGTGCGGCTGCTGGATGCGGCAGGTCGGACGGTGGTCGACCAGGCATGGTCCACCAGCGAAGCGCACCTGCCCCTTCCCGGTGGCGGACCGTTGCTGCTCGAAGTGCGTTCGCCGCGTGGGCGAAGGGTCTGGCGGCTGATGCCGTAAGCCAGCTTACTCCTTCCGGGGACGTCGGGGACGAGGGTTGTCCGCTTGCCGTGGCTTTCGAGCGGCCTGCGCGCCGGGACGCGGCTTCACCGTGGCATGCTGGCGCGCCAGCAGGGTCACCTCCTTGTCCGAAAGGTGGCGCCAATGCCCGCGAGGCAGCTCCTTCTTGGTAAGGCCGGCGAACATCACGCGGTCCAGCTTCACCACCTCATACCCAAGCGCCTCGAACATCCGACGCACCACCCGGTTGCGGCCCATGTGCAGCTTGAGGCCCACCTCACGCTTGCCACTGTCCTCCACGAAATTGGCCTCCACAGCGTGGGCGGGTCCATCGTCCAAATGCACCCCGGCCACGAGTTGTTCCAGGTCGGCCTTCGTCATGGCCTTGTCCAGGGTGGCGTGATAGATCTTCTCCGCGCCGTGGCTGGGGTGCGTCAACCGTTTGGCCAGGTCGCCGTCGTTGGTGAGCAGCAGCACGCCGGTGGTGTTGCGGTCCAGCCGCCCCACGGGGTACAGGCGCTCGGAACAGGCCGCGGCCACCAGGTTCATCACGGTGCGCCGCTCCTGCGGGTCGTCCGTGGTGGTGATGAAATCCTTCGGTTTGTTGAGCAGCACGTATCGCTTCTGCTCCATGCTGAGCCGCTGCCCCCCGAAGTGCACCTTGTCTTCGGGGCGCACCTTGGTGCCCAGCTCGGTCACCACCTTTCCGTTCACGGTGACGGCGCCGGAGGCGATGAGCACATCGGCTTCGCGGCGGCTGCCCACACCGGCCTGCGCCAGGTAGCGGTTCAGCCGGACCAGGCCCTCATTGGCCGGGTTGGGCAGGGCGAAGCGGTTGCTGCGTTCGCCCTTGCGGAACGGTTTGCGGGCTTCAGGGTCGGTGGCGGACACACGGCTCACCGGTGGGCGTCGGTCCACCGGGCGGTCGCTCCAGCCCCGGCCCCGGCCACCACCGGCGGGAGGCCTTGCCCCACGTGGCGCGGAACGGCGGTCGTCGCGGTCCCGATCGCTGCGCGGCGCTGCCCCCCGTGAGGGGCGTGATGGGCGGTCCTCACGGTCATGGCGGCCGGGCCGTTCGCTGCGGCCTTCGCCCCCCCGGTAGGTGCGGCCTTCGCTCGCTGAACGTTCCGTACGAGGGCCGCCGGAGCGTGTGGACCGGCGATCGGGACGGTCGCTTTGCGGGCGTTCAGCGCCGGTCCCACGGCGCGGCCCCCGGTCGTCCTCGCGCCAGGCGGGCCGATCGGCCCCGGAGCGTGGTCGGGACGGCCCTCGGGTGGGCCGTTCCGCGCGTTGGTCGCGCCCTCCCCGGTCGGAGGCCGGGCCTCGACGGGGGCCTGCGGAGCGGTCGTCCCCACGCCACGGACGCGGCTCCCGATCCTCCCGATCGCCGCGGGGGCGGTCGCCTCCACCGCGTCGGTCCGCGGAAGCGCCGCGTCCACTGCCGCCGCGCGGGGGGCGGTCGTCGGAACGGGCGCTCCGGCGCGGTCCCGGACCCTGGTCACTGCGGTCGTCGCGGCGCCCGGAGCGCGCATCATCGGGTCGGCCACGGCGCGGGCCCTTCGTCGGTCTCTTCATCGGGGGTGGGGTAGAAGGCGTCCTCCAGGTGTTCGATGCGAGGGGCGGCGCCGTCCATCCACACCGTGATGATGTCGAAGCGCACCGCGATGTCCTCGCCGAGGGCGTCAAGATAGGCTTCCGCAGCGCGGTACAGCTTGCGTTGCTTCGCCGGCCCCACGGCATCGGCCGGTCCGTCGTACCGGTCGCTGCGCCGGGTCTTCACCTCCACGACCACCAAGGTCTGTCCGTGGCGGGCCACGATGTCGACCTCCAGGCGGCCATGCCTCCAGTTGCGCGCTTCGATCCGATAGCCTTGGTGAAGAAGCCATTGGCATGCGGCTTGCTCGCCCTCCGCTCCGGTGCGCAGGTGTGTCGCCATCAGTAACCGTCCGCTGTGCGTAACCTACCAGGCCCCCCCTCGTTGAAGGGGTTGAATTTCGGAGATCTTCGCTCCACCGGAGCCTCACTTGGACAACCGATCCCCATGAAAACCTACGTTCGTCCCCTTGCCCTGCTGGCCCTGGCCGCCGCTCCGCTCTTCGCTGCGGCCCAAGCCTTTGAAGGGGTGGTCGAGTTCATCAAGACCACCGGACCCGTGGTCACCGCCTACAAGTACTTCGTCAAGGGCGATCACGTCCGCATCGAGGAGATCAATGCGCGTGGTGAGGTTCAGGGCATCATGTTGGTGGACAACCGCGACAAGACCGTGGTGGCCCTCAGCCTGGACCGCAAGCTTTACATGGACGTGCCCAACATGCGGTTGCCCAAGGATGTGGAGACCAGCGTGGAGAAGTCCGGCGAGTTGAAGGACCTGGCCGGTTACAAGTGCGAGAAGTGGGTGGTGAAAGGCCCCAAGGAGGACCGGGTGATCACCTACTGGGTGGCCGCCGACGAGTTCAACTTCTTCGTGCCCATGCTGGAGACCCTCAACCGCAAGGAGGAGTCCGCGCTCTTCTTCCTGGACGTGCCGGGCAACAAGGGCCTCTTCCCCATGCTGGCCGTGGAGAACAAGATGGACGGCGCGGAGGTGAGCCGCCTGGAGGTGACCAAGGTGACCAAGGGCGTGCAGAAGCCCGGTCTGTTCGAGATCCCGCCGGGATTCAACAAGTTCGAGAGGAACTGAGAACGCAAAGACGCTGAGGCGCAGAGGGCGCGGAGAGCCGCTTTACGCAACATTACTTCCAAAGCTCAGCGTTGCACCGGATGCGGTGACGCTGAGCTTTGCCTTTTTTCCGAACACCAGCGCCCGGTTGTCATCGATGTGCCCTGCCGGGAAACCGAAGCACACCGGGTAGGTGGTGTCGCCCAAGGCGTCGGCGATGATCCGCTCGGCGGTCTTGCCAAAGGGGTCGTCCGGGTTCTTGTCGCGCATGTCGCTCATGCCGCCCACGATCAGCCCGGCCAGTTCCTTGAACCAGCCCGCCAGCCGCAGGTTCTGCACCATGCGGTCCACGTGATAGAGCAGCTCGTCGAGGTCCTCGATGAACAGGATCTTCCCGCGCGGATCGATGTCGTAGGGCGTGCCGCGCAGGGCGTACAGCAGGGAGAGGTTGCCGCCGATGAGGATGCCTTCGCAGGTGCCTTCCCGCGGAGTGGCGAGTGGTGAGTGGCGAGCAGCGAGTGAATGCCCCTCCGCACTCGCTGCTCGCCACTCGTTACTCGTTACTCGCCACTCTTCCCCGAACAGGGCTTTCCGCAAGCTCTCCCGGCTCTCCTCCGTCTTCGCACCGATGTTGAACGGCATCTGCGCGTGCAGGCTGGCGATGCCGATGTTGTGCAGGGCGTTGTGCAGCACGGTGATGTCGCTGAAACCCACGATCAACTTGGGGTCGCGGCGGAGCGCGGACAGGTCCAGGTGATCGAGCAGGTGCACGGTGCCGTAACCGCCGCGGGCGCACCAGATGGCGCGAACGGTGGGGTCATTGAACGCGGCCTGCAGGTCGGCGGCGCGCTCCTCGGCGGTACCCGCCTGTTGGAAGTGCTTGCGGCCGATACCGGCGCCCAGCTTCACCTTCAGGCCCCAGCGTTCGGCCAGGGCGATGCCGTCGCGCAGTTCCTCCACCGTGATGGCGCGGGCCGTGGGGACGATGGCGATGGTGTCGCTGGGGCGAAGGGGGGGCGGGATCTGCACGGACATGGGGCGAAGGTCAGCAGGACCCGGCAATGCACGACGCTCACGTCAACCGCTCCAGCACGCCCCTGCGCTTCACGATGTTCTTGTAGTCCCATTGGATCTCGCGGGCCTTCTTCAGCCACTGCGCCAACTCCTCCGCGTCGACCTGCTCCACGGTGGTGTAGCGTTTCTCGGCGGCCTTGAAACTCCCTTCCTTCGACAGGCCGGGTTCGCCGAACGACTGCCCGCTCCAGAAGAGCAGGCGGATGCAGTTCTTCAGTTTGCTGTATCCCACGATCGGGTTCCCGTCCAGGAACCACACCGGGTGGCGGTGCCAGATCTTGTTCTCGGCATCGGGCAGGTGCTTCACGATCACGCCCGCAAGGGTCTCGCAGATCGTACGGTCGGTAGCAGGCTGTGCGGCGTGGTAGGCGCGGATATCGGGGTGTACCATGGTCGCGGGCAAGGCTGGAACGGAAAGGTAACGCGCACCGGTCACCGGGTGCCTGCACACGGGTTCGTGCGCTTCCTCCGCCCCTCGGTACTTTCGCGGTCCGAAGCGCCAGACCCCCTTGAAGGAGATCGCCCGCCACACCATCACCGCCGCCCTGCCCTACGCGAATGGGCCGCTGCACATCGGCCACATCGCCGGGGCCTACCTGCCCGCCGACATCCACGTGCGCAGCCTGCGCCAGCGCGGCAAGGAGGTGCTCTTCATCTGCGGCAGCGACGAGCACGGCGCGGCCATCACCATCCGCGCGATGAAGGAGGGCACCACCCCCCGCGCCATCGTGGACAGGTACCACACGCTGATGGGCCGGGCCTTCGCGGACTTCGGCATCCACTTCGACATCTACGACCGCACCAGCAGCGAACTGCATCGCGAGACCTCGCAGGGCTTCTTCCTGAAGCTGCTGGAGAACGGCGCCTTCAACGTGCAGGAGGAGCAGCAGTACTTCGATGAGGAGGCGAAGCAGTTCCTGGCCGACCGC
>JADLBK010000230.1 GCA_020847755.1 Flavobacteriales bacterium | reverse complement strand
TAGAAGTAGGTGTACTCGCCCTGGTAGTCGTGCTCCTTGAAGGCCTTGGCGAAACTGTTGCGGGCCAGGTCGATCTTCTCGCCGATCTTGGGCAGGTAGGTGATGCGCATCGGGGTGCCGTACTTCTCCAGCAGGGGCACTAGGTCCACGCCGTTCCAGGTGAGGCGGTCGCCGTCCAGACCGAACTCGTCCTTCGGGAAGTCGAAGGTCTGCTCGATGAGGTCGATGTAGCGGGTCTTCATGTTCTACAGGGCCGGGTGGTGTGCGGGATGAACTGGCAGTTCACAGTTGGCGGTTGCAGCCGTGCATGCAACGGCCAACTGTGGACTAAGGACCGTGGGTAGAAGCGAGGATCGATGCGCGTGGGCGACAGGTCGCCGGAGCGAGGGCACGCGCGCGTTCATCAGCGGAAGGCGGTGGCGGGCGTCCCGTGCGGCATGAAGGCCGCGCCGCCCACGGCGATGAGCAGGGCCGACCAGGTCTGGTCGCTGAGTCCGGCGGCGCGCTTGGTCATGGGCGGAGCGGGGCAAAAGTAGCGGGCACGGGTAAGACCGGTGAGCCGGCGTTGAAAAAACAGGATCACAACCACCGCTTCCTTCGGAACCACCCCAGCATCAGCAGCGCGATCACGGCCATCGCGCCCATCACTCCGAAGTAGCCGTAGCGCCAGCGCAGCTCGGGCATGTGGTCGAAGTTCATGCCGTAGATGCCCACGACGAAGGTGAGGGGGATGAAGATGGTGCTGATGATGGTGAGCAGCTTGATCACCTGGCCCATCCGCAGGTTCACCCCGGCGTGGTAGGTGTTCTCCAGGTTCGCGAGCATGTCGCGGAAGGTGGCGATGGTCTCGGCGATGTACACCGTGTGGTCCTGCAGGTCGTTGATGTATCGGCGCGTGTTCTTGTCGATCAACGGGCTCTGCAGGGTGTTGAGCCGCCCGGCCAGTTCGCGCGTGGGGGTCACGTACCGGTTCACGGTGATGAGAAGCCCGCGCAGCTCCTGCAGGCTCAGCAGGTCCTCGTTGCCGGGGCGCATGGTCACCTTGCGCTCCAGGCGCTCGATGCGGCGGCCGAGCTCTTCGACGACCAGGAAGTAGTTGTCCACGATCACGTCCAGCAGCGCGTAGAGCAGGTAGTCGGCACTGCTCTTGCGCACGCGGCCTAGCTTGTGGCGGATGCGCTCGCGGATGGGATCGAGCACATCGCCGGGCCGCTCCTGGAAGCTGATCACATGCCCGCGTCCGAGAACGAGGCTCACCTGCTCCACATCGATGGAGCCCGTGTCCTCGTCCATGGCGAGCATCTTCACCACCACGAACAGGTCGTCCTGATATTCCTCGAGCTTGGGCCGCTGGTCGGTGTTCAGGACGTCCTCCAGCAGCAGGGGGTGCAGGCCGAAGCGTTCGCCGATGGCGCTCACCACCTGTCCGTCATGGAGGCTGTCCACATCCACCCAGCACACCATGCCCGGGGGTGGAGGAAGCTGCAGCGCCATCAGGTCCGGCGCCATGGTCTCGGTGTAGCTGTCGGCGTCGTACACGAAAGCCCGCAGGGTGCTGCCTTCCGCTTCCGTGCCGGCCACCTGGATCAGGGATCCGGGCGGCATCCCCGCCTTGCCGGCGCGGCTATGCACCCGCTTCATGCCCATGGCCCGGAGGCGCGGTGCCCTCGTATTTGTGCACCACGGTGCGGTGCGGATAGGGGATCTCCACGCCTTCGCGGTCGAATCGCTCCTTGATGGCGAGGTTGAGGTCGTAGTGCATGAGGCGCGCGGTGAGGGCGTCCTTGGCCCAGACATAGGCGCGCAGCAATAGGCCCGATTCGCTCAGGGCGATGAGGCGCACGGGTACGATGGGCGCGTTGTTGGCCTTCTCCTCGGGCGTCCGCCGGTCCAGCCGGTCCTTGTGGTCCAGGCATACCTCCTGCAACACCCGCATGGCTCGCCGCGCATCGGCCTCGTAGCCCACGCTCACCTCCACGTACTGGCAGATGGCCTGGTCCACCACGGTGCTGTTCACGATCGTCTCGTCGCTGATCTTGGAGTTCGGGATGATCACGCGGCGGTTCTCGCCGGTGACGATCACGGTATGCCGCAGGGTGATGTCCTCCACCACGCCCATGTGCCCGGCCACCTGCAGCGAGTCGCCCACGCGGAAGGGCTTGAAGCTGACGATGAAGACCCCGCTGATGATGTTGCTGAAGGCGCCCTGCGCGGCCAGGCCGATGATGGCCACCAGGATGCCGGCGCCGGCAAAGAGCGTGACCGCCACGTGGCGGAAGCTGGGGCTGGTGTAGATGATGGCGGCGGTGGCCACCAGGCCCACGATGAAGCGTGTGGCGTTCCTGAGGAATCGGTAGCGCGTGCGGTCCTCGTTGCCCTGATCACTGCGCAGGTAGCCCCGCTTCAACAGGATGCGGATGACGCGCTCCATCAGGAAGCCGAGGCCAACGATGAGTGCGATCTTGGCAAGCAGCAGCAGGTTGAATCCGAGCTTGTCGAGCAGACGGTCGAGGGCGGGGTCCATGATGACCGTACAAACATAGCGGCATGGCGACCGTCAGTGGCCGGCCAGGTCCACTTGCAGGTCCGTGCCGCCGGCGACCTCCACCGGATCGGCGCCGGCACGGAACAGGCGGGCGGGACGGCCCACCAGTTGCATTCGCTCACCGGTGACATGCAACAGGGAGCCCTCACGCAGGCCGATCACCCGCCGTTGGGGGTTCGCCACCAGGAACTCGGCCAGCCGCTGGTCGCGGGTCTCGCCGCCATGGCCTTCGAGCCGCGCGTCGGTGTAGTGGGGGTTGATCTGGAAGGGCACCAGGTCGAGCGCGCGGAAGCTGGGCGGCTCGGTGATGGGCATGTCGTTGGTGGTCATGATCGTGGGGCAGGCCACGTTGCTTCCCGCGCTCCAGCCGATATAGGGCATGCCCTCGCGCACCCGGCGGCGGATGGCGCGCAGCAGATCGTGCTTGTACAGCAGCCGCAGCAGTTGAAAGGTGTTGCCCCCGCCCACGGCCACGGCGTCGGCCGCGTCCACTGCGGCCACGGGGTCGGTGGAGCGGTGCACGCTCTCCAGGGTGTGGCCCAGTTCGGCGAAGGGCCCGGCCACCGCATCGGCATAGGCATCGAAGGTGAAGGTGACGGCGGCGTAGGGCACGAAGGCGATGCGCGCTGGTGCGGGTAGAAAGGCGGACAGGTGCGGGCGGGGCCACTGCATGAAGGGCTCGCCGGGTAGTGTGGAGTTGCTCAGCAGCAGGAGTCGCATCGGTCAGTCGGGCACCATGGTGCCGGTGATGGTGAGGAAGATCTCCGGCGGTTCGCCGTCGGTGAGCACGCGGATGCGCCGCATCATGGCTCCTTCCTGCGCGCGACCGTTGAAGGTGACGTCCAGGGAGGTGCTGCCGCCCGGGGCGATCAGGTTCGCGTTCGGCTTCGCGGTGGTGCATCCGCAGTCGGACTCCACCTCGATCAGCCGGAGCGGGCGCGTGCCGCGGTTGTGCAGGTGGAAGCGCAGTTGTTGCTCCGCGCCGATGGGGATGCGGCCCAGGTCCACCAGGGTGCGGTCCACCTGCACCGTGACACCCTCGGCGGGGACCTCAAGGAGTTGCTCGATCTCGATGCGCCGCTCACGCGCGGCCTCCACGCTGTATACGGACCGCTGCACGTCGCTGAGCGCATCGCTCACTCCGGTGGCGGCCTTCTCCTCGCCGAAGGGCGCCGGGGTGATGGAGAGCAGGCCGCCGTTCGGGGCCGTGCCATCAAGGTAGGGGATGAGGAAGCCGCCATCGATGGTGCGCAGGTGGTTCACCACGCTCTGGATGCGGCGCAGGGAGAGGTTCGCGTTGTAATCGCTCTTGGCCAGCGGGCTGGCGAAGCCACGCACCACGAGCTCGATCCGCTGTCCTTGTTCCATGGCTTCGCGCAGCACCATGGCGGCGGCGTTCAGGTCGTCCAGTCCCTTGCGCACCTCCTCGATGAAGAAGCGTTCGAAGGCGGCTGAGGCGGCCGGGTCGCGGAGCTCGGCACGGTAGCGCGGCAGCAGCGCTTCGTAGTCGGCGAAGGTGGCCGGATAACTGCGGTCCGTGGTCTTCTTCCAGCTGCGCGGGTCGGGCTCGTCGTTGTGGAAGTACAGACGCACGGGCAGTTTGCGGCGCAGGTCGGCCAGGCGTTGCCGGGTGCTGGGCACGGTGTCGGCCGGGGGGGGCGGTTCCTGTGCCACCAGCGGGGCGGGCAGGCGCACCCGGTAGATGTCGCTGCAGCAGGTCTCGCCCTTCTTCGCCAGGGAACCCGCGCGATTGCTGGTGAGGTAGCCCACGCCCGTGCGGCCGTCCATCACGGGGTAGAGGTCGTTCGCCGGGCTGTTGACCGGCATGCCCGCATGCACCGGAGCGCCGAACACGTCGTCCTGCCGGGTGCTGGTGAAGATGTCGTACCCACCGAGGCCGGGCAGGTGGTCGGAGCTGAAGGAGAGGGTTCCACTGGCGGTGTCGAAGTGGGGGCAGGTCTCGTTGCCCACGGTGTTCACCGTACCAGGCAAAGGATAGAGGTCCTTGACGGCGCTGCCGTCCAGGCGACCCCACCAGAGGTCCATTCCACCGACGCCACCGGTGCGGTCGCTCGTGAGGAAGAGGCGTTCCACACCGTCCACCAAGGCCACCATCGGTTGCGTATGATGCCCATCGCCCAGGCCCTCCAGGGTACGCACATCGCCCGAGGCCAGGTCCTGCACCACGATGTTGCAGTCGCCGGCCACACAGCGCGTGAAGTAGAAGCGCCGGCCATCGGGGCTCCAGCTGCCGTTCGCGCGGTCCTCGCCCGGTATGCTGTCCGGGTAATGCCCGGGTCGCGACCAGGCCTCACCGGCCGGTGTGCTGCGGTAGATGGCCACATGGTAGGCGGTGGTGTCCACCACGGTGTTGTCGTCGGCCAGCTCGCCGCGCAGGGAGCTCAGCACGAGCGCCCCGGTGCTGTCCGGCCGGGCGGCGAACTCGCTCGCGAAGCTGTTCAGCGGCTCGGGCAGGTGCTCCACGACGATGGTGGGGGTGATGCGCGCCAGGCTGTCGGCAAGGGCGCATCCGCGGATGGCGTTGGCCGCGCGCTCCGCCGTGCGCGATCCCTTGTCCTTCTCCTTCTGCAGCACTTTGCGCCAGGTGGTCAGCGCGGCGGCATGGTCCCCCGCACAGAGCTGCATTTCGCCCAGCCACCGCAGCGCTTCGGGATACTGTCGCCCCATGTCCTTCCGGTACACCCGGTCATACAAGGCGGCGGCCTCCGGGTACTGGTCGCTCAGGCGGCAGGCCTCGGCCTGTTTCCATTGCAGGGCCATGCGGCCGGGTTCGCGCTTCAGCGCTTCGCCGAAGAAGCGGGATGCGCCGTAGTGGTCGCCGCGGGCGAAGGCGGCATCGCCCCACGCGATCCACTGGGCGAGCCCCTGGCCGAGCAGGGCCGTGGGCAGGAGCAGGAGCAGCAGCAGCGTGTGGCGCTTCATCATAGCTGATGTGGACAGGCTTTGAACCGGGCCGGCACCGACGGCCGGCGGCGGAACACGCGGGCCACCGTCACTTCGAAGCCGCCCCGGTTGCGGCTGGCAGGCACCAGGTCGCTGGTGTTGACGTCGTAGCTGAGCCCGACGGTCCAGTCGTCGTATTCCAGTCCGGCGTAGATCGTTCCGGCATCGGCCGCGCGGTAGCTGCCACCGACGCGCAGGGCGCGCAGGGTGCCGAAGCGGTCCACCAGGATGTAGCGCACCATGGCTCCGAGGAGCAGCTCCCTGAACCTGCCCTGGGCCATGTACTGCACGGTGGGCAGCAGGTCGAAGCTGGTGCTCAACGGAAGCTGGCCGGTCACGTGGAAGGTGGTGCGCAGGTCCAGCGGTTCGGGCGGGCTGCCCAGGAAGCCGATGCGCGGGCGTGTGAGGTTGAACAGGCCCAGACCGGCCTGGATCAATTGGCGGTGCGCGGGACGGAAGCGGTAGGCCACGCCGGCATGCAGGTCGGGATGCACGAGCGAGGCGCGCTGGAAGTCCTCGTTCGTGGCCAGGCTGGGGTCGTGGTAGAAGCCGTTGTACTGGGCGTCGAAGCTCAGCTGGTCGTCGTTCAGGCTGAGGGCGGTGAAGCCCAGCTGCATGCCGGCGGTGACGGCATGCCGGCCGCTGCCCGGGGCCAGCGTCCAACTGGGGCCCACGCCCAGCTGGAAGGTGTTGAGCCGCGAGTCGCCCGCATTGTCGTTGAAGAGCCAGAGCCCCACGCCAAGGCCCCGCTTGCCGAAGGCGTTGGCCGCATCGTAGCCCAGGCCGAAGGTGCGGTAGGGGCGGGTGACCGCGCGCCATTGCTGCCGGAAGATGGCATGCACCCGATGGTCACCGTCGAAGGCCCCGATCAGCCCCGGGCTCGTCGCCTGCGGCGTGTGGAAGAACTGCGTGAAGTGGATGTCCTGCGCGTGCACGCCATCGGACCACGCGAACAGCAGCGTGGCGAGGACCGGAAGGAGGGCGCGGCGCATCGGATCAGCGGATCACGGTGACGTTGCCCTTCTTGAACAGTTCCTGCCCATCGGCGCAGCGCACCCGCAGGTGGTACACGAAGACGGCCGGGTCCACCGCCTTGCCGTTGTAGGTCGCATCCCAGCCCACGGCCTGGTCGGTGGTCTCGAAGACCTTCTCGCCCCAGCGGTCGAAGACCTTGAACTCCAGGTCGGTGATGAAACGGCCGCGCACGAAGAGCACATCGTTGTTGCCGTCGCCGTTCGGGGTGAAGGCGTTGGGCACGAAGATGTCGGGTTCGTCGCAGTTCAGTTCATACACGGTCACCAGCACCGAGTCCGACTTGGTGCAGATGCCATCGCTCACCGTCACCACGAACCAGGTGCTGGTCTGCACCACGGCGGTGGGCGCGGCGATGGCGGGGTTGCTCACCGTGGTGGGCGTCCAGCTGTAGGTGACGCCCGCTCCCGGGGTGGCGTTGAGCTGCACCTGCGTACCGGCCACCACGATGGGTTGGTCGACGGTGGCGTTCACGTCGGCAGCGTTCACCGGGCTCACCTCCACGGTCACCGTGCCCGACCACGAACAGCCGCTCGGCGCGGTCACCGTGACACCGAAGACGGTGGTCTCCGATGGGGCCACGGTGGCGATCGGGGTGCCCTGGCCGGCCAGGACCTCCGCTGCGGGGCTCCAGGTGATCACCGATCCGGGGTCGGCGCCGATCAGCACCAGCTGGGCCCGCTCATCGGCGCAGATCAGCTGGTCCGGCGACAGGGCGATCTCGGCCAGCGATACGGTCACCGTCACGCTGTCGGTCACCTGGCAGCCCCCCGCGTCGGCCCGTACATGGTAGGTGCCGCCGATCGCCGGTTGCACCAGGGCGGTGCTGTCGGCCGAAGTGGCGTTCAGCATGTCGGTGAACTGGGCGTTGGTGCTCCAGTGCCAGTTGCTCGCCGTGCCGTTGCTGGTGGCCGTGAGCAGGAAGGAACCGAGCGGTCCGCAGAGCGTGGTGTCGGGCATGGCCTGCACGAGCGGAGCGGCATCCACCACCACCACGGTGAAGGAGGTCTGGTCCTCGGCGTTGCAGCTGTTGGGGTCGAAGGCCGTGAGCGTCACGATGTAGTTCCCCGGGCCCGGGTAGAGGTGTGTGGGTTCCGCCAGCGTGGAGCTGGCGCCATCGCCGAACTCCCAGAGGTAGGTGACCCCATTGCTGAAGTTGGCGAAGTCCACCGGCGTGTTCGCGCACACCGTATCGGACGCGTTGCCGGCGGCCACCACCAAGGGGGCATCGAAGTCGAACTTGAAGACGCCGTTGTTGCAGTTGGTGCTGTTGTTGGTCGGGCTCCAGGCCCCGGGGTTCGGCTCGATCGGGAAGTCCGAGTTGCCGCCACAGCCGGCGCACACGCTTTGGTACACGCGCCCGCGACGGTCGAAGCGGCTCGTTCCGCCGTCCACATGTTCGCTGCTCACGCTTCCACCGAAGAAGGTGGCGTAGGTCAGCGCGCTCATGTCCACCTCGAACACGGCGAGGTAGAAGTCGTTGCCCGAGGTGGTGCCTTGGTAGGCGTCCGGGGTCACGGGCAGCCCCGTGGTGGTCATGGGCGGGCCGATGCCGATGTTGCTGCCCCATCCGCTCACGTAGAGCTTGTCGCAGTAGTCCACCAGGAAGGCGGTGGGGCTGATGGACGGCGTGCCGTTCGCCAGCCCGAAGCGGGAGCCCAGCAGCCAGCTCTGAAGGTCGGGGCTCAGCTTGGCGATGAACTGGCCGCCGTTCGGCACGTTGTAGGGGGCGTTGAGGATAAGCTGTCCCACGGGGGCCTGCGTCTGCCCGAAGAGGAACACGTTCTCCTGGTCGTCCAGGTCGGCGAAGTAGGCCTGGTCATAAGCGTTGGATCCAAAGTAGGTGCAAGCCTGCACCGTGGACCCATCAGCGGACAAGCGGGCGGCGAAGGCATCCGCAAGGCCCCCCTGGTAGCTGCCTTGGTACGCGTTCGTGGTCACCGGCAGGTCGGTGCTGTTCGAGCCCCCGCAGATCAACAGGTCGCCATTGGCGAACAGTTCACCGCCGAAGGCGGCGTCCGCGTTCCCTCCGCCCAGGAAGGTGCTCCACACCAGGGAGCCGAGGTCGGGTGTCAGCTTGGTGATCACACCATCATGGGTGCCGGCGCCGAAGCTGGTCTGGGCGGCGTTCGGGGTCACGGGATAGTCGGTGGACTGTGTGCAGCTCATCACGATCACGCGGCCCGCATCGTCCAGCAGGATCTCGCCGCGCATCTCGTCGGCGTAGTTGAACTTCAGCGCCGGGGCGCTGTTGTGGCCGTCGTTCTGCGTCCCGCCGAGGAAGGTGGCGGCGAGCAGCTGGCTGCCGTCCGAGCTCAACCGCGCGACCAGCATGTCGCTGCCGCTCGGGTAGCTCACCCCGATGCCTTGAGGGGTGTAGGTGGAGCCGCCGGCGAAGCTCGGCTGGAAGGCCCCCGTGCTCACGGGATGGTCCGGCGACCCCGTGGTGCCCAGGATGAATACCTCGTCGTTGGCGTTCACGATCAGGCTGTGCGGCAGGTCGTCACCCTGACCGCCCAACATGGTGCTCCACACCAGAAAGGTGCCGGAGGTGTCGTATTTGGTGATCGCCATGTCCGTGCCCACGATGGTACCCTGCCCATCGCCGCCGTTCCAAGTGGTCTGGTAGGCGCCGATGGTGGTGGGGTAGCCGCTGCCGAAGCTGGAGCTTCCGCTGTAGAGGAAGCCGAGGTCGTCGAAGGTGGCCGTGTAGCCGAAGTTGTCCGTGGTGGCGCCCGAGTAGGTGCTGAACTCCAGAGTGGGGTCGATGATGAGCTCATGCTGCGGGTCATAGGGGCCGAGGGCATAGCCGATGCGGCCGTTCCTCAGGCGATAGCCGCAGCTCACGGGCACCTGCCGGCCCGCGATCACCTGGTAGGCCAGCGGGATGCGCTCCACTACAGGGCCCAATG
>JADLBK010000229.1 GCA_020847755.1 Flavobacteriales bacterium | reverse complement strand
TCACCTCGCCGTTCGCCATGAGCCGGATGCGCTCCAGGCCGTTCGTCCTGAACACCAGATCCTTGCTGTCGCTGGTGCCGACATACTGCGACGCCGGGTCCGTGCCCGCGTTCCCGTTCATCGTCCAGTCGTTGCGCTGCGGTTCGCGCAGGATGAGAGTGACCCCTTCCGCCTCGCAGCCATTGGCGTCGCGCACCACTACGGTGTAGTCCCGTGCGCCCAGGCCGCTGCGGTCCTCCACGGTGGGGCCGTCCTTCCATTCGTAGGTGTACGGCGCCACGCCGCCGACCGCACCCGCGTCGATGCTGCCGTTGTAGCAGGAGTGGCAGCTCACGTGGAAGTCGTTCGGGTACTCGAAGGCGGTGGCAGTCCCCATCAGCTGTTCGGGCTCGCCTAACGTGATCTCCCCTTGCGCGCTGCCGCCGTTGTTGTCGTACACGGCCACGCGGTAATACCCGGCCGCCAGGTCTGTAATGTCCTGGGTGCTGGCACCCGTGCTCCACTCGTAGGTATAGGGCGGGCTTCCACCGGACACGGTGAGGTCGATGTGGCCATCGCGCCCACCGAAACAGGAGATGGCGTAGCCGTTGTGATCGCTGGGGCTCAGTTGGATGGTCAAGCCTTGGCTACGGACCCCTTCAGGGATCGCGAAAAGAAGCGCGACGATCAGCGGGCCTCTTGCTCCAATACCCCCCCCATCCGGTCCGCCGAACGCTGCGCACACTGGCTGTAAGTGCGCATGGTCCGGTCGTTTAGTGCGGTGAAACTAGGGGGAGGGTGCAGTATTTCCAAATCGATCTGAGGAACGGTTTTTCGGCCAGAGGCCAACTGCTTCCTGCCGACCGCCACCCGCCAAAGCCTTAAGCTCCAAGCTTCCAGCCTCAGGCCTCCTGCCGAACGCCAACGTCCACAGGACCTGTCCCGCCCCTGCGGGATGGACGCCGATGGGCACAGCTGCTGGCTGGCGCTCGCCTCAAGCTCCAAGCCTCCGGCTTCCGGTCACGTGGTTCAAGCAAGCGGCCGCTCACCACCGCACCGTCACCCCGCCCAGCACGTGGATCGGTGCCTGGGGATAGAGGCCGACGAGCTCGCGGCGCGTACCGCCCTCGATGAAGCTGTAGCTCCAGCCGTTGTTCTCGTACTGCTCGTTCAGGATGTTGCGCACGGTGAGGGTGAGGTCGATGGTCGGGATCCGGAGCAGCCGGTGCAGCGAGGCGTTGAGGCGCAGGTCGTTCACCACGAAGGCATCGAGCCTGCGGGCGGCGCTGCCGCTGTTGTCGAGGAACTGCTCGCCCACGAACTTGGTCACCCACGCGATGTCCGCACGGCCACGGTCGGTCTTGTCCCAGAGCGTGAAGGCGAGCTCGCTGCCGGCGATCCACTCGGGGCTGAAGGCGATGGGCGTGTCGGCATGGCGCACGGCCTGCTGGCCACCGGTGTCCCAATCGTCCACGTACTCCACGAGGTCGAGGATGCGGTTGCGGCTCCAGGTGGCGTTGCCCTTCCACAGCAGCCGGCGCACGGGGCGCAGCGCCCAGGTGAGCTCCAGCCCTGCGCGGTAGCTGCGGGGCACGTTGGTGCGCAGCGCGGCGCCCACATCGTTCAGCTCGCCGGTGAGCACCAGCTGGTCGGTGTAGTCCATGTAGTAGCCGTTGAGGCCCACGGCCAGGCGCCCGCTGCGGCGATCGTAGCCGGCCTCGACGTCCACCAGGCGTTCGCTCGTGGGGCGGCTGCCGGGCGTGGTCTCGGTGAAGTCGTCGCGGTTGGGCTCGCGGTTGGCCACGGCCGCGCTGGCGTACATCCGCCCGCCCTCGTGCACGCGCCAGTCCACCCCGGCCTTGGGGTTGAAGAAGGTGAAGGCGGCGTTCTGCGTGACGTTGTCCAGCTCATCGTCGAAGCCGAGGAAGGCGTGGTCCACCTGGCGCACCTGCACATCGCCATAGAGCTGGACGCGGTCGACTACGCTGTAGGTGAGCTTGGCGAAGGCGATGGCGTCGCGCTTGCGGGCATCGTTGGCGTAGTAGCGGTCGCCGGGGGCGGTGGCGCCGGCGAAGCGCGCCCAGATGACCTCGCCGAAGTGATCGCCGCGGTAGTCGCTGTAGCTGCCGCCCACGATGAGCTGGTGCGCGCGGAAGCCGTGCGTCAGCGACGCGTTGACGCCGAGCAGCGTGTTGTCCAGCCAGCGCCGCTGCACCAGGTCGCCGGTGCGGACGGTGTCGCCGCCGATCACCGGTGCGCCGATGCCGAAGAAGCCCAGGTCGGCCTCGTCCTCGTAGCTCTCGAAGAAGCCGCGGCCGTCCGTGCGGAAGCCGGTGAGGTTGATCGTGGTGCGCGCCCCGAGCTGCTGATCGAAGAGCAGCTGGTAGTGGGTCTGCCGGTAGTCGTCCACCTCGTTGGCATAGGTGTAGGGGTTGTAGGTCCTGTTGGTGTCGATGACCTCGCGCGGCACGCCGGCCCAGGCCTGGTCCGTGACCTCGCGCCCGCCGAAGGTGATGAAGCGGAGGCTGCGCGTGCGGCCCGCCCAGGCGCCCTGCACGAAGTAGCTCTTCAGGTCGGCGCTGGCGCGATCGATGTAGCCGTCGCTGGCGATGTGGCTGAGGCGCGCGTCGAGGCTGAGGCCGCCGGCCGAGGTGCCCGTGCCGGCGCGCGCGGTGAAGCGCCGGGTGTTGAACGATCCGCCGAAGGCGCTCACCTCACCGAAGGGATCCTCGTTCACCGTGGTGGTGCGCAGGTTGATGCTGGCCCCGAAGGCACCGGGTCCGTTGGTGCTGGTGCCCACGCCGCGCTGCAGCTGCACGTCCTGCGTACTGCTCGCCAGATCGGGCATGTTCACCCAGAACACCGCCTGGCTCTCGGCGTCGTTGATGGGCACGCCGTTGACGGTGACGTTGATGCGCGTGGGATCGGTGCCGCGCACGCGAAGACCCGTGTAGCCGATGCCCGTGCCCGCGTCCGTGGTGGTGACCACGCTGGGCTGCGCGTCGAGCAGGATGGGCAGGTCGACCCCCGTGTTGATGCGCGCGAGCTCCTCGCGGGTGAGTGTGCTCTGGGCCACCGGTGCGCGCTCGCCGGCGCGCACGGCCACCACTTCGGCACTGCGCAGCAGCCGGGCCTGCGGGCGCAGCATCAGGTCCAGGCGCTGTTCCCCTTCGCCCAGGGCGATCACCGTGTCCACCGGCACGAAGCCCAGGTGGGCGATGCGGACGCGTTGCGGCCCGGTGCGCAGGCCGGGCACCACGTAGCGGCCCTGCGGGTCGGCGCTCGTGCCGAAGCGCTGATCGTCGCCCACCACCACGGTGGCGCCGGGCAGCGGCCCGCCTTGGTCGTCGGTGAGGGTGCCGCGCAGGGTGGTTTGGGCGCAGGTGAGCAGCGGCGCCAGCGCGGCGCAGAGGACAAGGGTGCGAAGGGGATGCATGGCTTCTCCGGGAGTGCGTGTCGTGACGCGGAGAAGCCCCGTTGCGGGCCGGGTCCCTTCGCAGCATTACCTGCGCAGGTTCGTCGGGTATGATCTCAGCACCCACCCGAAGGCGGGGCACCCCGTTGCACGACGGGGCGAAGGTAGATCCTGGAACGGCGGACCCGGCACGCGAGCGCTCAGATGGGCACCTGCTCCATCCGAACGCGCCGCTTGATCGCGGGCCGTACCGCGCGCAGGTCGAGCAGGTCCACACTGATCGGCAGGTCGCTCTCCTGGAACGCATGACGCAATCCGGCCAGGGTGGCCAGGTCGAGCTCGGCACCCGCGTCGATGGCCAGATCGAGGTCGCTGAAGCGCCGCGCCGTGCCCTTCACGCGCGAACCGAAGGCCCAGGCCTTCGCACCCGGCACCTGCTCGGCCAGGATCCGCCGCACCTCGGCGCGATGATCGGGATGCAGGTCAAGCATGGTGTTCCTTCAATCGGCGCAGGAGGAGGGCCGTGTCCTTGACGAACGCGCCCAGCAACGCCGTCACTTTGCGCGCGCTCACCTCATCGTAGGTGTGGCTCGTGAGGTTGCGGGCCTCGTGATAGGCGAACCAGGGCGATGGATCGTCAATGAGCGAGGCCCGGGCGGCGATGCGGAAAAGCTCGCGCCTTGGAAGGTTGTCCAGCTCCTGCATGCCGGTCCATTGCAGGTGGCGCCGCATCATCTTCCACGCCATCTCGTACGTGAACTCGAAGCGCTTCACGGCGGCATCACGGACCACATCGTCGTCCAGGTCCATGCGCGTCACCTTGCGCAGCGCGCTGAGCGAGCGGCGCAACGGACCGAGGTCGAGCGTGCCGGTGGCCATGTGCCGCCGAAGATACCGGGTCAACGCCGCCGCCGCCGCATCAGGTCCTCCACCACGAGCGTGGCCACGTCCATCCGCTGCGCATGATCGCCCCCGACCACGGTGAAGGGCAGGCCGCGCGTGCGCAGTTCGTTGACCCACACATCGAACAGGCGATCACGGTCGTGCGGATTCTCGCGCAGGGGGTCGGGCTCCCAGGGCATGTCCGGGCGGCACAGCAGGCGCCAGTCATAGCCCACGTCGTCCACCAGGCGCTCGATGGTCGGGTGCACGCGACCGAACTTCTCGCGGGACCAGATCACGAAGTTCACCGTGTCAGTGTCGAAGAAGACCGGTTCGATGGGCGCGCCGCCGTCGGCACCGCCGATGGCCTCCCAGTGCTCCGCCGCGAACTGCGGCGCATCCTGGTGCATCTGCGCCTGACCGCGCGCCATCTCCAGCACATCGTCCTCGGTGTAGGGCCGGTCGAGCTCCTCCAGGTACTCGCGCGCACCTTCGGTGACGCGACCTGCGAAGAAGTGATGCATCAGCGCCTCGCACAGCGTTGTTTTGCCGCTGCTCTCGGGCCCCACGATGGCGATGCGCACCAGCTCCATCCGCCGTGAAAGTAACGGTCCATCACGGTGCAGGCAGCGTTGCCGTGCACGCCCTCCTCTACCCGGCAACACGGACCAAGCCGAACGACCATGAACAGGACCTGCATACTCCCGACCTTCCTGCTGGGCAGCCTCGCGTTGCACGCGCAACTGGCCCCGCAGCACAGCGCACCGCTTCGCGCGCACCTGCTGGAAGTGAACCGCCAATGGGCGGTGATGGACCCTTCGCCCGCAGGTGGAGAGGCCATCGTGTCCTTCCGGAGCGAGGCCGAGCGCATCGCCGCGCACCTGCGCCTGGTGCGCGAACAGCTCGTCTCCCACGCACCGGAGGGGCTTTCCGCGGAGCAGGCGGAGGAGCGTCATCGCCTGCTCGACGCGCTGGGCGCGTACGCCGAGCGCCGCACCTTTCCGCAGAACCATGTGCTCCCGTACCGCAACCCGGTGTTCATCGATCCGCACCACACGGCCTGCGCGGTGGGTCAGCTGATGATCGAGAGCGGTCATCGCGCACTGGCCGAACGCATCGATGACGAGCAGGAGCTGGCCTACGTGGCCGACCTGCTTCGTTCGCCGTCGCTCGGCGGACCGATCGCCCACTGGGCCACGGACCATGGCTTCAGCGCCGACGAGCTGGCATGGATCCAGCCGGGCTATCCGCCCAGCGTGCCGTGGAACACCCTGGGCACAGGCACGGACAGCAGCGTAACGGCCCTGCTCGCACTGGGCAACGGCGACCTGCTGGTGGCCGGCGCCTTCACCACCGCCGGTGGCACCACGGCCACACGCGTGGCGTTGTGGAACGGGAGCAGCTACAGCGCACTGGGCACCGGCGTGAGCGGTGCGGCCAGCTGCGCGGTGCTGCACAACGGATCGATCGTCCTGGGCGGCACCTTCGAGAACGAGCAGGCCGACCTGGCCGTGTGGAACGGGAGCAGCTGGTCGTACACGAACGTGTTCCCCGGCATGGCCCCGCGCACCCATGCGCTGCACGTGCACAACGGCGTGCTGCACGCCGCGGGCGAGGCCAGCGGGTTCGCAGGCACCGATGATGTGGTGAAGCGCCTCGTGAACGGGACCTGGGAGCAGGTGGGCAGCCCCTTCGACGCCACCGTGATGGCCCTGGCCACGCACAACGGCCAGCTGGTGGCCGGCGGTGCCTTCACCACCCTGGAGGCGCCGTTCGAGCCGGTTCTGATGCATTGCGCCACCATCGGCAGCAGCGATTGGCAGAACCTCGCCATCGGACCGGATGCGCCGGTGCGTGCGCTGCTGAGCGTGAACGACACCCTGTATGCCGCAGGCGACCTCTGGGCCAACATCGTGCCCACATACGGCCTGGCGCGCCTGGCACCTGGCGCCACCACCTGGGAGGAGCTTCTTCCGAACCACGACCTGTACATGCCCGCCGGGCTGGGTCCCACGTACATCGGCTCGCTCGCGCACCATGGAAACACGCTCTACTTCGGCGGGAACTTCACCATCTACCAGATGATGACCGATGGCAACCACATCGGCCGTTTCCATGGCGTGCCCGACTCCGCCGAGCCGATGGCCTGGTTGGATGCGCCCGTGCATGCGCTGGCCACGTTGAGCAACGCGCTGGTGATGGGCGGCGACTTCGCCATGGTGTATGACCATGTGGCCATCACCGACCTCAGCCTCGGCCTTCCCGGAGATGAACGACCGATGCCAGGTCTCTTCCCCGTACCCACTGATGCGCTGTTGGACGTGACCCTGCCTGCGAGCGTGGAAGCAGGCACCATCCTGCGCATTACCGATGCCGCCGGCCGCGTGGTGAAGGACCATCCCGCAGCAGGCGGCGATCGCCAGCGCATCGATGTGCACGCGCTGACGCCCGGTGCGTACTGGCTGAGCGTGGGCACCGACGGTCAATGGCGCCCTGTGCCGTTCACCAAGCGCTGATCCCCGCGCTGCGCGAACGGGCCTCCGCGAACCACTGCGGGGGCCCGTTCGTTCCTTTGCGTCCATGGGGAAGCCTGCGCGCGCGGTCGTGATCGGCACCGGCGTGGCCGGGCTGGCCGCTGCCGTGCGCCTGGCGGTGAAGGGCTACCGCGTGGATGCCTTTGAGGCCGCCGGCACCCCCGGTGGCAAGTTGGCGGAACTCCACCTCGGCGGCTTCCGCTTCGACAAGGGCCCTTCGCTGTTGACGCTGCCGCATCTGGTGGAGGAGCTCTTCACCCTCGCCGGCCGGCCCATGGCCCCGCACTTCAGTTTCCGGCCCACCGAGATCGCCTTCCGGTATTGGTGGGAGGACGGCACCCGCGTGACGGGCTGGAGCGATCCAGAGCGGCTCGCGGAGGAGCTGGAACGCGTGCTCGACGTCCCGCGTGCCGTCACCCGGGCGCATCTGCGGAGGGCTTCCGCCCTGCTCGACCGCACGGGCCGCACCTTCCTGGAGCACTCGCTGCACCGCTGGCGCACCCTGTGGAACGGTGGTGTGGCGCAAGCCCTGCTGGCCGCGCGTCCGCGCGAGCTCTTCGGCAGCCTGCACGACGTGAACACCCGCGCCCTTCGCCACCCCAAGGCCGTGCAGCTCTTCGACCGCTACGCCACCTACAACGGCAGCGACCCGCACCGCACACCGGGGATCATGCGCATGATCCCCGGACTGGAGCATGGCCGGGGCGCCTTCCACGCCGTGGGCGGCATGCACCGCATCGTGCGCGCGCTGCACAGCCTGGGCACGGAGCTCGGCGTGCAGTACCACTTCGATGCGCCGGTGGAGCGCATCCGCTTCAGCGCGGACCGGCGACGGGTGGCGGGCGTGCATGTGAACGGGACCGACGTGGACGCCGATGCCGTGCTGTGCAACATGGACGTGGAGCCGGCCTACCGCAGGCTGATGCCCGATCTGCCCGCTCCGGAGCGCACGCTGCGGCAGGAGCGCAGCAGTTCGGCCCTGGTCTTCTACTGGGGGATCGACCGCAGCTTCCCCGAGCTGGGCCTGCACAACATCCTCTTCAGCCGGGACTACCGCGCTGAGTTCCGCCACCTGTTCGACACGCTGGACCTGGGCGACGACCCCACGGTGTACATCAACATCACCAGCAAGGAGGACCCCGGGGACGCACCGCCCGGCTGTGAGAACTGGTTCGTGATGATCAACGCCCCGCGCCACACCGGACAGGACCGTGACGCCCTGGTGGCGCATGCGCGGCGCACCGTGCTGGACAAGGTGCGCCGCACCCTGGGGGTGGACCTGGCGCCACGGATCGCCGTGGAGGAGGTGCTGGACCCGGCCGGCATCGAAGCCGCCACCTTCAGCCACCAGGGATCCATCTACGGCACCAGCAGCAACACGCCGTGGGCGGCCTTCCTGCGCCATCCCAACGACCATCCCACGGTGCGCGGCCTGCACTTCTGCGGTGGCAGCGTGCATCCCGGCGGGGGCATCCCGCTGAGCCTGCTGAGCGCCCGCATCGCCACCGCAACGATCGCCCCCGCGTGATGGACCGCCTCCTCCACCTGTTCACCCTGCCACGGGCCACCTTCATCATCGTGGTGCTGCAGACCGTGGGTCTGGCGGGGCTGGCCAGCCCGTGGGCCGAACACCTCGTGCCGCTCACGCCGGTGACGCTGCTCATCATCGCGCTGCTGCTGCTGCTGCACACCCGCCCCGACCGGCTCACGCTAGCCTTCGCCTGTGCCGTGCTCGTCCTCGGCTTCCTGGTGGAGATGGCCGGCGTGCGCACGGGGGTCATCTTCGGCCACTATCACTATGGCGACGCCCTGGGGCCGAAGCTCTGGGATACCCCCTTGATGATCGGCGTGAACTGGCTGCTGCTGGTGCTCTGCATCGGGCCGCTGATCGCCGGTGTGGCGCTGCCCACCTGGGCCCGCATCACCGTGGCCTCCCTGGTGATGGTGGGCGTGGACCTGGTGATCGAACCCGTGGCCATGCAGCTGGGCTTCTGGAACTGGGACGGCGGTGTGGTGCCCATGCGCAACTATGTGGCGTGGGGCCTGGTGAGCGCTGTTTTCTTCGCCGCCTACTTCACCCTGCCCGTGAAGCGAACGAACCCGCTGGCCCCGGTGGTGCTCGGCGCGCAGCTCTTCTTCTTCGCCGGCATCATCGGCATCGGCGCACTGCAGGGCCGCGAGGCCTACACCTATCTGGCGCTCGACCTCTTCACGCTGAGCTTCCCGCTGCTGCGCAGCTTCGAGCCCCGCGTGCGCTACTGGCGCAAGTGGCCCGGCCTGTTCACCGGCACGGCCGTGATGGCCGCCACCTTCATCGCGTGGGACGCCATCTTCACCGCCACCGGCGTGTGGGGCTTCAACCCGCGCTACCTCACCGGGCCGCACATCGCCGGCCTGCCCATCGAGGAGTGGCTCTTCTTCCTCGTGGTGCCCTACTCCTGCACCTTCATCTACGAGGTGATGCGCTATTTCGTGCGGCGCGATGTGCTGGGGCCGGTGGCCCGTCCGCTGGCGATCATCCTCATCGGCGTGCTCACCCTCGTCGGCGGGCTCCACATCGACCGCATCTACACGGCGATCACCTTCCTGTGCACCGCGGCCCTGCTGGCCGTCCATGTGCTCGTGCTGCGGAGCCCCTACCTGGGCCGCTTCCTGCTGGCCTACGCGGTGAACCTGGTCCCCTTCATCCTGGTGAACGGGGTGCTCACCGGCACCCTGCTCGACGAACCCGTGGTGTGGTACAACGATGCGGAGAACCTCGGCATCCGCATCGGCACCATCCCGCTGGAGGACAGCATGTACCTGCTGTTCTTCCTGCTGCTCACCGTCACGTTCTACGAACGGCCGCTCCGCCGCGCGCACGGCGACCTGCCGCCGCCCGTGCCCGGCCACGGGGCGGACTGATCCCGCCGCAGGTTCAAGGACCCTGTGCCGCCCGCCACTGCCGGTGCCATCGGCGGAGGGCCGAGGTGGACAGCCCCACGTAGATCGCGTATAGGCCCACATACCACCACAGGTCCAGCATGGCGTACAGCGCGATGGCCACGGCGTCGGCCACGATCCAGTAGGCCCAGTTCTCGAGCACCTTGCGCGCCAGCATCCAGGTGGCCAGCAGGCTGAAGGCCGTGGCGAAGCCGTCCATCGCCACATGCTGCGCCCCGGGGACCAGCCGCAGCGCCAGCGCCAGCACCACGGTGCCCACCAGGCCCGCGGCGATGACGAGCGCGTGGAAGCGCCCCCCGCGCCGGACGATCGGCAGCTCGGCGCCCTGTCCACGCCCCCAGGACCACCAGCCGTACGCCCCCATGCCCACGAAGATGGCGTTCAGCGCCACCTGCGCGTACACCTGCTGGTGCAGGAAGAGCGCGATGCCCAGGGCCGACGCCGCGATGCCGAAGAGCCAGCCGATGCGCCGCTCGTAGAGCATGAACACCGTGTAGGCCAGGTTGCCCGCGGCGGCCACGGCTTCCAACAGGCTCCAGGCGAAGGGGCTCATCCGCGGCGCACGCTCACATGCCGCAGTTGCACGGCGCGCTGAACTGGATCTTCG
>JADLBK010000228.1 GCA_020847755.1 Flavobacteriales bacterium | reverse complement strand
CAGGGTGCCGAGGCCGAAGACGGCGTTCATGCCGGCGCCCAGGCCGAGGGCGGCCAGACCTGTGCCCACGGCCATGAGGATGCCGGCGGTGCGCCAGGTGCGGCGCATGGTGGGCGGCGCCTCGTTCACCTTCATGAACTTGGAGGCGAGGGCGGGGTTCACCACCAGGGCCACGAAGAGCGAACTGCCCAGGGCGATCATGAAGGTGATGGGCATCCACTTCATGAAGGCGCCCATGATGCCGGGCCAGAAGAGCAGGGGCACGAAGACCATCACGGTGGCCAGTGTGGCGGTGCTGATCGGCAGGGTGACCTCGCCCACCGCCAGGCGCGTGGCCTTCAGCGGGGGCTCGCCGTTGCTCATGTGGCGGTAGATGTTCTCCACGATCACGATGCCGTCATCCACCAGGCGGCCCAGGGCCAGGATGAGGGAGAAGAGCACCATGATGTTCAGCGTGACGCCGAAGGCGTTGAGCACGGTGAACGAGATGAACAGGCTCATGGGGATGGCCAGGCCGACGAAGACCGCGTTGCGCAGGCCCAGGAAGAGCATCAGCACGCCCACCACGAGGAGCACGCCGAGCACGATGTGGTTCATCAGCTCGTCCACGCTGGCGCGGGTCTGGTCGCTCTGGTCGCCGGTCTTGGTGATCACCAGGTCGGCGGGCAGGACGCGGCCTTGGTCCTCGGCGAGGATGGCGTTGATCTTGTCGCTGGCGGTGAGCAGGTTCTCGCCGGCGCGCTTGATCACATCGAGCATCACCACGGGCTTGCCGTACTCGCGGGCGAAGCTCTCGGCCTCCTTGTAGGCGAAGGCCACGTCGGCGATGTCGCCCAGGCGCACCTCGCGCCGGAACTCGTTCTTGACCACGATGTCGCGCACCTGCGCCACATCCTTGAACTCGCCGATGACCCGTACGGCGCGCCGCTGGGAGCCCACGAGCAGTTCGCCGCCGCTCATGGTGAGGTTCTCCATCTGCAGGGCCATGGCCACGTCGTTGAAGCCGAGCTCCAGGGCCTCCAGGCGGGCCAGGTCGACGCTGACGCGCATCTCGCGCTCGGGCACTCCGCGGATCTCCACCTTGTTGATCTCCGGCAGGTTCTCGATGCGGTCCTCCAGGTGCTTGGCGTAGCTGTGCAGCTGGTCGAGCGGGTAGTCGCCGCTGATGTTGATGTTCATCACCGGCATCAGCTCGCTGAAGTTCATCTCGAACACGTTGGGCTCGGCCGGCAGGTCGCGGGGGAAGTTGGCATCGCCGCGCGCCTTGTCCACCGCATCCTTCACCTTGCGCAGCGCCTCGGTGGGCGTCACGTTGTAGTTGAACTTCACGTTGATGCCCGAGTAGTTGGGCACGCTGGTGCTCTTGATCTCGTCGACGCCGCTGATGGTGTTGATCTCCTTCTCCAGCGGCTTGGTGATGAGCTTCTCGATGTCGACCACCGAGCTGCTGTTGTAAGGGGTGCCCACGAACACCTCCGGGGTGATGACCTCCGGGAAGCTCTCCTTGGGCATCACGATGTAGGAGTAGATGCCCACGATGCAGATGAGCAGCGTGAGGACGATGACCGTCGTGCGGTTGTTGACGGCCCAGGTGGTGATGGCGAACTGGCGTTCGGGGCCGTGGAGGTCCTTCTCGATGTCGTGTGCGTTCATGACGGATGCGTTGGTGGGCCTGGGCGGAGGTGGGCGTGAGGCTTACAGGGCGGCCATGCGCACCAGCTGGCCGTTGCTCACGTTGCGGGCGCCTTCCACGACGACCTGTGCGCCTTCGCGCAGGGCTCCGCGCTCCAGGGGTTCGATGCAGATCAGGCCCTTGTACTCGCTTACGCGACGCACGGGCAGCTTGGCGGCGCGGGCCTCGTCGCCGGCACCGGGGGTGAGGGCGAACACATAGTCCTGGCCGCTCACGTCCTCCAGCACCGCGGCGTTGGGCACCACGATGGCGCTGTCGATGCTGTGGTCCAGCACGCTGATGTCGCTGAGCAGGTTGGGGCGGATGTAGCCGCCGCCCATGGGCACGTGCACCACGAGCTTGAAGGTGCGGTTGGCCGGGTCGATGTAGGCGCCGACGTGCTCCACATGGGCCTCGAAGGTGGTGTCCAGCGAGGGGAAGCGGACGCGGGCGGGGGCGTCCTTGCGGATGCGGCCCAGGTAGTTCTCGGGCATGTCGGCCTCCAGCTGGGCGCCGGACAGGTCCACCACGCGGGCAGCAGGCATCTGCGGGGCGGCCATGTCGCCCACGCGCACCATGATGTCGTCCACCACCCCGTCGAACGGCGCGGTGATGTTGGACAGGCGCTGCTGCTCCTCCAGGGCGTCGACGCCGGCCTTGGCCTGGTCCCTCTGTGCCTAGGCCTGCAGCCACTGCATCTCGCTGCCGATCTGCTGCTTCCACAGGCGGTCCTGCTTCTCGTAGGAGGTCCTGGCCAGTTCATAGCCGGTGCGGGCCTGGACGATCTGCTCACGCACGATGTCGTTGTCCAGGCTGATGAGCAGTTGACCCTGACGCACGCGGTCTCCCACGCTCACGTGCAGGGCGCGTACGCGGCCTCCGCCCAGGGCGTGGAGGGCGGCGGCGCGGTCGGCCTTCACGCTGCCGTGCACGTCCACGAAGTGGTCGAACCGGCTGATGCGCACCGTCTGGGCCTTCACCATGGGCAGGTCACGCTTCACGGCGGTGTCGTTCGTGGCCAGCCAGTCCTCGATCTCGCGGATGCGCAGGCCGAGGGCATCGTAGGCGGACTTCAGGGAGTCGCGCTCGGCGCGTTTGCGGCCCACCTCACCGGGCGCGGGGGCGGCGCCGCAGGCGGCGAACAGGGCCGCCATCGTCATCAACACGATCGTCTGTTTCATGGGGGTCGGTGCCTGGTGGGGCGATGCGGGGTTGCGGTTCAGTAGAGGTCGAGGGTGCGGCGCAGGTCCACCCGGGCCATCAGCAGTTCGGCCAGGCGCTGCACGTAGAGCTGCTGGGCCTGCAGGTACTGGCCCTGGTCCTGGTTGAGCT
>JADLBK010000227.1 GCA_020847755.1 Flavobacteriales bacterium | reverse complement strand
GCATGGTGAGGGTGAGCTCGGGCGACAGACGGGCCAGCAGCACCAGGCCGGCGGCGATGATGATGAGCTGCCGCACCAGCTCGGCCAGCGTGGTGGTGAAGGTGTCCTGCAGCAGGGCCACGTCGGCGCTGAGGCGGCTGTTGAGCTCACCCACGCGCCGCTTGGCGAAGAAGGCCATCGGCAGGCGCAGCAGGTGGGCATAGGTGTCGCGCCGCAGGTCGGCCAGCATGTGCTCGGTGACGTGCGCGAAGAGGTAGATGCGGAAGAAGCCGAGCACCGCCTGCACGGCAAAGACCAGCAGCAGCAGCAGAAAGATGCTGTCCGTGTTGGTGAGGTCGAACAGGGGCGCGCTGAAGTCGGTGTCGCCCTTGGTGGAGTCGATCAGCCGGCCCATGAGGCCGGGGAACACCAGGCTGAGGCCGCTGGTTCCGATCAGGAAGAGCATGCCGGCCACGAAGGCCCATCGGTGCGGGCGCAGGTAGCGGAACAGGCGCAGGGCCTTGCGCAGCGTGGCGCGGTCCAGCTTGGCCGGCTTCGCGTCGTTGTAGCGGGAGCGGTCGCGGCGGGAGGCCATGGTCGTCGTCGCCGGCAGGCCCTCACCCGTGCAGCGCCACCATCTTGTCGGCGATGTGGTCGAACAGGTTGCGCAGCGGCGTCTCCACCATCATCTTGATGAAGGGGTTGAGGTCCGCCTCGAACACCTGCCAGGCGCGCGTGCCGCCGTCGGCGGCCTGCAGGTGCACGTCCAGCGTGAAGGGGAAGGGGCTGCGGTCGGTGGCCTTCATGCGCACCAGGCCCGGGGCCTCGCCTCCGGCGAGCTCCAGCCCGATGGTGGCCGCGCCCTGCACCTTGAAGGAGCACGACCGTCCGTCGCTCTTCCAGTCGCTGATGCGGTCCTTCGGCAGCAGCTGCTGGAAGTTGTTCATGTCCTGAAGGAAGGTGTACAGTTCGTCCGGCGTGCGGCCGATCGTCACCTGCTTGCTCTCGATGCGTGTCATGCCCATGGGGTTCGTTCCGTCCGCACGTTCCGTCGCCCGCTCAGGCCTGCACGGCGGCGTTCCAGTTGGCGGGGTCCTTGCGCCACGCGTTCAGCGGGGCGAGGTCCTTCTCCGTGATGTAGCCCTCGCGCAGGGCCTGGTCCAGCAGGATGTTGTAGTTGGTGAGCGCGTGCATCTTCACGCGGGCCTCCTCGAAGGCCGCGCGGGCCACATCGAAGCCGTAGGTGAAGATGCTCACCATGCCCTTCACCTCCAGGCCCGCATCGCGCAGGGCGTTCACGGCCTGCAGGCTGCTGCCGCCGGTGCTCACCAGGTCCTCCACCACCACCACGTTGCGGCCCACCGAGAGGTCGCCTTCCACCTGGTTGCGCAGGCCGTGCTCCTTGGCGCTGGTGCGCACGTAGATGAAGGGGAGGCCCATGTCGTGGGCCACCAGCATGCCGTGGGCGATCCCGCCCGTGGCCACGCCGGCGATCAGGTCCGGCCGCCCGAACTCGCTCTGGATGAGGTGCACGAACTGCTGCCGGATGAAGGTGCGCACCGGTGGATAGGACAGGGTCTTGCGGTTGTCGCAGTAGATCGGGCTCTTCCAGCCGCTGGCCCAGGCGAAGGGTTTGGCGGGGCTCAGCTTCACGGCCTTGATCTGCAGCAGCAATTCGGCAACTTTGAGGGCCGGATCAAGGCGATCGTTCATGGTGCGAAACTACGAAGTCTCCATCGACGGGCTGGCCGTGGTGCTCACACAGCACGCGCCCGAAGCGGCTCCCCAAGCGGGTGGGCTGGTGGTGCAGGCCGCCGCGGCGGAGGGGATGGACGAGCTGGTTGAGCGCGCGCGTCGCATCCCCGGCATCGAGCGGCTCACCCTGGTGGTGCCCGATCCGGCGGCCACCTGGGAGCGCTTCCGCGGCACCTGCGTGCCGGTGGAAGCGGCCGGTGGTGCGGTCACCGATGAGCGCGGGCGCCTGCTCGCCATCCATCGCCTCGGCCGCTGGGACCTGCCCAAGGGCAAGGTGGACGTGGGCGAGGCGCTCGCCGAGGCGGCCGTGCGCGAGGTGAAGGAGGAGTGCGGGCTGCGGGAGGTGAGCATCGTGCGGCCGCTGTGCGACACATGGCACACCTATTTACGCAACGGCGAACGCCACCTCAAGCGCACCTCGTGGTTCCTCATGCGCGCCTCCAGCGCTGAGCGGCTCGTGCCGCAGCATGAGGAGGACATCCGCGAGGTGACCTGGATGGACGCCGATGGGGTGCAGCGCGTGAAGGCCGGCACCTACGCCACGGTGCGCGCGGTGATCAGCGCCTGGGAGGAGGCGGTGCCTCGCTCCCGAACTTGATACGGTCGCGTTCGTCCTGCTGCACGCGCAACCCGTGGAGCACGGCCGCCAGGCCCTGGCTGGGTGCCGGTGCGGGGCTCTGGGCCAGCGTGCGGTCGTTCAGCAGCAGGAACACCGGGGTGGTCGGGGCGCGCAGCTGTTCCCGGGCCCGGCCTGCGTCCCGCGCCATCAGCCAGGTCCAGCCCGTTCCGCCGATGCTGCGCGACAGGCGGATGGCGGCGCCCGCATCGCTGTCGAGCACCAGCACCACATAGCGCACCACATCGCCGAAGCTCTCCTGCAGCTGGGCCAGCGCGCGCAGCTCCTGGTCGCAATAGGTGCAGTTCACGGTGGTGAGCGCGAGGCAGACGGGCCCGCTGAACACGCTGTCGAGCACCATGGCCGTGCCCTGCAGATCGGTGACCACCAGCTCGGGCAGGGCGGTGCCGGGCCGCATGGCGGTGAGGTCCCACAGCATGTTGGTCGCCAGGGTACGGTGGCCGGTGTACCCGCTGCGTGCCGCCACATCGGCCAGGATGCGCTCGATGCCGCTGCGGTCCAGGACCTTGCCGGGATGGGCCAGGTAGAGCTGGTCGATCAGCAGCAGCTCCGCCAGCGCGAGGTCCTGCCGCAGGGGCGGATGCTCCATCACCAGCGCGATCAGGCTGTCGGTGGCGCCCTGCTTCACCCCGTCCACCAGGCGCCGCTCGTCCGTGCGGAAGGGATGCGTCATCAGGTGGTCCTCGTAGAGGCTGCGGAACAGGCGCACGAACTCCGGCTTGTCGAGGTCCGGTGCGTGACCGGCCAGGCAGTGGGCATGCAGCGCTTCAGGGTCCTGTTGCGGACCGAGGTACAGGCCGCACAGCCCCAGTTCCACGTTGCGCTGGAACCAGGGGTCGTTCACATCGGCGTAGAAGCGCTTCAGCTTGAAGGCGAAGCTGTCCAACCGGGCCTGCGACCAGCTGGGCGTGTAGAACAGGGTGGCCGGCCGCTTCACGCTGTCCGCCTTCACGGTGCGCTCGCCGTCGCGGCGCAGCACGTCCACGGCCTGCATGCCGGCGGCCTGGTCGGTGGCCAGGTCCTCGGCCACGAAACCATCGAGCCGCTCGTAGAGGTCGGTCATCAGCGCGTTGATGTCGAGCGGCGGCAGGTCGATGAACTCGAGCACGATGGGCAGGTGCCCCTTCACCGGGCGCGCCCCGGGTGCGGGTTCCAGCGGTCGCACGCGGTAGGTGGCGCCGTCGCGCAGGAAGAGCTCGGCCCGATGTCCGCCCACGATCAGGACGGCCTTCACGGTGCCCTGCACTGCGGCCTTCACGGTGCACTGGCCGTCGGCGCCGATCAGCGTCTCGTCCACGCGCACCGTGCGCAGGGTGAAGAGGTCGTCCACGCGGTGCAGCACCACCTGCTGGCCCGCGCGGGCGGGCGCCTCGATATGCACCGTGGCCGTGGCCGGCACGAGGTGCGTCAGCAGGGCGGCGAGGACGGTCGGCAGGATCCTCATAGCGTGACCCCGGGGGGCAGGAAGTCGCGGACATCGGCCCGGTTGGCGATCAGTTCGCGCACGATGGTGCTGCTGATGTGGGCGTGCTCGGGCAGGGCGGGCAGGAAAAGCGTCTCCACGCCGCGCAGCGCGTGGTTCATCAGGGCGATGCTGCGCTCGTTGCCGTGGTCGGTGCTGTTGCGCAGGCCACGCACGATGAACGAGGCGCCGAGCCGTTCGCAGAGGTCCGCGGTGAGGCCCTCGAAGCGGAGGATGTTCACCTGGGGCATGCCGTGGAACGCCTGCCGCAACCACGCTTCGCGTTGCTCCAGCTCGAACATGCCGCGTTTGGTCGTGTTCACGCCGAGTGCCACGTGGATGGTGCTGAAGAGCGGAAGGGCGCGTTGCACGATGCTCCAGTGGCCGATGGTGACCGGATCGAACGATCCGGGGAAGACGGCGATCGGGCGGTTCATGGCGGGGTGGGGCTGAAGAAGCTGAAATGTACGGAACCGTAGGTGCGCCGCTTGCGGAACCAGGGATCACCGGCGAGGTCGATGCCACGTGGATGCTCCAGGATGAAGAGCCCGTCGGGCGCCAGCAGGCCACCGTCGCGCACCAGCGCCGGCAGCGTCTCCGTGCCGGCCAGGTGGAAGGGCGGATCGGCGAACACGATGTCGTACGGCCCTGTGGTGTGCCGCAGGTACAGGAACACATCGGCGCGCACCAGGGACCAGCCGGGCTCATTGAGCTCGCGGGCCAGGCGCTGCAGGTGGGCGAAAAGGCGCGCGTCCTGTTCCACGCTGATCACCTGTGCGGCCCCGCGCGAAAGGAACTCGGCGGAAATGCCACCGGTGCCGGCGAAGAGGTCGAGCACACGGATGTCCTCCAGGGCGGTGGAGTGCTGCAGGATGTTGAACAAGCCTTCGCGCGCGAAGTCCGTGGTGGGCCGCGCCTCGATGCCCTTGGGCGGATCGATGCGCCGGTTGCGGTGCCGTCCTCCTACGATGCGCATGCGGCCTGTTCGAGCAGCGCCCACCACGATTCCGGCGTCGGGGCGTCCAGGCCGACGAGCATCGCGTCGGTGCCGGAGAGCGCCGGGGCGGCGGTGGGCAGGTAACGGCGCAGCAGATCGGTGTCCGTGGTGTTCCATCCGGGCCCGCACCAGCGCACGGCCACGTCGGCGGTGCCCAGGTGCAGTGCGTCCAGCAGGTGCAGCAGGTAGAAGAGCGCGTCGGTGCCGGTGGCGCAGTGGTAGGCGTTGCTGAGCTTCAGGCCACCGCCATCGGCCAGGGCCACGTCCATGCGCTTGCCCACGCGGTGGGCCACCAGCGCGGGTCCCTGGCGGCCCAGGGCGAGCACCGCGCGCACCAGCAGGCTGCGCAGGGCGATGGCACGGGCCGCGGGGAAGCGCTCGAGCACCTGATGCTCCATGCCTTCGTCGTGCAGGTACACGCAGCGGGCACCGAGGTCCTCCACGGGTTCATCGCGCAGGAGGCCGGTGGGCAGGGGGCCGTGCACCAGGCTCAGGTGGCCGGCCTCGGTGCCGGGCCGCAGGGTGCTTTCGGGCACCAGCGTGCTCAGTTCGGGCATCGCGCAGAAGCTCACGCTGGCCGGATGCCGGGGCAGCTGCTCCTCCGCGGGCCAGGTGGCGCCCCGGCCCTGGGCCAGCACCAGGCAGCGGCCGTCGGCCCGGTCGTGCGCGCTCCAGGCCAGGCCGTCCGGATGCACCACGATGCCCAGGTGCAGCCCGGTGGCCTCGCGGTCGTAGCGCGGCAGGTGGTGCGCGTCGGTGTCCGTGGTCCTTGTCATGGCGCGTTCTTCCGGAGAACGGTGTCAAAGGTGGATAATTTCACCCGCCGCCATCGCTCCGTGGCGCCACCCCGCCACCTCCATGTCCCCGCCCGAGCCCGGCCTCTCCGCAGCGCTGCGCGCCGCCCTCGGCCACACGCCCACCGCCGGGCAGGACCGCGCGATCGCGGCGCTCGACCGGCTGATGGGCACCACCAAGGAGCGGGCCACCCTGGTGCTGAAGGGCTATGCGGGAACGGGCAAGACCACGCTGGTCGGTGCGCTGGTGCGCGTACTGCGCGCGCAGGGCCGTCCGGTGGTGCTGCTCGCACCCACAGGGCGCGCGGCCAAGGTGCTGGGGGCCTACGCGAGCGCCTCGGCGGGCACCATCCATCGGCGCATCTACCGGATGGACCCGGGCGGTGAAGGCTTCGCCGGCATGTCCGTGACGCCCAACCGCGATGCGCATGCCCTGTTCATCGTGGACGAGGCCAGCATGATCGGTGGGGGCGAAGGGGGCTTCGGCGACCGCGACCTGCTGGGCGACCTGTTCACGCACGTGTTCTCCGCCCCGGGCACCAAGCTGCTGCTCATCGGCGATCCGGCGCAGCTGCCGCCCGTGGGCAGCGCCCACAGCCCGGCGCTGGACCCCGCGCACCTGCACGACCGCTTCGGGCTCACCGCCGGCGCCGTGGAGCTCACCGACGTGGTGCGCCAGGCCGAGGCCTCGGGCATCCTGATCAATGCCACGGCCCTGCGGGACGAAGTGGTGGCCCAGGCGCCCGCGCCGCACTTCATCCTCGGCCATCCGGACGTGGTGCGCATCACCGGCATGGAGCTGCAGGACGAGCTCGAGGCCTGCTACGCCCGCTACGGTGGCGAGGACGTGTGCCTCATCACGCGCAGCAACAAGCGGGCGTACCAGTACAGCCAGCAGGTGCGGGCGCGCATCCTCGGCTTCGAGGAGGAGCTGTCGCCGGGCGACCGGCTGATGGTGGTGAAGAACGACTACTTCTGGGCCGGCCGCAACGGCAAGGCGGAACTGATCGCCAACGGCGAGCCCATGGAGGTGCTGCGGCGCCGCGATGAGGAGGAGCGCCACGGCCACCGCTTCTGCTGGATCGAGGCCGCGTGGTGGAGCGGTGAGGAGCGGCGCGTGGGCGACTTCCTGGTGATGCTGGATGTGCTGGCGCTGGATGCGCCTTCCCTGCCCATGGCCCGACGCCGCATGCTGAACGAGAACGTCCTCGCCGCGCATGCGGTCACCGGCAAGGGCGCTCGCCTGGGCATCCTGCGGCAGGACCCGTACGCCAACGCGCTCCAGGTGAAGTACGCCTACGCCGTCACCGCGCACAAGGCCCAGGGCGGGCAGTGGCCCGCGGTGTTCGTGGACCAGGGCTACATCACCGAGGAGATGATCGACACGGAGTACGTGCGCTGGTTGTATACCGCCGTCACCCGTGCGACGACGAAGCTGTACCTGCTCAACTTCCACCCGCGCTTCTTCGGGGAGGAGGACTAGAGGGCCAGCTGCGCCCGGTGCAGGGCGGGTGGACCATGCGGTCGCGGGGTGGCCAGGGCGATCAGGTGCGTGGCCCCCACGCCGAAGCTGCTCACGTGGTAGGCCGGGGCGGCCTCGCGCACGAAGACCTCATGGCGGATGGTGAGCACCTGCTCGCCGTCCAGCACGCGCAGGGCGTGCAGGTCGTCCATGATGCCCACCCCGCTGGCCTTCAGCACGGCCTCCTTGCGGGTCCACAGGGTCAGGAAGCGTCGCTTGCCCTCCGCACCGCCGGCCTCGATGTGCGCCACCTCGTCCGGCGTGAAGTAATGCCCGGCCACCAGTTCGTGGTCGGTGCGGCGCTCCACGGTCTCGATGTCGACGCCCAGTTCATCGGCACCGCCGATGGCCACGACCAGCGCATCCTTGGTATCGCTGAGGTTGAAGGATGGACCGCCGTCGGGCAGGAAGGGCTTGCCATGCGGGCCGCGCGCCAGCCGCACCTCCTCCGGGGCCAGGCCCAGGGCACCACCGAGCAGCATGCGCAACAGGCCGTGGCCGGCGATGAAGCGCTCGCGGTCGGGGGCGAAGCGGAAGCGGTCCGCCCGTTGCCGTTCCTCGTCGTCGAGCACGGCTTCCAGGCGGTGCAGATGAGGCTGGAGGTCGTTGACCGGTGCGTACCACAGCCGCACCTGTGCGGAGGCTGTGAGCGGTGGCACGGGTTGCAGCGCACGCAGCGGCGCACAGTGCACGATCAGTTCGCGTTCTCGGACGGACATCCTCACAGCGCGAGGGCCGTGCCCGGGGTGGCCCGCTCCATCGTCCGGCGAAGTTCGTTCGCCAGGGCGCTCACATGCGGTTCCTTGATCAGGTCATAGTGGTCGCCCGGGACCATGCGCACCTCCAGGCCGCCGAGAGCGAGGCCCTCCCAGCCCATCTCCTTCGGGCCCCACGACCGCTCGGCCTTCATCACGGTGATCCTGCCGGGATAGGGCTTGGGCGCATAGGCCATCGCCGCGCGGTCGTAGGTGTCGATGATGTGGAAGTTCCGGAAGCGTTCGGGCACGGTGCCGCCGTTGCGCAGGTACCGGGCCACCAGGCCGCGCAGCACCATCTTCTTGATCGGGTCCCAGAACTTCAGGTCGCTCGCGATGGCCTCCGCGTGCAGGGCGGGCGAGTAGGCGTCGATCACCGCCAGATAGGGCACTTCGTCGCCCATGGCCGTGAGCTGCTGGGCCATCTCGTAGGCCACGATGCCACCGAACGAATAGCCGCACAACAGGTACGGGCCCCGCGGCCGGGCCTGCTTCAGCTCGGAGATGAAGAAGCGCGCGATCGCCTCCACCGTGGTGTGGCGGATGACCTTGCCGTCCTCGCCCTGATGGAAGAAGGCGTAGAACGGACGGCCGTCGCCGAGGTACTTGGGCAGGAAGTGGCTCGCCTCGTCGCCATGCACGCAGAACAGCGGCGGGGCCGCCCCTTCGGGCTGGATCAGGGACAGGTTCTTCCAGTCATGCACCGCGCCTTCGCCCTGGAGCAGTTCCGCGAACTGCGCGATGGTGGGCGCCTCGAAGAGCGACTTCAGCGGCAGCGTCCGGTGGAGTTCCTGCTCCACGAGCCCGAGCAGCTGGATGCCGATGAGCGAGTGGCCGCCGAGGTCGAAGAAGTCGTCGTGGATGCCGATGTCCGATGCGTTCAGGACCCTGCCCCAGATCGCGGCCAGGGCGCGCTCGATGGTGTTGCGCGGTGCCACATGCTCGGCCTTCAGTGCGCTGGTCCGCGCGGCCGGCGCGGGCAAGGCACGGCGGTCGATCTTGCCGTTCGCGGTGAGCGGCAGCTCGGCCATCACCACGAAACCGGTGGGCACCATGTAGGTGGGCAGCTTGGTGCGCAGGTGATCGCGCACGGTGCCGAGCAGGTCATCGTCCGATCCCCTGTGCGCGTCCGACGGCACCACGTAGCAGGCCAGCTGCTTTTCGCCCGGGCCGTCCTGGCGCGCCACCACCACTTTGTCCTTCACGCCGGGCAGGTCGTTCAACGCGTTCTCGATCTCGCCCGGTTCGATGCGGAAGCCGCGGATCTTCACCTGACCGTCAGCGCGGCCGATGAAGGCGATGCTGCCGTCCGGCTGCCACTTCACGATGTCGCCGGTGCGGTACAGTTTGGCGCCGCTCTTTCCGCTGAAGGGGTCGTCGATGAACTTTTCCGCGGTGAGGTCGTCGCGCTTCCAGTAGCCGAGCGCCACCCCGTCGCCGCCGGTGTACAGCTCGCCCTTGCGGCCCACGGGAACAGGATTGCGCTGCTCATCGAGCACATGCACCGTGGTGTTGTTCAGGGGGAAGCCGATGGGCACCCCGTCGGTGATGTCCGCTTCGCCGTTGATGGGGAAGCAGCAGGTGAAGGTGGTGTTCTCGGTGGGGCCGTAGCCGTTGATGAGGACATTGGGGCCGAGCACCTTCAAGGCCTTCTTCACGTGCGGCACGCTCAGCACATCGCCGCCGGTGAGGATGTGCTTCAGGCCGCGCAGGCGGTCGAGCTGCTCATCCACCAGCATGTTGAAGAGGCCCACGGTGAACCACACGCTGGTGACCTTGTGCTTCTGGATCGCATCGCAGATCTCCGGCAGCGTGGGCTTCTGCTGCGCCTGCAGTACGAGCCTGCCGCCGTTCAACAGCGCGCCCCAGATCTCCAGGGTGCTCGCGTCGAAGCTGATGTTCGAGAGCTGCAGCCAGCAGAGGTCGGGACCGAAGGCGACGAAGTTCTGCTCGCGCACAAGCCGCACGATGGCGCGGTGCGGAACGACAACGCCTTTCGGGGTGCCCGTGCTGCCGCTGGTGTACATGATGTAGGCGGGCGCATCGTTCGCCAGCTTCGGCATCGTCGCATCGGCACCGGCCTTCACGTCATCGAGGATGATGGTGCGTGCGTTGTGCCCGGGCAGGGCGTTCACGAGATGGCGCTGCGTCAGCATCACCTTCACGTCGGTGTCGCTGAACATGAAGGCGAGGCGGTCCACCGGGTACGCCGGGTCGAAGGGGACGAAGCAGCCGCCCGTGCGCAGGGTGGCGAGCATGGCCACCACCATGTCGAAGCTGCGGTCCATGCAGAGGCCCACGGGCTCGCCGGGCCTCACGCCCAGGCCGATCAGTGCACTGCTCAGGATGTGTACACGCTGTTGCAGCTCGCGGTAGGTCAGCTTCCGGCCGGGCAGTTCCACGGCGGTGCGGTCCGCGTGCTTCGCGGCCACCTCGTCGAACAGGCTGCCGATGTCCACCTTCGGATAGGCGGTGACGCGGCCGTGCCATTCGGGCTTCGGTGGTTGTTGCTCACCCACGAGCGCCGCATCGCCGATCAGGTCGGCGATGGTGGCCGAGGGTGCGGTGCTCACGCGCTTGATGAGGACCACGAACTGGTCCATCCAGCCCCGCACCGTGGCCTCGTCGAAGAGGTCGGTGTTGTAGCTCCATTCGAGGGTCAGGTGGCCCTCATGGCCCGAGGCGTTCAGGAAGAGCTCGAAGTTCTCGAAGGCGCGCGGATTGCTGATGAAGCGGTGCGTCAGCCCGTCGAAGGCCACCCCGTCGTCCATGTTCATGTCGATGTTGAACACGACGGGGCACAGCGGGATCCGGCCGGGCTCACGTGGCACGTTCAACCGCCGCAAGAGGGTGCCGAAGGTGTACTTCTGGTTGTCGAACGCGTCGAGGACCCCCGTGCGCCGGGCGCGGAGGTGTTCGATGAAGGGCGTCTCCTCGTCGATGCGGCTGCGCAGGGCGAGGAGGTTCACGCAGTGCCCCACGAGGTGCTTCATGCCCAGGTCGCTCTGGCCGGCGGCGGGCAGGCCCACCACGATGTCGCTGTCGCCGGTGAGCTTGTGCAGCAGCACCTCGAAGGTGGTCATCAGGGTGGTGACGAAGCTGGCGCCGCTGCGCGTGGCCACCTCCTTCAGGCCACGGACGAGGTCCTGCGGGAGAAGCAGATCGAGGCGGTCGCCGGTGTAGGTCTTCCGTTTCGGCCGGGGGCGGTCCGTCGGCAGGTCCAGGCGGGGGATCGAGCCCTTGTACAGGTCGAGCCAGTAGCGCTCCACGACCGCGTGCTCGGGGCTTGCTGCGAAGTCGATGGTGGCCAGGCTGTAGTCGCTGAACGTGCTTGCGTCAGGGAGGTCCGGAGGGCCGCCGCGCTTCGCCGCATTGTACAGCGCACTGATCTCGGCCATCATGATGCCCAGGCTCCAGCCGTCGCACACCACGTGATGGCCGGTGAGGCGGAGCAGGTGGACATCGCTCGCGACCTTGATCAGCTGGGCTCGGAAGAGCGGGCCGTTCCGCAGGTCGAAGGCCGTGGTCATGTCCGTGCGCGCGATGCCGTCGAGACGGTGCGATCGCTCCTCGTCGGGGAGGTCGGTGAGGTCCGTGAACGGCAGGGCCACGTTCCGTTCATCTCCGATGAGCATCCGGGTGCCACTGGCGTTCAGCGTGGACCGCAGTGCCTCGTGCCGTCGCACCAGGTCCTGAATGGCCTGATCCAACGCGGCGCGGTCCAGCTTCCCCCCGAGCTCAAGGGATACGCTCTCGTTATAGGCGCAACTGGCCTCCGTGCCCATCTCGGCGGCGGCGAGCACCTCGCGCTGCGCCTCCGTGGTGGGGATCGCCCGTTCCACGGTCGGCCCCGCAAAGGGATCGAAGTCCACGGGGATGTAGCGCGCTTCTGTGATGAATTTCTCCATTCCTGCCTCGTTACGAAGGGGTGCTCACCAACGTTCGGTCCCGTCGGGACCTTTCCATCGTGGGGCGAAGGAACTACGGCGGCGGTCCGTTCCCGCGTGCCTCCGGCATAGGTTTTCGGGGTCAGCCCTGTTCATTACGCCGCCGCCGTGCCTGACACCCTGCCCATCGCGTTCCGGAGCGCTTCGGCCAGGGCGCGCACGTGCGGTTCCTTGATCACGCTGTAGTGGTCGCCGGGCACGGTACGCACCTCCACGCCGCCGTTCACCAAGGCGTTCCACCCCAGGTCGGCGGGGCCGGGTGAGCCCTGTGCCCGCAGCAGCAGGACGTTCCCTTCATACCGACCGGGGTCATAGGCCCGGGTGGCCTTCCCATAGGTGTCGATGATGTGGAAGTGCCGGAGGGCGGGCGGGATCGTTGTTCCACGGCGCAGATGACGGGCGACCAGGCGGCGCATCACCCAGCGCTTCAGGGGCATGTGCAGGCGTTCCTCGGCGGTGGCGCTGCGCAGGCCGTCGGCCGGGGCGTAGGTGTCGAACAGCACCAGCAGGGGAACGACCTCGCCCAGGGCCGTCAGCTGCCGGGCCATCTCGTAGGCGACGATGCCGCCGAAACTGTATCCGCCGAGCACGTAGGGTCCATGCGGCCGTGCTGTGCGAAGTTCCTTGAGGTAGGTGGCGGCGATGTCCTCCACGGTGGTGTGCTCGATGGCCTGTCCATCCTCGCCCTGATGTCCGAATCCATAGAACGGCTGATCGTCGCCGAGCAGCTTCGGGAGGTACACATGCGCCTCGTCGCCCTGGACGCAGAAGAAGGGCAGGCGTGATCCGCCCGGGCGGATGGCCGACAGGTGCCTCCACTCCGAGGGGCCTGTGGCCTCGCCGTCCAGGGCGTTGGCCAGCTCGGCGATCGTGGGCGCCTGGAAGAGCGTGCGGATCGGCAGACGCCGTCCCGTGCGCTTCTCCACCTGCGCGAAGAGCTGGATGCCCAGCAATGAATGACCGCCGAGCGAGAAGAAGTTGTCGTGCACGCCCACCTCGTCCACCTTCAATACGCGGCTCCAGAGCTCGGCCAGCAGGCGTTCCGACGCGCTGCGCGGTGCGACGAACGCGGAGCGCCGCAGCGCTTCCACGGCCGGCGGGGGCAGGCGCTTGCGGTCGGGTTTACCGGCCGGCGTCAGCGGCAGGCGCGCGATCGGGTTCACCGTCGCCGGCACCAAGGCTTCCGGAAGGCGCGGCTTCACGTGGGCCAGGACCTGCGCGGCGAAGGCGGTGCGACGGGCATCATCCTGCACCACTGCCGGATCGCGGGGCACCACGTAGAGATGCAGTTGCTTGTCGCCGCCGGGTGCGTCGAGGGCCAGCACGGTGCGGTCGGCCACGGAGGGCAGATCGTTGATGGCGGCTTCCAGTTCACCGGGTTCCACGCGTTGGCCGCGCACCTTCACCTGGTCGTCGATGCGGCCCACGAAGTCGATGGCGCCATCGGCGCGCCAGCGCACCAGATCGCCCGTGCGGTAGAGCCGCGCCATTGGATCGGAGGAGAAGGGGTCGGCCACGAAGCGCTCGGCCGTCAGCTCCGGTCGGTCCCAATAGCCCAAGGCGACGCCGGGGCCGCCCAGCCACAATTCGCCCTTCCGCCCCACGCCCACCGGACGCCGCTGCGGATCGAGCACATGCACGGTGACGTTGCGCATGGGCCGGCCGATCGGTACCGGAGCATCCAGCTCGGACCGGTCGTTCACCGTGAAGGTGGTGCTCATCACGGACACTTCCGTGGGGCCGTAGCCGTTCACCAGCACGCCGGGGCCCACGATGTCGAAGGCGGCGCGTGCCTGCGCCAGAGGAAGCACGTCACCGCCGACCATCAGGTGGCGCACGCCCTTGAGGGCATCCGCTTCCTCCTCCACCAGCAGCTTGAACAGGCCCGAGGAGGTGACCAAGGTGTTGACGCCATGGCTGCGGAGGGCTTCCGCGATCTCCGTGATGCTGGGGCGCTCGGAGGTGCCGATCACCAGCGTGCCGCCATGGAGAAGAGCGCCCATGATGCTGATCTGGCAGGCATCGAAGGAGATGCTCAAGTGGTGGTGGAGAACGAGATCCGGACCGAAGGCGAAGTAGTCCTGGTCCGTCACCAGCCGTGCGATCCCACGGTGCGGCACCACCACACCCTTCGGTGTACCGGTCGATCCCGAGGTGTGGATGAGGTAGACCGGGTCATCGGGACCGGTCCGGAATTCCGGCCGCCGATGACGCACCGGGAGTTCCGCGCTGCGGGCGAGGTCGATCACCGCAAGGCCGGCGTCGCCAAGGAGGTCCTTCGTGGTCGTATCGGCGAGCAGCAGCCCCGGGCGTGCATCGTTCAGGAGCAGCCGAAGGCGCTCGGCCGGGAGCCCGGGATCGAGGGGGACGAAGGCGGCTCCGCTGCGCACGATGGCCAGCAGTCCGATGAAGAGCTCCGGGGTCGACCGGGCGCAGAGCCCGACCCGATGGCCTGGACCGGCGCCGAGCTCGATAAGATGCGCCGCAAGGGTGTCCACACGGTCGCGGAGCGTGGCGTAGGTCATGGACCTGTCGCCATGGACAAGGGCCACGCGGTCGGCATGGGCCCGCGCGGCGGCGTCGAACATCCGGTCGACGGTGAGGGCGGCGTCCAGCGGGTGCAGCTGGCCGTGCCAGGCGGCGGGCACCGCGTCCTCTCCGCCTTCCAGCTGCTGCTGGACCGACGCGTCGGAAGCGGCGCAGATGCGGTGCATCAGGGCGATCAGGTCAGCGCACCACCGGTGGATGGTGGCATGGTCGAACAGGTCGGTGTTGAAGGTCCACTCCAGCACGAGGTCGTTGCCGCCGCCGGCCACGTTCAAGGTGAGCTCGAACTGTTCGTAGGCGCGGGGCTCGCTGCTGAACCGATGGCGCAGGCCGGTGAACGCCACCCCGTCGTCCATGTTCATGTCCACGTTGAAGATCACCGGCACCAGCGGCACGCGCCCCGGCGGGCGGGGCACGTTCAGCTCCTGCAGCAGGTCGCTGAAGGTGAAGCGCTGGTGATCGAAGGCGTCGAGCACCTCGCTGCGCCTGCGCTTCACATGGGCGCTGAAGGGTTCCCGTGGATCGATCCGGGAGCGCAGGGGCAGGAGGGACACGCAGTGGCCGGCCAGCCTGGTCATGCCCATGTCGCTCTGGCCCGCGGCGGGCAGGCCGATGACCAGATCGTGCTGCTCGGTGATGCGCGCAAGGAGGACCTCGAAGCAGGAGAGCAGGGTGGTGACGAAGGTGGCGCCGCAGCGCGTGGCCAGCTGTCGCAGTTCCTGGGCCAGGGCGGGGTCGAGCGGCACATCGATCCGGTCCGCGGCAAAGGTGCGCTGAGCACTGCGGGGGCGGTCGGTGGGAAGGTCCACCAGCGGGATGTCCTGTGCGTAAAGGTCTTTCCAGTAGGCTCGGACCTCCGCCCCTTGCTCAGTGCGTTGGAAATCGTTCAGCGCTTCGGCGTAGGTGCTGTACGCATCGGGAGCGGGCAGGGCAGCGGCGGACGGGTCGAGCCGTGCGTTGTACAACAGGCTGAGGTCCGCCATCAGGACCCCCAGGCTCCAGCCATCGCAAACGGCATGGTGCCCTACGATGCGCAACCGGTGCCGGTCCTCCCCGAGCCGCAGCAGTACGAACCGGAAGAGCGGCCCGGTCAGCAGATCGAACGGGCGTCGCATCAGGTCGGCATCAAGACGACGGAGCAGCGCCGACCGCTCCCCTTCCTCCATGCTACGGAGGTCATGCATCTCGAAGGGGATCTGCACGGCCTCCAGGACGAGCGCCTGTTGACCGTTGCTGTCGAACACGGTGCGCAGTGCTTCGTGCCGAACGCCCAGCTCGGTGACCGCGGCGCGGAGGGCCGCCTCATCGAGCGGTCCTTCCAGCGCCAGGCTCACGGATTCATTGTAGGCACAGGAGGCTTCATCGCTCAACTGGGAGGCGGTCCACACTTCGCGCTGCGGACCGGTGGTGGGGTAGGCCAACTGCACGGCCGGTCCCGTGAAGGGATCGTGTTCGGTGTGCAGGAGCCGGATCTCGGGAACGAACTTCTCCATTTTCGGGTGCCGGAACCTTGGCGGTGCTGCTGCGGTCAGTCTTCTACGATCATCAGGTACTTGCCCTGGCGCTCGGGGTCCGCCACGAACCAAGCCGCATCACCCTTCGGAGTGCGACCCAGGCGGGCTCCGGGCACCGGGGGCTTCCCGGCCACCAGCAACCGCTCATGCGCGGGACGGATCAGTCCGCCCAGCACGCTGTTCACCGTGGGGATGGGATAGGTGCGCTCCGGCATGAAGCCGCTTTCGCGCAGCTCCTTGCAGGTCTTTTCCACCGCACTGATGATGAACTCGATGTCGGCTGCGGTATGCGCGGTGGTGATGAAGTGCGGGAAGTCCAGCACGTGTACACCGTGGTAGCGCATCAGCATGAAGAAGAGCTCGGTGTAGTTGACGCTCTCGTCATACTTGGTCTTGAAGGCGCTGCCGAAGTTCACCCAGCGGTAGGGGAGCTGGTACTGATCGAACAGGCCGTTCACGCGGGCCACCATGTCCTCGGTGATGGTGTTGAGTCGCTCCTGCAGGGCCGGGCCCTCGTTCTTCATGTACACCAGCGCGGCCTTCATGGCGGCCAGCGTCAGCGGATGGCGCACGAAGGTGCCGGCGAAGTAGGTCACACCAGCAGGCGGCACGCTGTCATCGCCATACTGCCAGTGGCCGCCGTC
>JADLBK010000226.1 GCA_020847755.1 Flavobacteriales bacterium | reverse complement strand
CCAACTTCATCGGGCAGGACAAGCACAAGTTCGAGCCTCGTGATGTGGTGCTCTATGGCTTTGGCCGCATCGGTCGTATCGCGGCGCGCGAACTGGTGAAGCAGGCCGGAAAAGGCCAGCAGCTGCGCCTCCGCGCCATCGTCACCCGCACGCTCACCGACGCCGAGATCGTGAAGCGCGCCGCGCTGCTGCGCAACGACAGCGTGCACGGCACCTTCAAGGGCACTGTGATCGAGGATGTGGCCAACAAGGCCATCTGGGTGAACGGCCAGCTCATCCAGCTGATCGCTGCGGCGAACCCCGAGGACGTGGATTACACGGCCTATGGGATCAAGGACGCGCTGATCATCGACAATACCGGCGCGTTCACCAAACGCACCGACCTGGAGCGCCACCTGAAGGCCAAGGGTGTGGCCAAAGTGCTCCTGACCGCTCCTGGCAAGGAGATCCCCAATGTCGTGTACGGTATCAACCACAAGGACCTCGACATCGAGAACGAACGCATCTTCAGCGCCGCCAGCTGCACCACGAATGCCATCTGTCCCATCCTGAAGGTGGTGGAGGACAACCTGGGCGTCGAGAAGGGCCACATCGAAACGGTGCACGCCTACACGAACGACCAGAACCTGCTGGATAATTACCACAAGGGCCCGCGCCGCGGCCGTTCCGCCGCCATCAACATGGTGATCACCAGCACCGGTGCCGGTACGGCGGTGGCCAAGGCCATCCCGAGCCTGAAGGACAAGCTCACGGCCAATGCCGTGCGAGTACCCACACCGAACGGCTCGCTGGCCATCATGAACCTCACCCTCAAGAAGCCGATCGCCGACCTGCCCGCCATGAACGCGCTGATCCGCAAGGCGGCCCTGGAGGGCGAACTGGTGAACCAGATCCATTACCAGATGGATCCGGAGCTGGTGAGCAGCGACATCATCGGCGACACCTGCTGCAGTGTGTTCGACAGCAACGCCACGATCGTCGCCCCCGATGGAAAGAGCGTGGTGCTCTATGCCTGGTACGACAACGAATTCGGATACACCAAGCAGGTGATCCGCCTGGCCAAGCATGTGGCCAGGGTCCGTCGCCTGATCTACTACTGAGCCGATACCCGCTTCACCGAAAAGCCCCGCCTGGTGCGGGGCTTTTTCATGGGCCTTTGCGGCTTGGCGCCGGGAGGCATACACGCCGATCCGGGCCCAGGATGCGCCGATGTACCACATCCTCGGTCGTGACTTCTCCTCCACGTTACGCTTCAGCCTGCCGTTAGCGAGGTCATTGGCGGAGTCCTCATCCGCAGCGACCGGACAAGCCTCGTAAGCATGTGCCGCCCGGACCATCGGACCGCGACGCCCGAGATCGGCGTCCCGTTCGATCAACGTGGTCGCTGAGCACCATGCGGAGGTTCACTCCATGGGATCCGGAACGCACGAAGGGCCGCCCCGTGAGGAGCGGCCCTTCGCCTTGAAGGTCGATCTGCTTACTGCCGCACCAAGCGTTGCGTGTAGAAACGCTCGCCCACACGGACGTTCACCATGTAAACGCCAGGGGCCAGTTGGCTGAGGTCCATGGTGTGCACGAAGGCACCACCCGGAGAGGCGATCTGCGAAGCGCTGACGCGCTTGCCGAAGATGTCCATCACATCGATGTCCATGCGCTCGGCGGCAGGGATGCCATCGAAGGCCACGTTCACCACCTCACCACGGTTGGGGTTCGGGTACAGGCTCATGGTCACGTTGCTGGCCTCGTCGAAGAGGATGGCCTCACGACCGCTACCACCCGGGGTGTTGAAGCGGATGCGACAAGCCGGGCCGAACTCCGTGTAGTTGCCACCGACCAAGGCGCGCACACGGACGTTCAGGTCCAGGTCGGCCGGGATCGGGTTGGTGACCAGATTGGCAGGCACCAAGTTCTGGCTGCTGCTGAACACACGACGGCTGTACGTGCCATGCGGGTCGAAGAACCAGAACTGGTAGCCGCTGGCACCCGGGTAGAAGCTGGCGTAGACCTGGGTGCTCGTCTTGTAGAGCAGGTTCGTACGATCACAGAAGGAGTTGACCATTCGCGCTACGCTCAGCGGCAAGCAGAACTCGTTGACCACACTGCTGGTGCTCGTGAAGGCACCATTGGCATCAACAATGCGGCGTCCGTTGATGTCTCGTAGCACGTACCCACCACCGTTGATACCGTCGTTGCCAGCATCGTTCACCACCAGGCGGTAGCAGAGCTGGTTGAGGCAGACGGACTCGGTGACGATCGTGCCGCCAAGTCCGTTCTGGTAAGGACCGCCCGAGGCGATCACCGTGGTACCGCTCTGATCACGGATCTCCCAAGTGGTCTCGGCCCCGTTGTTGTCCAGGGTGATGTCCAACGTGAGGATCTCCGTGCAGTTCCCGATCGGCGTTCCGGCGCACGTGCAGTTGGCATCCACCACATCATTGATGGTGAGCGGGTTGCCGTCGTCGCAGGCCTGACCAGGCTCGGGGCTGCCCGGGCAAAGGTCATCGGCGTCGCAGGTGCCGTCATTGTCATCGTCCGCAAAGGTGCCGGCACAGTTGCAGTTCGCATCCACCGTGTCGTTGATGGTGCAGGCGTCACCATCGTCGCAGCTCTGACCGGGCTCGGGGCTGTTCGGGCAAACGTCGCTGGCGTCGCAAGTGCCGTCGTTGTCCGCGTCAGCGAAGAGACCGGCACAGTTGCAGTTCGCGTCGTACACGTCACCGGTGGTGCAATCGTCGCCATCGTTGCATGCCGTACCTGGCAGGGCACTGCCGCCCGGGGTGCCTTCGCAGTCGATCGCCTCACCAATGCAGTTGCAGTTGGCATCCCAGGTATCGTTTCCGGTCTGGGCCTGGCCGTCATCGCAGGGCGTACCCGGTTGGGCAGGGCCGCCCGGTACACCGAGGCAGTCGTTCGCCAGTTGGCCCACGCAGTTGCAGTTGGCGTCGTAGGTGTCGTTGCTGCTGTTGGGGTTGCCGTCGTCGCAGGCGGTGCCCGGAAGGGCGGAACCACCCGGCACACCCAGGCAGTCGATCGGCTGGCCGACACAGGTGCAGTTCGCATCCCACGTATCGTTGCCCGTGTTGGCATTGCCGTCGTCGCAGGCCGTGCCCGGGAGGGCACTGCCGCCCGGTACGCCCAAGCAGTCGATCAGCTGACCCACGCACACGCAGTTCGCATCCCAGAGGTCGTTGCCGGTGTTGGCATCGCCATCATCGCAGGCCGTACCCGGCTGAGCAGAACCACCCGGCACACCCAGGCAGTCGTTCGCCAGCTGTCCCACGCAGTTGCAGTTGGCATCGTAGGTGTCGTTGCTGCTGTTGGGGTTGCCGTCGTCGCAGGCGGTGCCCGGAAGGGCGGAACCACCCGGCACACCCAGGCAGTCGATCGGCTGGCCGACACAGGT
>JADLBK010000225.1 GCA_020847755.1 Flavobacteriales bacterium | reverse complement strand
TCGTCCAGGAAGATCAGCGCCGTGCGCCCACGCGCGGCCGGCAGGGTGAGGAAGCGGCCCACCGCATCGCTGGGCACGTTCACCAGCACGAGCCGTTCGCGGCGTTTGCCCTTGCCCACGGGCCGCAGCCGGCACACCAGGTACAGCTTGCGGTCCTCGATGAAGAGCGCGTTGCCGTCGCGCACCTCGGCGGTGTGCAGCAGCGGCGCCACGCGGGTGCTGAAGAACGCGCGGGCGAAGGCCTGCTGGCGCTTGTCCAGCCGGTCCTCCTGAAGCAGCCGGATACCGTGCCTGGCGAGGGCGGGCAACAGGGTGCGCCGGTAGAGGCGGCCGAACTGTTTCTGCTGGCGAAGGGCTGTTCGGTTGATGCGGGCGATCAGTGCTTCGGTGGCCACGCCCAACGCCGTGCGGTCGCGCCGGCCCAGCTTGGCCAGCGACCGTAGCGAGGCCACCCGCACGCGGTAGAACTCGTCCAGGTTGCTGCTGTAGATCGCCAGGAACTTGATGCGCTCCAACAACGGCACCCGTGGGTCGCTGGCCTCCTGCAGCACCCGGTCGTTGAAGGCCAGCCAGCTCAGGTCCCGGTCGAAGTACGGATCGTGCAGCACCCGCGGTGCGGGCAGCCGGCCCTGGTGCACGCGCTGGCGCGCCAGGCCGAGGTTCATGCGCTTCTGCGCCCCGAAGCGCCGCTCGGCATAGGGCGTGTGGAAGCGGTGACCTTCCAGGTAGGCCAGGTTCTCACGTTCCCATTCGCCGCGCTTCACGGTCCGTGCGGTCACCGCCTGCAGCTCCTGCTTCAATCGCTCGCTGTGCTCCTCGAAGTCCACCTGCCCGGCCTTGGCGCTGTCGGCATCGCGCAGGATGCGCTGCAGGAGGCTGCGCGGCCGGGCGCCCACGCGGGTGGCCTCGATCAACGCCGCCACCCGGCGCACCTGCGCGGCCGGCACGCCCTGTTCCTTCAGGAAGGCCGCCGCCAGCCGCGCGCTCACGCGTTCGTGGCCCGCATAGGCCTGCGCGTAGCCCGCGTCGTGGAACAGCGCCGCCAGCTCCAGGGTCCACAGGTCCGCCTCCGACAGGCGGTGCGCCCGTCCGATCTCCAACGCCGTGCGTGTCACCGCCAGCGTGTGGTCCAGGTCGTGGAAGGTGAAGCGTGCGCCGATGTGCTTGCTGAAGTGGCGCCGCACGTGCAGCCGGGCCTGTTCCAACACATCCTTGCGTTCGTTCGGCCGCATGGGGGCGCAAGTTATCCGTGCTCCGGGGCCCGTTCGGGGACGCGGCTATCTTTGGACGCTTCGGCCGATGGAGGTCCCCCATGCGTTCAGCCTTTACCGGGCCTTGTCCGGCGGCACTTTCGCCCTCCTGCTCGGCGATCCCTTCCGCGACGCACAGACCGCCCGCCTGATCGAGCTTGCCGAGGCCGTGTCCGAACGCCAGGGCCTGTCCAAAGGCGCCCGTGCGCGCCTGGCCTTCGTGCTGGTGGAGGCCTTCCAGAACATCATCCGCCACCGCCCGCCTGCCGAGGGCATGCAGCAGCGGAGCTGCTTCCTGTTCGGGGCGACCCCGCAGGGTCAACAGGTGATCACCTGCAACCCGGTGGCCGACGCCGACCTGCCCGCGTTGCGCACCGCGCTCCATGGGGTGCTCGGCAAGGATGCCGACACGCTGAAGGCCCTCTTCCTGCGCGGGCTCCAGGCGAACGCCGCATCGGCCAAGGGCGGAGCCGGGCTGGGCCTCATCGAGATGGCGCGCCGCAGCGGCCGGGACCTGGGTCATGCTCTGGAACCCTTGGAGGACGGCATGCACCGGTTCATGCTACAGGTGCTGCTCGGCGACGTGGAGCCATGGCCCTTCGACCGGGTGGCCGATGCCTGTCGCAGGCAGGAGGCGCAACAGGTGGTGGCGGCCATGGTCGGTGAACCGGCGCCGTCCTTGTTGAACGCGCTGCTGGGCCTGGTGCAGGAGGCCGGGTTGGGCGGAGAGCCCCTGCACGCCTGTCTGCTGGCCGCCACCCAGTACATCGACGACAGCGCAGCGCAGCGCCACGGGCCCGTGCTGCTTTCCGTGCACCGCCGGGGAGCAGGCGGGTGGAGCGTGCTGGTGGGTTCGGAGGGACCGGCAGGCGAGGCCGATCGGCTGGAGGCGATCGTGCATGGGGTGCGCGGCGATTCGGCGTTCCACCTCAAACGCCGCTACCGCGCCGCCCTGCAGGGCGGGGATCCCGCCGGTGCCGGTCTGTTGGAGCTGGCCACGCGCGCCACCGGGGGCCTCGCCGCCGGCCGATGGGCGTTGGACGCGGACCGGACCCTGGTCTGGGTGGAGGCCCGTTCCTGAACACGAACGCACCGTTCGCAGCTTCGCCCGCCACCCGGGCACAATTCCTGACCTCCATCGGTGTTATCCATGAGCAACACCGTTCGATCGATGCTCGCCACTCTGTTCCACGCGCTGGAGCGCTTCGAGGTCTGGTTCGACCGCCGCTTCGGCTGGTTCTTCACCAACGGCATGAAGGGCCGGTCCCGGGACGGCTCCGCGATCACCAGCGCACGCACACGTTCCGTGCCTCGGTGAAGAAGCGCAGCGCCTCCCAGCCGCCCTCGCGCCCCACACCGCTCTGCTTGGTGCCTCCGAAGGGCGTCCGCAGGTCGCGCACCATCCAGCAGTTCACCCACACGATGCCCGCCTGGATGCCGCGCGCCACGCGGTGGGCCCGGTGCACGTCCCGTGTCCACACCACGCCGGCCAGGCCGTAGGGCGTGGCGTTGGCCAGGGCCAGGGCCTCCTCCTCGGTGTCGAAGGGCTGCAGCGTGACCACGGGCCCGAAGATCTCCTCCTGGTTGGTGCGGCATTGCGGTCCCAGCCCTTCGATCACCGTGGGCCGCATGTACCAACCGCCGGCCAGCGCTCCGGGCAGCTGCACCCGCTCTCCGCCGCACAGCACGGTGCCGCCTTCGGTCCGCGCCAGGTCCACGTGGCCGAGCACTTTCTCCAGGTGCGGAGCGGACACCAGCGCGCCCAGGTCCGTCGTCGGATCCGCGGGATCGCCCACCCGCAGGGCCTCGGTGCGCGCCACGAAGGCCGCCTTGAACCGGTCGTAGAGGCCGCGCGCCACCAGGATGCGCGAGCCGCACAGGCAGATCTGCCCCTGGTTGCGGAAGGAGGAGCGCACGGTGGTGTCGAGCATGCGGTCGAAGTCGCAGTCGTCGAACACCAGCACCGGGTTCTTGCCGCCCAGCTCCAGGCTGAGCTTCTTGAACAGGGGTGCCGCGGTGCGGGCGATCTCGGCGCCGGTGCGCGTGCCGCCCGTGAAGGAGATGGCCGGGATGCCCGGGTGCGCGCTGATGGCCGCGCCCACCTTGCCGCCCAGGCCATGCACGATGTTCAGCACCCCCGGGGGCAGCTCCTCCGCCGCGCAGGCTTCCGCCAGCAGGTGCGCGGTGAGGGGCGTCACCTCCGAGGGTTTGGCCACCACCGTGCATCCCGCGGCCAGGGCCGGAGCCACTTTCCAGGTGAAGAGGTACAGCGGCAGGTTCCACGGACTGATGCATCCGGCCACGCCCACCGGCTGCCGGTCGGTGTAGTTCAGCGCCACCTCGTCCATCAGGTGGGCCTCGCTCTGCTGGTGCAGGATCGCCGTGGCGAAGAAGCGCAGGTTGGCCACCGCACGCGGAATGTCCACCTCGCGCGCCAGATGGACCGGTTTGCCATTGTCCTGTGATTCGGCCTGCGCGAACCGCTCCAGGTCGCGTTCCACGCGCGCCGCCACGCGCAGCAGGGCGTTGCTGCGCCCTTCGCGCCCCAGCGCCCACCAGGCCGGCAGCGCGGCCTGTGCGGCCGCCACCGCGTCGTCCACGTCGCGGGAATCGCTGTCCGGGGCGGTGGCGAACACCTCGCCGGTGGCGGGCGCGTGCACCGGCAGGGTGGCGCCGCTGTGCGCGGCCGTGAAGCGGCCGCCGATGTGGTTCAGGATGGTCGTCATGGCTCGCGCCGAAGGTACAGGGGCCGCCCCCTCCCCCCCTGAAAAGCCGAAAGGCCCCCACGATGTGGAAGCCTTCCAGCCCCTTGTTGCGCTGTCATTGAACGAACCTACTCGATGACAAGCTTCGTGAATGCGGTGGACGGCAGGCAGGCCATGTGCTCCAGGGCCGGCACCGGGCGCACCACGCTTCCCATGGTGGTGGTCGCCGGAGCGGCGGGCTTGCGCTGCGCGGGGTAGCGGAAGGGTGATGCGGCCTGGGCCCATGTGACGCCGACGATGGCGAGCCCGAGGCAGAACAGCTGGGAGGCGGTGGTGCGGCGCATGGGTCGGTGATCGATGCTGCGAACGTACACGGTGAACGATCCGTCGAACGTTAACGACACGTTGATCGCCGTTAAAGAACGTTAAGTGCCCCGCCCGCGCGCTGGGCGCCCGGATAGTTTCGGACCGTGAACGTGCGATCGATCCCGGTGCTCACGCTGGCCATCACCCTCGCGCTCGTGGGCCTGGTGGTGATCCAGGTGCGGTGGATCGGTGAGTCGATGGACCTGAAGGACGTGCAGCTGGGCCGCAGCGTGGATGATGCCCTGATCGCCGTGGGCGAACGGCTGGAGCGCCGCGAGGCGATGGACCGCCTGCGCGCGCACGAGGGCCTCGGTCGGCTCCGCACCAGCGACAGCCTGGCGACGATCGATGCGCCCGCTGGATCGGACGATGTGGTGGCCGACATGCTGCGCGGCCTCATCGCGCCAGGAGAGGTGCGCCCCGTGGAGGAGTGCGTACCCGCTCCGGTGCTGGACTCCCTCCTGGGCGAGGAGCTCCGGCTCCGCGGCATCACGGGCCCCACCCACTACGCCGTCCTCGATCCGGCGGACCGGGTGGTGATGGCCTCCCCCGGTGCCGACACCGCCGCGCTCGTGGCCTCTTCCCACACCGTCCCGCTCTTCCGCAGCGGCGCTCCAGGCACGCGCCTGCGCCTGCATGTGCTGCTGCCCGCACAGGAGCGGATGGTGCGCGCCGCCATCCGCCCCATGCTGCTGCTGTCCGCCACCTTCCTGCTGGTGATCGCGGCCGTCTTCGTCATCACGTTGCGCACCGTGCACCGCCAGAAGCGCATCAGCGACATCAAGAACGACCTGGTGAACAACCTCACCCATGAGCTGAAGACCCCCATCAGCACCATCGCCCTGGCCTGCGAGGCGCTGAACGACCCCTCCATGCCGCACACCGAGCAGCAGACGCGCACCTTCGTGAACATGATCCGCGAGGAGAACAAGCGCCTCGGTGTGCTCGTGGAGAATGTGCTGCAGAGCGCCGTGCAGGACAGCGGGCAGATGCGCCTGCGGCCGGTGGACCTCGATCTGCACGTGCTGATCGACGATGTGGTGCGCAACATGCGCATCCAGGCCGAGCGGCGCGGCGGGGGCATCGAGGTGGCGTTCGGCGCGGTGTTGCACCGCCTGCAGGGCGACCGCATCCACCTGACCAACGTGCTGCAGAACCTGATCGACAACGCCATCAAGTACGCCGCCCGCGAACCCCGCATCCAGGTGCGCACCCGCAGCGACCATCACGGCTTCGCCGTGGAGGTGCAGGACAACGGCATCGGCATCCCGCGCGGGGAACAGCGGCGCATCTTCGACAAGCTCTACCGCGTGCCCACCGGCAACATCCACAACGTGAAGGGCTTCGGCCTGGGCCTCAGCTACGTGCGCGCTGTGGTGCAGCGCCATGGCGGCCGCATCCAGGTGGCCAGCGAACCCGGCCAGGGCAGCACCTTCACCATCACCCTTCCCTTTGAACATGGCGCCGACACCCAAGCTCCTGGTGGTCGAGGATGACCCCAACCTCGGTGCCCTGCTGGCCGAGTACCTGCGCGTGAAAGGATTCGAGGTCGACCTGCGCGCCGATGGCGAGGCCGGTCTCCAGGCCTTCCGTGGTGCCGCCGAGGCCGGGGGCCGATACGACCTGCTGTTGTTGGATGTGATGATGCCGGTGAAGGACGGCTTCACCCTGGCGCGCGAGATCCGTCGCTTGGACGCGCAGGCGCCCATCATCTTCCTCACCGCCAAAAGCATGAAGCAGGACACCATCCAGGGGTTCCAGGCCGGGGCGGATGACTACCTCACCAAACCGTTCAGCATGGAGGAGCTGGTGCTGCGTGTGCATGCCGTGCTGCGGCGCAGCGCCGGCCTCGGCCTGGGCATCGAGCAGCCGCAGCACCACACCATCGGCAGCTACACCTTCGATGTGCGCAAGCAGCTGCTCCGACGCGGGGAGGAGGAACGCAAGCTCACCACCAAGGAGAGCGAGCTGCTGCGCCTGCTGTGCCTGCACCGCAATGGCCTGCTCGAGCGGCGCCAGGCCCTGCGCGAGATCTGGGGCGACGACAACTACTTCAACGGCCGGAGCATGGACGTGTACATCGCCAAGCTGCGCAAGCACCTGCGCGAGGATCCGGAGGTGGAGATCATCAACATCCACGGTCAGGGCTTCCGCCTGGCCGCACGGGAACAGGCCTGATCACAGGCTCGATGTGCGGCCGCCGTCCACCGGCAGGTTGATCCCCGAGATGTAGGAGCCGCCCGGTCCGGCCAGGAAGGCCACCGCCGCCGCCACCTCTTCCGGACGGGCGAATCGGCGCAGGGGAACCTCCGCGCGCATGTGCGCGGCCACCTCCTCTTCGCTCGCCCCGGTCCGTTCGGCCTTGGTGCGGATGATCGCTTCCAACCGCTCGGTGGCCGTGGCCCCGGGAAGCACGTTGTTCACGGTGATGTTCCACGGCCCCAGTTCGTTGGCCAGCGTTTTGGCCCAGTTGGCCACCGCCGCCCGCACCGTATTGCTCACCCCCAGATCCGGCAGCGGTTGCTTCACACTGGTGCTGATGATGTTGACGATGCGCCCGTGCCCGGCCTCGCGCATGCCGGGAAGGACCAGCCGCACCAGGCTGTGGAAGGCGAACAGATGCAGCCGAAAGGCCTGCTCGAACTCGGGCACCACCGCCCGGTGTGCGGGCCCCGGAGGCGGGCCGCCCGCATTGTTCACCAGGATGGTGAAGGGTACGTCGGTGAGGGCCTTGCCCACGGCATGCTCCAACGCGGCCGTGTCCGATAGGTCGGCCGGCAGGGCCCGATGCCCTTCACCCGGCAGGGCGTCCACCACCTGGGCCAGTGCCTCGGCCTTGCGCGCGAGGACCGTGACCCGGGCGCCCTGCGCCGCAAGGGCCATGGCGACGGCACGACCGATGCCCTGTGTGGCGCCGCACACCAGCGCGCGTTGGCCGTGCAGATCGGTTCCTGTCATGGGGCTGGGATCGAGGTCAAAGGTAGCTGGAGCGCTCCGCCATGCGCCGGCACTTGTTGATAACCACCCGCCCCAATTCACTTCCGCTTCATCCGAGCGGAACATCTTTGCCGGTCGATCATCGTGAACCCATCGAACCCTTGCGCATGACCTTTCATTCCGCTCTGCTCCGCAGCACCTTCATCGCCGCCGCCGCCCTGGTGGGCCTTACCCGCAGCACCGCCCAAGGGGTGGACGACTGTTCGCAGGTGGTGACCGATCCGCTGGCCATCGGGGGCACGCTCACCTGGACCGGCGATAACTCCAATGCCACCACCACCGGCGACTTCGCCCCCGGCTCGGTGCTCGAGAGCTTCGGCATCCCGGTGATGTGGCATGCCTTCACCACCACGGCCTGTGCGGACATCACCATCGATTACTGTGGTTCGCCCTCGGTGTTCGTGGACTTCTGGAACGTGCTGGCCACCTCCTGCCCGGCCACGAACGCCCTGGTGGTGACCCAGTTGTACGAGTACAACAGCTGCGGGGATGGCAACCCGACCATGAACTTCAACAACCTGCCGGCCGGCACCTACCTCTTTCCGGTGTGGACGGCCGCAGGCAGCGCCTTCGGACCGTACGTGATCAACGTGACCGCCGAGGCCTGCGGTGGGTCGCAGGCACCGCCCAACGACCAGTGCGGTCAGGTGACGAGCGAGGCCCTCGCGGTGGGCGACACCCTCACCTTCACCGGGGACAACACCAATGCCACGGCCACGAACGACTTCGCTCAGGGTTCACCCTTCGCCGGTGCTCCGGTGGTGTGGCACGCCTTCACCACCACCGCCTGCGCCACGGTGGAAGTGCGCTACTGTGGACAGAGCCCCGTGTGGGAGAACAGCTTCGGCTTCCTGGCCACCGATTGCCCCGCCGATTCGCTGATCTTCTTCACCACCTTCAACGACACCACCTGCGTGGACGGTAATCGCACCTATGTGTACACCGACCTCGCTGCGGGCACCTACTATATCCCGGTGCTTCTGGACGCCAACAACAACGCGGTGGGCGCCTACAGCATTGATGTGCTGGCCACCGAGTGTTCCACGCCGCCGGCCTACTTCGACTTCTGCGCGGACGCGATCGCGGTGGCCCTGAACGTGGATGACACCCTCACCTTCACGGGGGACAACACCAACGCCACGCCCACGGCGGATTTCGTGCAAACGAGCCCCTTCGCCGGTGCTCCGGTGGTGTGGCACATGTTCACCACGGTGGAGTGCGCCACGGTGACGGTGAGCTATTGCGGCCTGAACCCCGCATGGACCAACGCCTTCGGCTTCCTGGCCACCGGCTGCCCCGCCGACTCCATCGTGCTGTTCAGCACCTTCAACACCACCGACTGCGGTGACGGGAACCTGACCTACATCTTCGAGGAGCTGGCCGCAGGCACCTACCTGCTCCCTGTGGTGCGTGACGCCAACAACAACGCCATCGGCCCCTACAGCCTGCAGGTGACCGCCGTGGCATGCGCGGGCAGCAACACCCCGCCGAACGACAACTGCGCCACCGCGGTGCCCGAGGCCTTGGAGCCCGGCGCCCCGCTCACCTTCCTCGGCGACAACACGGGCGCCACCTCCACGGGCGATTGGGAGAGCGGCAGCCCCTTCAGCCTGGCCCCGGTGGTGTGGCATGCGTTCAGCTTGGACAGCTGCATGGACGTGACGGTGAGCTATTGCGGCCTGAACCCCGCCTGGACGAACGCCTTCGGTTTCCTGGCCACCAGCTGCCCGGCCGACTCGGTGGTGTACTTCAGCACCTTCAACGATACGGCCTGCGGCGATCAGAACCTGACCTACTACTTCTACCAACTGGCCGCCGGCACCTACCTGCTGCCCGTGGTGCTCGACGCCAACAACAACGCGATCGGCCCCTACAGCGTCACGGTGGACGGTGTCAACTGCATCAACACCGGTCTGAGCGCATCGGAGACCGCCCCGTTGAGCCTGTTCCCGAACCCGACCACGGGCGTGCTGAACGTGCGGAACCCCGGCACGGAGGCGGCCTTCACGCTGGAAGTGCTGGACATGGCCGGCCGTGCCGTGCACGCCGAGCGGGCCCGCATCGCCCAAGGCACCGCGCACACCTTGCTGCTGGACCGTCTGGCCCCCGGTGCCTACACCCTGCGCGCCACCACGCCACAGGCCCGCACCGAGCAGCGCTTCGTGATCCATTGACCGCTTAACCTGCGTCCCATGCTCCACCACATCGCTCCCGCGGCACTGTCCGCCCTTCTGTTGGCACACGCCCCACAGGTGCTCGCTCAGGGCGGTGGCGCCCCGGTGAACGACCTGTGCACGGGCGCCACCATCGTGGCCCTCTCGCCCGGCGTACCCGCAGTGCGCAATGGCGACAGCTCGGGCTCCACGGATGAAGTGGGATTCGGGGCGGCCCAGGTGTGGGAGGCCTTCAGCCTGAGCCAGTGCATGGACGTTACGGTGGACCTGTGCGGGACCACGCCGGCGTTCCCCAATTCGTTCATCAACCTGGTGATCGGCTGCCCCATCACCAACATCGTGAACACGGGCGTGTTCGAGTTCGTCACCTGCGGCGATGGCAACGTCACCATCGTATTCCCGAACCTTCCGCCGGGCACCTACTATTTCCCCGTGATCAACGAGCCGGGCTCCACCGGACCATACACCTTGACCTTCACGGGTGAGGCCTGCACCACCCCGCCCCCGGCCAACGATGAGTGCAGTGGTGCGATCGTTCTGGTGCCCGATGCCGGCTGCACACCGGTCAATGGCACCACGCTGGGCGCCACCGGTTCCATTCCGGCGATCGCCTGCGGTGGGTTCACCGGCGATGCCAACGACGATGTCTGGTTCAGCTTCGATGCCACTGCCACCGAGCATTCCGTCGTGGTGGAGCCCTCCTTGGGCTTCAACGCCGTGATCGATGTGATGGAGGGCGCCTGCGGAGCCACCACGAACATCGCCTGCGCCGATCAAGGTGCGCTGGGCGCCACCGAGACGGTGCTGCTCACGAACCTGACCATCGGGAGCACCTACTATGTGCGGGTCTATGACTGGTACGGCGGACAGCCGTCGGGCCCCACCTTCTCCATTTGTGTGCAGGGCGGCGGAACGGCCCCGGTGAACGACCTCTGCGCCACGGTCACCGCCGACCCACTGGCCCTCGGTGGCACGCTCACGTTCACGGGGAACAACACCGGCGCCACCACGCTGGCCGATGCCGGCATCACCAGCCTCCTGAACGATGGCATCCCCAAGGTGTGGCACGCGTTCACCCTGAGCGATTGCGCCCTCGTCACCATTGCTTACTGCGGCTCCACGCCCCCCTTCGACGAGATCTACCCCGCGCTGACCACCAGCTGCCCGGCCGATCAGGTCCTGTTCACCGCCCAGGCGGATTTCACCTGTGTGGACACCAACGCGGAGATCACCTTCGTGGGGCTGGCACCGGGCACCTATTACATCCCGGTGGGTGCCTTCGGTCCCGGTTCCATCGGCGATTACGTCCTGAGCGTGTCGGCCAACCCCTGCCCGGCACCTCCGCCGAACGATGACTGCGCCAATGCCGCCTACATCGAGGTGCTGCCGCTGCAGGAGTGCCCAGGCACTTCCACCGGCGGTTATAACACCGGTGCGGTGTTGTCCGTCGGGGATCCCACCTGCGAGGCCTCGACCAATGGCTACCTGGATGTGTGGTACACCTTCGAGCCCGGCGCCAACACCCAGGTGGAGATCACCTTGGAGAACGTGACCATGACCGACTGGTCCATGGCCGTGTACGAGGGTTGCGGCGGCGCCGAGGTGGCCTGTGTCCTGGCGCCTTCCGGCCCCGTTACGGTGAATACCACCCCGAACCAGCCCCACTATGTGCGGGTGATGACCAACACGGACTTCGGGCTCGGGGGCGACTTCCGGCTGTGCATCGCTGCGGATATCACCACCGCCGTGGGTGACCATGCCTCGGACGCTCCGTTCACGGTGTTCCCCGATCCCGCCCAGGGCCATGCCGACCTGCGGTGGACCGGTGCCACGGGCCAGGTGCGCCTGAGCCTCACCGACCTGATGGGCCGTGTGGTGATGGCCGAGCAGCGGAACCTGGTCACCGGCGAGGTGTGCCGCGTGGACCTGGCCGGTCTTGCCCCCGGCGGGTATGTGCTGCGCTGCGAGACCACCGACGGCAGCTGGCAGCGCCGGATCTCGGTGCGGTAGGCCGTTGTCGGATCCAGGCTACCTTGGCGGGTCCTATCCCGTCCCATGGCCCGCATCCTGACCCTGCTTGCCGCCGCCGCCCTTGTGCTGCCGCTGGCCGCCCAGATCCCCGCCAACGACAGCTGCGCCTTTCCGCAGCCGCTGCCCATCAACGATCTGCTGGAGTGTCCCTTGTTCGCCGTTCCGGGCGACAACGGACAGGCCACCTGGGGCGGCGATCTGCCCGTGTGCGACGGCAACGGCCTCTCCTTTCCGGATGTGTGGTACAGCTTCAACAGCGACATCCACAGCGAAGTGTTCCTGCGTCTGCTGCCCGGCACCATGACCGACTGGGGCATCGAGGTTATGCCCGACAGCTGCCTGGCGAGCTCCTTCGTGTGCGGCGTATGGCCGCTCTTCGAGTTCGCGATCCCCACCACCCCGGCCACCAACTACCGCATCCGGGTCTTCACCAACACCGATTTCGGCGCGGCGGGCACCTTCGGCATCTGCCTCAGTGCGGCCATGCCACCGCTGCTCTGCGACGGCAACATCGTGAAGACGGACCAGGGGGACACCACCCTCACCATCTGCAAGGACGGGTTCTCCGATCCGTTCACCTTCGTGAGCTTCTCGCAGGGCACCGCTCCGGTGATCCTGGTGCTGACCGATGAGAGCGACAACATCATCGCCGAGCTGCCCGGTGGCCTATTGGAGGCCGATACCCTGCGCGATGCGCCCTACCGGATCCACGCCGTAAGCTGGGACGGCTCCCTGTTCGGTCTGGAGAGCGGCCTGTCGATCCGCGACCTGACCAGCGATGGGGCCTGCCTGGAGCTGAGCACCAACTTCGTGGAGCTCTTCGTGGAGCTATGCACGGACATCGATGAACAGCAGCAGGATGCCCGCTCCGTATGGATGGACGGGGAGCAACTGCTGATCGCGAACGGTCCGGGCGGCCAGGGCGCCTGGGTCACCGTGTTGGATCCCGTGGGTCGCCTGCTGCACCGGAGCTGGACGCCCGGTGGAACCACCCGCGTCGCCCTGCCCGATCCCGCCCGAGGGGCCCTTCTGGTGCGGCTGGACCGTGAGGGCCTGCCCCCCTCGGTGCATCGGGTGGTGCGCTGACCTGCGGCAACCACCGGCGCGTGGTGTGCGTATCACGGGCCCATGACCCGTGCAGCCACCCCTTTCAGCCATGTGCGTTCCGCCCTTGTGGCCTTGCTCCTGTTGTCCGCTCCGTTGTGCGGTGGATCGGCATGCGCCCAGTCCGGGCCGGACGACGTGCTGTTGCCCATCACCGGCCGCATCACCGACGGTGAGCACAAGCTGGAGGGCTGTGAAGTGATCACCTACCGGGACAATGAGCGCGTGGGGTCCATCACCACCGACAAGAGTGGCAGGTTCGGCCTGGGCCTGGCCTTGAACAGCAGTTTCAGCATCGAGTTCCGCAGGGCCGGTTTCGTGCCCAAACGGGTGCAGATCGATACACATTTCCCCAAGGCCCCGGACGACCTGGTCTTCGAGCCCCTGGTGATGGACATCGGCATGCTGGCCGAGGCGAAGTACAACGGGGTGAGCACCGACGAGCTCGATTTCCCCTTCGCCCGCATCCGGTACGATGAACGGGCGGGCATGTTCGCCCAGGACCCCGAATGGACCATGGGCATGCAACGTACGAACGGGGCTCTGCTGCTGATGGCCGGTCGTGTGGAGAAGCGCGAGCGCTGATCGGGGCCTTCCGCGACCCGGCGCTAACTTGCGGCGGAACCCACCCCCGCCATGGCCGTCCGTCGACCGTTCAACCTCAAGCAATGGATCGCCGACAACCGAGCGCTGCTGAAGCCGCCGGTCGGCAATAAGAACCTTTACGCCGACGCCGGTGACCACATCGTCATGATCGTCGGCGGGCCCAACGCGCGCAAGGATTACCACTTCAACCAGACCGAGGAGCTCTTCTACCAGCTCGAGGGCGACATCGAGGTGGGCATCCAGGAGGACGGCAAGGCCGTCACCATCCCCATCCGGGAGGGGGAGATGTTCCTGCTGCCCGCCAACGTGCCGCACCAACCCCGTCGCGGTCCGGACACCGTGGGCCTGGTGATCGAATGCAAGCGCGATGACCGCGAGCTGGAGGACGGATTGCAGTGGTACTGCGAGAAGTGCAACACCCTGCTGCACGAGTACCGCTTCGTGCTGCACAACATCGAGAAGGACTTCCTGCCGCGCTTCAAGGAGTTCTACGGCAATGAGGCCCTGCGCACCTGCCGGAATTGCGGTCATGTGATGGCCACCGACCCGCGCTTCTCCTGATGGCCGAACTGCTGGCCATCGACGTTCATACACACATCCTTCCGGAGCACATCCCGGATTTCGGGGCCCGCTTCGGCTACAAGGGCTTCATCCACCTGGATCATCATCGCCCCGGCTGTGCGCGGATGATGATGGACGACAAGTTCTTCCGCGAGGTCCAGGCCAATTGCTGGGACCCCCTGGTACGGCTCGACGAATGCGACGGCCACCGCGTGCATGCCCAGGTGCTGAGCACGGTCCCGGTGATGTTCAGCTACTGGGCCCGGCCACAGGACGCGCTGGAGCTCTCCTGCTTCCTCAATGACCACATCGCCGGCATCGTGGACCGCTGGCCGCACCGCTTCGTGGGCCTGGGCACCGTGCCCATGCAGGACACCGCGCTGGCCGTGCAGGAGCTGGAGCGCTGCCGCTCCATCGGCCTCAGCGGCATCCAGATCGGCACCCACGTGGAGGGCATCAACCTGGGCGACCCGCGTTTCCTGGAGATCTTCCAGGCGTGTGAGGCGCTGGGCATGGCCGTGTTCGTGCACCCGTGGGACATGCTGGGCAAGGAGCGCATGGACAAGTACTGGCTGCCCTGGCTGGTGGGCATGCCCGCGGAGACCACCCTCGCCATCAGCTCCATGATCTTCAGCGGGCTCCTGGAGCGGCTGCCGCGCCTGCGCGTGGCCTTCGCGCACGGTGGCGGCAGCTTCCCCGCCACGCTCGGCCGCATCCAGCACGGCTTCGAGGTGCGCCCCGACCTGTGCGCCGTGGACAACCAGGTGCCGCCCAAGGCCTACCTCGGTCGCTTCTGGATCGATGCCCTGGTGCACGATCCGGCGATCCTGAAGCTCGTGGTGGACATGCTGGGCGCGGAGCGCGTGGCCCTGGGCACGGACTATCCGTTCCCGCTCGGTGAGCTCGAGCCCGGTTCCATGATCCGCAGCATGCCCTGGGACGATGCGCGGAAGGAGATGCTGTTGAGCGGAGCCGCGCTGAACTGGCTCGACCTGCCGCGCCAGCGCTTCATGCCGGGCAGCTAGCGCACCAGGTTCACGTGTCCGTAAAGGACGTGGTCCTCGCCGTTCAGCTCGGTGTAATCCACACGCCACACGTAGGTGTCGATCGGTGAGCCCACCCCGTTGTAGGTGCCGTCCCAGCGGCCCGTCAGCACGTCCGTCTCGAAGATCATCTCGCCCCAACGGTTGAACACCATCATCCGGAAGGTGTCGATCTCCTTGCCCAGCGCGAAGAAGGTGTCGTTGATGCCGTCCTCGTTGGGGGTGAAGGTGTTCGGCACGTACAGCGCACCATCGATGATCACCAGCACCTGGTCCGTGGCCAGGCAGCCGTTGGCGTCCGTCATCTGCACGGTGTACAGGGTGGTGGTCTCCGGCCGCACGGTAAGTAACGCGCCGTTGGTCCCTTCCACAAAGAGCCCGGGGCTCCAGCTGAAGACCCCGTCGCCGATGGCGAACAAGGTGGTGGCGTCGCCGTAGTCGATCGATACGTCGGGTCCCGCGTTCACCACCGGTTGCGGCAGCAGGTCGATGGAGACCTGGGCCGTGTCACTGCAGCCGTAAGCGTCCGTGGAGATCACGGTGAAGACCGTTGGCGCTCCGACCGTCGCGATGGGCGTGGCGCTGGTGTCGTTGTCCAAGCCCTGCGAGGGGCTCCATACGTAGCTCACCCCTCCGCTGGCGAAGAGCGGCACCGGCACATTGGGGCACACGAGCGTGTCCGGCCAGGCATCGGCCATCGGCACCACCACGAGCACGGTCACGGTGTCCGGTGTGGTGCCACAGGTGTTGCTCACCAGCACCACATAGTCCGTGGTGACCGGTGGGGTCACCACCGGATCGGGAACGGTGAGCGTCGCAAGGCCGGGCGTGGGGATCCACGCGTAGCTGTCTCCTCCGCTCACGTGAAGCTGCACGCTGCCACCCTCGCACACGGCGGTGTCCGCAGAGATCGGATCGGGTGGCGTGAACTGCACCGTCACCAGGACCGAATCGACGCCCACGCAGCCATCGGCCGTCACGATGGTGATGGTGAACAGCGTGGTGTCCGGCGGAGAGGCCAGAGGTGTGGCGCTCGTGGCATCATCCACGAAGTTGGCCGGGCTCCAGCTGTAGGTGGCGCCCCCGCTGGCGCTGATGGTGACCGCATCGCCCGCGCACATCACCGCATCAGGACCTGCGAAGCCGGAGGGGTCGTCCACCTCCACCACCACGAAGGCCGTGTCCGTGCCGCACTGGTCGGTCACCAGCACCTGGTAAGTGGTCGTGATCAGCGGAGTGCACACCGGGTCGGCCACCGTGGTGCTGTTGAGGCCAGTGCCGGGGCTCCACAGGTAGGCGGTGCCGCCACTGGCCTGCAACTGAACGGTGGCGCCTGCGCACACCGGAGGCACGCTGTCCACCGCCGCATCGAGGGGGTCCACCACCTCGATCGTCACATAGGCCGTGTCCGGCGGCGTGCAGACCAGGCTGTCCTCCAGCACCATCATCACCGTGTAGGTGCCGGGGGCGCCGTAGGTGTGCGTCGGTTCGAAGTCGGTGCTCGTGGCGCCGTCGCCGAAGGACCAGGAGTACGTGTTGCCGCCGTTGCTCAGGTTGTCGAACTGCACCTGTCCGGGATGGCACACGTACTGCGGACCGTCGATGGCGATCACCGCCAGCGTCTGGGACAGCGCGAACTTGAACACGCCCAGGTTGCAGTTGGGATTGTTGTTCGTGTTGCTCCAGGCGCCCGGGGTGGTGGGGAAGTCGCTGTTGCCACCGCACCCGGCGCATACCGCCTGGTACACGTTGCCGTTCTTGTCGAAGCGGCTGGTGCCTCCGTCCACGTGCTCCGCACTGAGGTTGCCCCCGAAAAAGGTGGCATAGTTCAGTCCGATCGCATCCGGCTCCAGCACCATCAGGTGGAAGTCGCTGCCGTCCGTGCTGCTCTGGAAGGCGCCCGGCGTGGTGGGCAGCCCCGTGGTGGTGCTGGTGTTCGGAACGCCGTTGTTGTTCACCGCGCCCCCCCAGCCGGAGAAGTAGATCTGCCCGCAATCGCTCACCAGGAAGGCCGAAGGCGCGATGTCCTCCGTGCCGCTGCCATTGCCGATGCGCGTGCTCCACAGCGACGTGCTCAGCGCGTGGTCGAACTTGTGGATGAACTGGCTGCTGCCCGGGTTGGCGTACTTGCCCGGGGTCACCGGATAGTTGCCGCGTGTCTGCCCCACCACATACACCTCGTCGTCCGTGTCCAGTTGTACGAAGTAGCTCTGGTCGTAGGCCGCTGTGCCCAGGTAGGTGGAGCCCAGCAGCGCGTTGCCCGTGGCGTTGTACCGCATGATGTATCCGTCCACGCTGCCGTTGTGGCTGCCGTCGTAGGGCGCCCCGGCCATCGGCAGGTCGGTGCTGGTGGTGCCCCCCGTGACGAACACCTCGCCATTGCTGTCGAACTGCACGCCGAACGCACTGTCGTCGCCGGTGCCGCCCACGTAGGTGGCCCACAGCAGGGTGGTGAGGCCGGCGTTCAGCCGGAACACATAGCCGTCCTGCTGCCCGCCCCCGAAGGCCGGCTGCGGCGCACCCGGGGTCACCGGCAGGCCCGTTGTCTCCGTGCTGGTGGCCACCACCGGGTTCCCGTTGGGGTCCAATGCGATCTCGCCCCGGAACGAATCGCCGTAGTTGTAGGCCAGCGCCCCGTCGTTGTTGATGCCGTCGGCCCCTGCGCCGCCGACGAAGGTGGAGCCCAGCAGCGCATTACCGGCCGCGCTGAGCCGGGCCACGAAGGCGTCCACGCCGAAGGAGTGGTTGTATCCGTAGCCGATGGTGAAGTTCAACGAGGGGCCGCCGCCGAAGCTGTTGTCGAAACAGCCTGCCGTGGTGGGGAAGTCGCTCGAGCCCGTGCTGCCCAGCACGAAGAGCTCACCCGCATCGTTCACCACCAGGCTGTGCGGCGATTCGTTCTGGGCCCCGCCCAGGTAGGTGCTCCACAGCAGCGTGCTGCCGGTGGCGTCCCACTTGCTGATGCCCACGTCGATGGTGCCGCCGGACAGGCCCGGCTGCAACGCGCCCACCGTCACCGGGTAGCCGAAGCCGAACACGATGCCGCCCCCGTACAGGTTGCCTGTCGCATCGTAGGTGGCCGTGAAGCCGAAGTTGTCCGCCGTGCTGCCCGAGTAGCTCGCGAAGGTGAGCGTGGGGTCGATCACCAGGAGACCCTGGTCGTCGTGGCCGTCCGGCAGCTCGAAGCCCAGCCGGTCGCCCTTCAGGCGATAGTGGCAGGCGATGGTGCCGCTGGGCCCGAAGGCGACGGGCGCCTCTTCCACCACCATGCCGGCGCTGGTGCGCACCACCAGCCGTCCCTGTTCGATCGCCAGCCCGTCCTGCCCCTCGTAGCGCATGCGGATGAGGTCCGGATCCACCCCGGGGGACACCAGCAGGTCGTACTTCAGTCCGTTGCGGCCGTCCACGCGCAGGTCGATGCCGGGGTAGAGGTCCTTGACCCACACCTCGGGGTACACCCCGCAATCCGCCCCCCATTGCGCGGGGTCGTTGCCGATGAAGTGGTTCTCGCGATGCCCCAGTGGCTGCATCCCCTCGCCCACACCGCCCGTCGCGCCCTCGAAGGTCACCCGGTAGGCGTGCGCGCGGTAGGGTGCGTGGCGATGGCCTGGCCCCTCCTCCGCATGGCCATGCCTGTGCTGTTCCCCCCCTTCCGCCAGCACGAAGGTGAGGGCGCCGCGTTCCACGAAGAGCGCGCCGCCGGGGATATGGGCCCGGAAGAGCACCTGTGACGGCCATTGGCCGCGGTTCTCCGTGAAGGTGAGCCCGCCCGAAGCCCACGCGCCGCAGGCGAGCAACAGGCCGAAGGCCAGGCCGATGGACCGGGAGGGGCGGGGCACGTGGTCGAAATTACGCTGGGTAGACAGGCCCGGGGCCGCGGAAGTTGCTTGGAACGGGCAGGGGAGGCGATGGACCGGGAAACGGCGGGACGGGTCGGCGTACCTTTGCGCTCCGGTCCCTCTCCCGGCCGGCCCGCCGCCGATGAGCGACGTCCTCCAGCACGAGTGCGGCATCGCGCTCATCCGCCTCCGCAAGCCGCTGGCCCACTACGCCGAACGCCACGGCACCCCCTTCTATGGCCTCCAGCGCATGTTCCTCCTCATGGAGAAACAGCACAACCGCGGCCAGGACGGGGCGGGCGTGGCCTCCATCAAGCTGGATCCCCTGCCCGGCACGGCCTACATCGACCGCGAGCGCAGCACCGACAAACAGGCCATCCAGAAGATCTTCGGCCGGGTCCAGAAGGGCCATGAGGATGCCCTGCGGCTGCCGGGAGCCAGGCCCGATGACACCGAATGGCTGAAGGCCCATGTGCCCTTCATGGGCGAAGTGCTGCTGGGCCACCTGCGCTACGCCACCTTCGGCCGCGACAGCCTGGAGAACTGCCACCCCCGCCGCCGGCTCAACAACTGGATCACGCGCAACCTGGTGGTGGCCGGCAACTTCAACATGACCAATGTGGACGAGCTGTTCAACCTGCTCGTCAGCATCGGCCAGCACCCCAAGGAGCGCAGCGACACCATGACGGTGCTGGAGAAGATCGGGCACTTCCTGGACGTGGAGAACGACCGCATCGCACAGATCCACCGCCAGCTGGGCTACAACGACCGGCAGATCACGCAGGTGGTCGCCGAGAAGCTCGACGTGCGGCAGATCCTGGTGAACAGCGCGCTGGACTTCGACGGTGGCTATGCCCTGGCCGGCATGATCGGCCATGGCGATGCCTTCGTGCTGCGCGACCCCAACGGCATCCGGCCCGCCTTCTGGTATGCCGACGAGGACGTGGTGGTGGTGGCCAGCGAACGCCCCGCCATCCAGACCGCCTTCCATGTGCCCACCGAGGCCGTGCATGAGCTCAGCCCCGGCCACGCGCTCATCATCCGCAAGGACGGCAGCTACGGCGAACACCTGGTGCGCGAGCCGCGCGAGAAACGCTCCTGCTCCTTCGAACGCATCTACTTCAGCCGGGGCAGCGACCGCGACGTGTACCGCGAGCGCATCGCCCTGGGCCGCTCCCTCTGCCCGGCCATCCTGGAGGCCGTGGACCACGACCTGGAGCACACCGTGCTGTCCTTCATCCCCAACACCGCCGAGGTGGCCTGCTTCGGCATGGTGCGCGGATTGGAGGATGAGCTCGACCGCATCAAGGCGCGCCGCATCCTGGAGCTCGGCGCTGCTCCCGACCCCGACGAACTGGCCCGCATCCTGGCCCTGCGCCCCCGCATGGAGAAGGTGGCCATCAAGGACGCCAAGCTGCGCACCTTCATCACCGGCGACGATGCCCGCGACGACCTGGTGGCGCACGTGTACGACATCACCTACGGCACCGTGCGTCCGGGCGTGGACAACCTGGTGGTGCTGGACGACAGCATCGTGCGCGGCACCACGCTGCGGCAGAGCATCCTGCGCATGCTGGACCGCCTCGGGCCCCGGCGCATCGTGGTGGCCAGCAGCGCCCCGCAGATCCGCTATCCCGATTGCTACGGCATCGACATGGCCAAGCTCGGCGACCTGGTGGCCTTCCAGGCGGCCATCGCCCTGCTGAAGGAGACCAAGCAGGAGAACATCATCGACGATGTGTACGAGCGCTGCCTGGCCGATGTGGACAAGCCGCTGGGCGGCATGGTGAACCACGTGAAGGACATCTATCGCCCCTTCAGCGCCGACCGCATCAGCGCCAAGATCACCGAACTGCTCACCCCGCCGGGGATCAGTGCCGAGGTGCGCATCCTCTTCCAGACCATCGAGGGCCTGCATGCGGCCTGTCCGGGACATCTGGGCGATTGGTACTTCACCGGCGACTACCCCACACCGGGCGGCGATCGCGTGGCCCTGCGCGCCTTCATCAACTGGCGGCAGGGCAAGAACGTGCGCGCCTACTGAACGTCACCGGCGTTCGATCCGCCCGCGCTTCTCCAGGCGCTGACGCTCGTCCGCAGGCAGGTCGAGCACGGCGTCGCCGTGCAGCACGATCCGCGAGCTGCGGTCCAGCTGCACCCGGGCTCCTGGTTCCAGGCGCAGCGCAGCGCCAGGGAGCACGTGCAGTTCACTGGCCCGCAAGAGCTCCAACGACGCGGAGGAGCGCACCAGCAGTGTCGCTCCCGGGGTCACCACGAAGCGCGTCGCTGCGCTGAACCAGATGCGACCGTCGGCCTCCTCGGGACGGTCCACGCGGGTGGGTGTGCCCGACCGGTCGACCAGCAGGCGGGCACCCGGCTCCACCGTGAGCCCCGTACCACCGCGGCCGCGCAAAGGCGGCAGCACGATGCTGTCGGCGCACCAGCGTACATCCCGGTCCACCACGTTGTCGTCGTTGCGGATGCGCACGGTCGCCGCACCGTCCGTGCCCTGAGCGAGCAGTTCCACGCGAAGGCCGTTCAGCACCACCAGCCGCGCATCGGGCGCCCCGTCCTTGTAAAGCGCCTTGCCGCCCGCGCTCACCAGGGTCATCATGTTCGCCGTGGATGGGTTCGTGGCCAGGCCCATCGCGCGGTCGCCGTTCATCCGGAAGGCCTGCTCGGGGCGGCCGAAGAACACGGCCTGCTCGGTCACGCGGCCGTCCACCACGCGCGTGCCGGGGATGTAGTGCTCGCGGCGGTCGAGCCGGCCATCGCCGTTGCGGTCGTACACCGGAAGCTCCAGTTCATGGGCTCCGCTCAAGGGATTCGCATCGCAGCCGTTGGCGAAGAAGGGCAGGCTGCGACCGCCGCCGAAGGGACAGTCCGCGCCAAGCGTATCACCCCGCAGCGCCAGGTCGAACAACCCGGTGGCGGGCACCGCGCGCAGGTAGTCGGCGTGGCCCTGGTAAATGTCCTTGCCCGCATGTTCCTCGTGCGCCACCTGCACCAAGGCGAACAGGCCGGGCTCCACCGGGTCGATGCAGCGGTTGTCCGCCTCCCAATGGAAGCGGTCCGTGGGGCTGCCGTTGCGGGCGTGGCCGAGGTGGTTCTCCAGCCAGAGCCATTGCGGGTGGACCCCCTCGGGCAGGTAGGGCAGCCGGATGCGGAGCGCATCGCCGCTCGTCACGAAATCGCGCAGCACGAACACGCCCGTGTCCCCGGCCATCGGGTCCAGGTCGCCATCGGCCCACCTTCCGTCCGGCGTGCGCGCGTTGATGCGGTGCGGAGCGCCATCCGCCCGCCAGCCCAACCGGTCGCGGTCCCAGCCGCTGCACGTGAGCAGCGCACTGCTGGCCGCCCCCATCATGCTGTGGCCGCCCTGAAGGGCGATGAAGTGGCTTTGGAACTGCGCCGCGTTGCCGCCACCGCTGTGGAAGTTGTTGCCGCCCAGCAGCAGGTGGTTGAACTCGTGCTTCAGGATCTCGAAGGGCAGGGCGTTCATGCCACCGAAGCGGCTCTGGGTGTCGCTCTCGTAGCCGTACAGGGCACCGCTGCTGCCCGGGTCGGTGCTGCCCTGACCGTGCGTCAGGCTGCTGTTGCGGAGGATCAGCATCACGTGGTCGTAGCTGTGCGGGCTGTCCGGACCGGCCTCCTTGGCGGCCCCGGGGACCCGGCCGTCCTTCCAGAGGTCGAAGTCCGCCACCGACAGGCGGTGCGCCGTGCGCAGGGCGCCCAGCTTGTTGGCCTCGGCCACCGCTGCCTTGCTCAGGTCGTTGGCGTTGCGCAGGTCCCCGTGCTCGCTCTGCCGAAGGCGAAGCAGCTGGTCCACATGGTCCCCGAGCACCGTGTACCGGCCCAGGCTGATGTCGTGGTAGTAGCGTGTCACCATCGCCTGGGGCACCGGACGTGCATGTGGGTCGAACACCTCGTCCTTCCACAACGGCAGCCGGCCCTTTGGCCAATGTGCCGCCCCATCGGGCTGCGGGTCGCGCCCCGGATCCTTGTCGTACACCACCTCGGCGAAAAGCACCAGCACGCGCAGGGTGCCGTGCGGCGTCAGGTACCAGCCGTGCTCGCTGCGGATCCCGGTGCTGTCCGACGCCGCCACGATCGGCGCCGTGCCTCCGGTCACCGGTGTGCCCTGCGCGTTGCGGGGAACCCCCTGTGCATGTGCCGCTAAAGCATGGAAGGCTGCGATGAGCAGCACGTACGTCCGCATGTCCCGAAGGTAGTGCCTAGGCCTTCGGTGCCTTGAACAACGGCACCGTACTGCACGGCTCGCCGAACATCAGGCTCTTCACCACCGGCAGCAGCTTCGCGCTCAGTTCCACGTAAGCGTTGAGCGGCACGGGCAGTTTGCTGCAGCCCTTCACCACCACGCGGGTGTTGCGGTAGGGCTCCACATCCAGCTGCTGCACGAAGCGGGTGAAGATGGCGCGCTCCAGCTGATCGGCATCGCCTTGCGTGACGAAGGCGGCGTACGGCTGCAGGTGCGTGGCCACCAGCATGAAGGCCCAGGTGGGTACGATGGCATCGGCGCTGCAATGCACGCTTACGAGCTTGCCCGTGTACTGCGACCAATCGTGCGCCTTGCAGAACGCGCGCAGGTCATCCTCCTTCAGCGCGATCTCCTGCCACAGTAGGGGCTTCAGGTCGAAGACCACGCGCTCGCCGGCCGGGTACAGCTCCTCGAGGTCGAGGGTGATGATGCCGGATGCAGCGACTTTGTTGATGAGATCAACCATGCGATGGTCAACGCTGGATCATGAGCCGGTGCTCTTCGCGCAGGCCCGGTCCGGCAAGAACGATGGTGTAGGCGCCGGGCGCGAGGTCGTTGACTTCCAGTATCAGCCGTCCTTCGACCTGTGCAGTGGTCAGTGATGCAATGTGGTGTACGCTCCTGCCAAGCGCATCCAGCATGGTAAGCGTCAGCCCTCCGGTAAGGTTGTGCGCGAGAACCACGGTAACCGCCTCGCTGGCAGGATTGGGCTGCACGCTGGCCAAGGCTGCAGCATGCGTTCCGGGTACGCTGACCGGGAAATTGCCCAGCTTGAACACCACGCCGCTCGTGTTGCACACCCACGCGCCTTGCAGGTCGTTGTCGAGCGCGATGCCGCTCAGGTCGGAAACGCCGGCTGGCAGGGCGTGCTCGGTGATGAACACCCCATCGGGCGTGAACTCGGCGATACCGTTGTCGGAGCTGCTCACGATGAACAGGTTCCCGGAGACCGGGGAGATGTCCAGATCGCCATAGTTCACATCGAAATAGGGCTGCACGGAGAAGGTTTGGATCGTGTCACCCGTGGTGGCATCGATCTCCGCCACCCTGTTCTCCACGAAGCCACCCGGCACGTTGTCCTGCACCAGGAAGAAGGTGCCGCGCTGCGGATGGTAGGAGCCGCCCACCACGTGGCTGTTGCCGAACGCCGGCACCAGCGTGTCGATCACCTGGTTCGTCACCTCGTCGATGGCGTAGATCTCCGCAACGCCGGTCTCGCCGTTCACGAGGAGCAGCTGGCCCTGTGCGACGAAGGTGCCGTTCATCACCAGGTCGCTCGGCGACATGTCGATGTCCACATCGTTCGCTCCTTCGCCCACCACATCCGCCGAGGAGATGAAGGTCCCATCTTCGGCATAGCGGTCGATCACGCTCGCCGAGCAGCCGATCACCATGATCTCGCCATCCGGCGCGTTGTAGGCGATCCCACATGTGCCGCCCGTGTTCGACGGGTTGAACTGCGTGAGGATGGTCAGCTGCGCCGATGCAACAGAGCAAGCGAGGACCATGAGGGAAGGCAGAGCGTAACGTGTGATCATGCGTACCGTTGTTGTCTCAAAACTAGACAGAATCAGCTGGAGCCGTGCTCCCGAAAATGGGGGATGCCCGTTCACATGAACCCCAGCTCCAACTGCGCCGCCTCGCTCATCATCGTCCGGTCCCACGGCGGCTCGAAGGTGATCTCCACCTTGGCGCTCTTCACGCCCTGCACGCCGGCCACCTTCTGCTCCACCTCGCCGGGCAATGTCCCCGCCACCGGGCACGCCGGACTGGTCAGGGTCATCTTGATGTACACGCTGGCGTCATCGTGGATCACCACATCGTAGATCAGCCCCAGCTCGTAGATGTCCACCGGGATCTCCGGGTCGTACACGCTCTTGAGGGAGTTGATGATGCTCTCCTCCAGTTGTTTCTTCTCGTCGGGGGTCATGGTGCGTAGGGGAGAGGGCGTGCGTGTTTGATGAATGCTCGCTGTCTCATGTCCAATGTCTTATGCAGCGCCGTCAGGCATAAGACATCGGACATAAGACAGCCACAACGCCCGATCGAAGAAATGACCTCGCTTCTCATGCTTTGGGTCCTTGAGCGGAAAACGCCACCGCATACCGCTTCATCTGATCGATCATCGCACTCAAGCCGTTCGCCCGGTTCGGGCTCAGGTGGGCGCGCAGGCCGATCCGATCGATGAACTCCGTGGAGGCACCCAGGATCTCCTGCGGCGTGCGGTCGTTGAACATACGCACCAGCAGGGCCACAATGCCCTTGGTGATCATGGCGTCGCTGTCGGCGGTGAAATGGATGTGGTCGTTCTGAGGGGTAGCGTGCAACCACACCCGGCTCTGGCAGCCGCGCACCAGGTTGTCATCGGTCTTGTGCTCCGGCGCGATCAGCGGCAGGTCCTTGCCCAGTTCGATC
>JADLBK010000224.1 GCA_020847755.1 Flavobacteriales bacterium | reverse complement strand
GGAGGGCAGCATTGTGGTGCAAAAGGTGCGCGACGGCAAGGCCGACTTCGGCTTCAACGCCCGCACCGAGGAGTACGAGAACCTGCTCGCCGCCGGTGTGATCGACCCCACCAAGGTGACCCGCGTCGCCCTGGAGAACGCCGCCTCCATCGCCAGCATGCTGCTGACCACCGAGTGCGTCATCAGCGAGGAGAAGGAGAAGGAAGCCCCGCACAGCCACGGCCACGGTGGTGGCATGGGCGACATGGGCGGGATGATGTAAACGTTCTCGAACAACAGAATAGCCAAGCCCCGGTCAGAAATGGCCGGGGCTTGTGCGTTCAAGCCCACATCCGATGCCCCTCTTGAACGAAAGGATGATCCTCAGGCACGATAGTAGCCCTCTTTCATACTACGGGTCCATCCTCGATGATCGATGACAAGGTCATTCATGGGATCGGTGACCCGGAGAATGAGCATCCGCCAGCAGTGAGCCCAATAGGGGAAAGACCTACTCCACGAAATGCGTGGATGCGATATGAGGGGCATTTCTGAAAAAACGGATCATCTTTGGTCTGATCGACACATCGACAATGCTCTTCCAGATCAATAATGGCGGCACTGGCCACAATGTGGTACTTGTCCATGGCAACTCGTTCGACCATACGGTCTGGGCGGCGCAGATGAACGATCCCGCCTTGGCACACCTGCGGCTGATCGCCTTGGACCTGCCCGGTCATGGCGCATCCCGACGCAACAGCGCGGGAACAGCCTACTCCGGCGAGGGCCTCACCACAGCGCTCACCACCTTCATCAGCGACCTGCCCGCCCCCCTGCTCGTCGGGCATTCACTGGGCGGACATCTTTGCGTGCGTGCATTGGCCCGCTCACCACATGTACGAGGTGCGCTCATCTTCGGGGCACCTCCTCTGTCTTCCGCTGCAGATGTACCCCGGGCCTACCTGCCCAACCCCGACCTGGCCAAAGCCTTCCAAGCCGATCTCACCGAAGCGGAGGCCACCGTGCTAGCCACTGCATTCACCTGGCCCGATTGTCCGCACCTTCCGGGATTGGTCCGCGCGATCCTCTCCACCGACCCGCGCGTGCGCAGCGACCTGGGGGCCGAGATCGCTTCCGGCCGCATGGCGGATGAGCAGGCGATCATCCGCGACAGCGGCAGGCCGGTTTGCGTGGCACACGGCGCTGAGGATGCCTTCCTCTCCGGCAACTACTTCGAAGCACTGGCGCCCGGCCTGTTCTGGGAGGACCGAACACAGACGATCATTGGCGCGGGGCACTTCCCCCAACTCCAGCAACCGCACACGTTCAACGCATTGTTGTCCCGTTTCGCCGATCGGTGATGGATGACCTGGTAGCGCTGCATGCACAGGCCGTGGAACGGATGGACAGGCTCTTCCGTTCGTTGCGGGATGAACACGCCAAACCCATAGATGACCTGAGCGAACGACTGGTCAAACTGGTGGGCATGCACGCCATGTTCCCGGGTCACTTTCTCTACGTGGTGAATTATTCCCGGGCACAGCTGGTGCATGTTGATGGCTTCCACCGCGTACTCGGCTACCCCGACCACACGGTGGACCTGCCCCTGCTTTATACCACATGGCGTCCCGAGGATGCACCGAGAATGGCCCACTTGGTGGAAGTATTCGCTCATCGCATGATGGCCATGGACCCGCCAATGGCTCCGTTCGAGGCCTCGCTCCTGGTGGATTACCGCATGCGCAAGGCCGATGGCACCTACATCAAGGTGCTCCGCAACACCGTGGTGTTCGATGTGCGCGATGGCGATCGGGCACCGGTTTCGATCCTGAGCCTATGCCAGGACATCAGCCACATCAAACACAACAACACCATCGGCTGGCAGATCCTGGGGCCCGGCGCCGGACGCTTCACCATCAAGGGGATCGAACCACTGCCCCGACTGCATTACCAGCCCTCACCCCGTGAACTCGATGTGATGCGTGCTTTGGCACAGGGAAGATCCAGCAAGGCCATTGCCCAAGCCCTCCACATCAGCACGCACACCGTGAACACCCATCGCCGCAACCTACTGGACCGCACCGGATGCAGGAACACGGCCGAATTGGTGAGGCTGGCATCACAAAGGGATGGGCATAACACAGCGAAGACTGTCATATTAAACGTTCACCATACCATGAGCAACAACTCATATGCCTACGCGATCGACCGCATCCAGAGGCATCTGGCCGACCTAGCCGACGGGAAACCGTTACGGATCCTCAGGCTGCAGGAGCTGATGGACCAGACATTCGGACTTCTACCGCTCTTTCCCAACCAATTCCTGTACGTGGTGAATTACACCACTCAGGAGGTCGTGCATGCCCGCTGATTCCAGCAGGTATTGGGCTATCCCGATCACGGTGTGGACCTGCCCCTGATCTATGGCACCTGGCACCCCGAAGATGCGCCCTACCTCGCAGCCATTACCGAACATACCGGCCGGGAACTTACCCGTATGCAGCCGCCCATGCGCCCTTTCGAGGTCACCCTCACCCTCGATTACCGCGTGCGTAAGGCGAATGGCGACTACATCAAAGTACAGCGCCAGACCACGGTATTCTCCGTGGACGAGGCCACCAACAGGACCATCAGCACATTCAGCCTATGCAGGGACATCAGCAACTTGAAAACAAGCAACCGGGTAGGTTGGCAGTGGGAAGGCCGCGGTGCGGAAAAACTCGCATTTCCCGAATTTGCTGACGGACTGCAATATCGGCCCACCCCTCGTGAAATGGAAGTTCTCAAGCGCATGGTGCAAGGCCAAGCCAGCAAGGCCATCGCCCAAGCGCTCCACATCAGCATGCATACCGTGAACACCCACCGCCGCAACCTACTGGACCGCACCGGATGCCGGAACAGCGCCGAGCTCGTGCGCTTGAGCACCGAACAAGGCTGGACCTGAACGCGTCATGGGCCGACCGGAAAAACCGCTCACCGAAACTGCCGACCACTGCGGAGGTTCAGCGGCCACGGCGCGCCTGCAGCGCATTCTCGACGCGTGGAACAACGGACCCTCCATCGCGATCGAAGGCCTTGAGGCCAAGCTCGAACAAGTCTTCGGCTTGATCCCTCTATTCCCGGACCAGTTCGTGTACGTGGTGAATTACACCGAAGCCCGCGTGGTGTACTCCCGGGGTGTGGAGGAGGTGCTGGGCTACAAGGCCGAGGAGGTTGACATTCCCTGGGTCACCGGAACATGGCACCCCGACGACGCACCCATTGTCGCACGCCTCTCCGAAGCGGTGCTTCGGCAGGTGCAGGACCACAGGCCGGTGCTTCGTCCGTTCGACCTGAACCTCCTGGTGGACTACCGCGTCCGCAAGGCCGAT
>JADLBK010000223.1 GCA_020847755.1 Flavobacteriales bacterium | reverse complement strand
GGTGACCACATGGCCATCCATGGAGACGGCCAATTCACCCTATACCCCAACCCCAACCATGGCGACCAGCTCTTCGTAAGCCTGAGCCAGGTGCAGGAAGGCGTGCAGACCGTGAACGTGGACATCTTCGACCTCACCGGCAAGCGCGTGAGCGCCCGCACCATCCCCGTACAGGACGGTTCCGCGAGAACGAACCTGAACCTGAACGGTGACCTCTCCGGTGGCATGTACATGGTACACGTGACCGTTGGTGACAGGACCTACACCGAACGCCTGGTGATCCAACCGTAGGACCACGGACCACCAAAACGCGAACGGCGCCTCCAAAGGGCGCCGTTCGTGCGTTGGATGGGCGCCGGTGGCAGCAGCTGGCCAAGGCGACAACCGATCCAATTGCTGTGGCGGCGAGTATTACCAATTACTCAGACGGTGATGAAGAAGTGGTGTCGAGGTGGTTCTTGTGTTGACGGGTGAAAGAGCGCAAGAGTGCGAGGGACACGGTTTGTGCCCTCGCACCCTATCACTCTCCAACCAATGCACCGACCGGATCTTTGTCGCCGTCTTTGTAGACATCCAATATCAGCCGATCTGCTTGCTCTTTTTCCGCATGCCTTACTCCGTGCCATGCGTTCCGTAGGCACCGCTAAGCAACGCCCGTCACGGATCGCCCGACGAAAAAATAGCTGCGCATCTTTGGCCGGAATTGAATGTCCAATTGGTATAAGAACCGGACGGTATCGGGTCCAAGGGTGCGAAAGTGCGCGAGTCACGTCCCACGCACTTTCGCACCTCATGGTTCATTCTGAACAGGATGATCGACAGACCGGATCTTCACCTCCAACTCACTATCTTACATGCCATGCGTGCCTGGCTCTGTTCCTACTTGGTGGCAACCGTGTCCAGCTCCAACGCGCAGAACCTGCATTTCCAGCACCTCACCACCGAGGATGGCCTGAGCGACAACGCCATCACCTGCATCTTCGAGGACCGCGCTGGATACATCTGGATCGGCACCGAGCGCGGGCTGAACCGTTACGACGGCCAGCGGGTGGATCGCTTCCCGCCTGGGGCGACCGGCCCGGTCGGCGCGCACATCACCTCCATCGCGGAGGACACCCAGGGCCGCTTGTACTTCACCACCGCGGATGAAGGACTGAGCATGCGCGACGGGACAGGCCGGTTCACGCATTTCCGATACGACAACCGCGATGTCCGGTGGCTCCCCGATGGCTTGAACCATGTGCTCGTGCTGAACGATTCCACGCTGGTGATCAGCTCCCGCGGATCGGGCGCGATCTGGTACCACCCCCGTACCGGCATCATCCGACGCGTGGGCTTCAGGCCAGTGGTGATCGGTGCGAACGGCGACACCACGAAGCGACGGAACGACGATTGGTGCCACAGCGCCGTGCGACTGGATGAAGATCGCATCGCCCTCCACATGCTGCGCGTCCCGGGCCCGCAGATCATCGACGCGCGATCCGGCGAACGGCTCTCGGCCGTGGACATGCCGAAGACGCAACTCACGAACGGAGCCTTCATCGATGGGGTACTATACATGGGCGGCTGGTCGCCCGGCTTGTTCCGCGCCGGACCGGACCTTTCCTCGACCGTGCATTGCTCGCCGGTCGAAGACGAGATCACGGCGATCGCCCAATGGGATGGAGGACAGCTGATCGCCGCCACCAAGGTGGGCGGACTCCTCCGGCTCGACAAGGACGGTACGAAGCTGGGCCGGTGCCAGCACCTCCGCTCCGACCCGTCCTCCCTCCGCAGCGATCGCACCACCTGCCTGCTGCGCGATCGCGAGGGCAACCTGTGGGTGGGCACGGCAAAGGGCCTGTCCGTTCATGCGCCTTCCGTGTGGCGCTTCACCGCCTTGCCGCTGCTTCCCGAAGGTCGCCCGGGCGACCTCGTCTTCCACGCCATCCAACAGGACGACGATGGCACGATCCGGATCTCCACCTCGAAGGGGTTCTTCCTGGTGGATCCGGATCAGCTTTCCAGCCGCCTGGTCGAATTGAGCCATGAAGGCATCCCGCTGGAGGTGACCGGGCTTTTCCACCCTGCCGAGGAAGGATACTTCGCAGGGACCGAGACGGGGATCTTCCGGTATGAACCGGTGAAGGAGCGCATCCTGCCGGGAACCGGGACCGGCAGGTGGTCCAGCTATCACGCGGGCAGCATGTTCCAGGTGCGATCGGTGCAAACCCATCCGAACCGCGGCTTGTTGATCATTGGCGCCTTGGGGTACGCGCACATCGCGCTCGATCGCAGGTCCGGCAAGCGCTCCGCCGACTGGGCGGACCATCCTCACGCGCCAGGGACCATGATGCTGCGCGCCACCCATCAGGACAACCAGGGCTTCTGGTGGTCGGCCACCACAGGCGGCGTGGTACGCTGGAAGCCCGTTGCCGTTGGAGCACGCACGATCAGCGAGGTGTTCAGCACGCGTGCCGCCGCGCCTCGAACGCTTCCCGGCAACGACGCGCAAGCCTTGGCCATCCAGGGCGACACCGTGTGGGTGGCCCTGCGGGATGCGGGGCTCGCGAGCATCGTGGGCGATCGTGCGACAGCGCATCCTCCGCCAGCCCATCTGTCGCACGACGCGCTGGGCGTCATCGTGGATCGATCGGGAATGGTGTGGTGTACGACCAGCAACGGGCTGCTTCGCTTCTCGCCGAAGGACGGCAGCTGGCTGCACGTGCCCGTGAACGACGGCCGCGCCTTCCGGCAGCTCACCAAATGCATGACCACCTTGAAGGATGGGCGCATCGCGCTGTGCGCCGATGATCATCTCCTGCTCTTCGACCCTGACGCATACCATGCGCTGCCTGAACTGCCGCGCGCGGCGCTTGTGAGCACGCGCAACAATTGGGGCGAACTGCGGGTGGACGCGGACGGCATGCTTGAACTGCCCTACCACAACAGTGCGTTCGATGCCATGCTCACCGCGTTGCGACCTGTCGGCGCCTCACCACTCACCTTCCTCTATCGTCTGGACAGCGAAGGCGATGGATACCACGAGGTGGATGCACGATCGCCAGTACGTTATGCGGGCGTGCGGACCGGATCGCACGAACTGTTCGTGCGCGTCCGCGATCATTACGGCCGCGAAGGCCCGGAGGCCGCGGTGCTCACCGTTCATGTGACCGGACCCTTCTGGCAGCAGGGGTGGTTCTTCCTGCTGGTGATCGCCGCCGGGGCGCTGGGCATGCACCTCATCTCCCGCTTCCGGCGGCGGCAGCGTGCCAGGCTTCAGGGCGTGCGCGACCGCATCGCGCGCGATCTGCACGACGACATCGGCAGCACGCTCGGCAGCATCAGCTTCTACAGCGAGGCGCTGCGGCGGAAACTGAGCACCCATGGCGACAGGATGACGCTGGACGTGGCCGAGCGCATCGGCAGCTCCTCCCGCGAGATGATCGACCGCATGAGCGACATCGTCTGGAGCGTGGACCCGAAGAACGACGATGCCGGCGCGCTGGTCGAGCGCCTGCGGTCCTTCGCCAGGGACCTGCTTTCGGCCAGGGACATCGCGCTCCATTTCCACGCGGAACCGGCGTTGAACGAACGCAAGCTCAGCGCCGAGCAGCGCCGCAACCTCTTCCTCATCTGCAAAGAGGCGCTGCACAACACGGTGAAGTACGCCGATGCGCGCACCGTGTCGATCAGGATGAGCGGCGGAAGCCGGGGGGTCATGATCCACATCGCCGATGATGGCCGCGGCTTCGACACGGAGCGAACGGACAGTCACAACGGCAACGGACTGGTGAACATGCACGCGCGCGCCGGTTCCATCCACGCGGTGCTGCGCATCGAGAGCGCGCCCGGGAAGGGAACGCGCGTGGAACTCCTGCTGCCCGCCCCCGCGCTCGTCCCCCGTTCGGGGGATTGATGCGCCGCGGTGCCCCGGTAGCTTTGTCCCGAACCCGCGACCATGCCCGACACCATCCACGTAGCGCTCTTCGACGACAGCAAGGCCATCCGCGATTCGCTCGGCACGCTGCTCGGCACCACGTCGGGCATCGGCCTGTGCGGCTGCTTCCCTGACGCGGTGCAGGTGCTGGAGAAAGTCGCGGCGTGCAAACCGGACGTGGTGCTCATGGACATCGACATGCCCGGGCCGCTGAACGGCAACGGCATCGACGCGGTGCGCGTGCTGCACGCGGAGCGGCCGGACCTGCCGATCATGATGCTCACCGTGTTCGGCGACGAGGACCGGGTGTACGACTCCCTGCGCGCCGGCGCCGTGGGCTATCTGTTGAAGAACGATGACCCCAGCAGCCTGTTGGAAGCGATCCAGGACGTCCATGGCGGCGGCGCGCCCATGACGCCCAGCATCGCGCGCAAGGTGATGCTCCACTTCCAACGCCAGGGCATGCCAAAGGACGCGCCGGCCGTGATCCTCAGTACCCGCGAGAAGGACGTGTTGCAGGCGCTGGTCGATGGCCTCAGCTACAAGATGATCGCCGACCGGCTCGACATCAGCTTTGAGACCGTGCGCAGCCACATCAAGCACGTGTACGAGAAGCTGCACGTGCACAACAGCGCAGAGGCGGTAGCCAAGACGTTGAAGGGAAGGTTGCTGGGATAGTCGCGAATAGCGCGTGGTGAGTGGCGAGTGAATGCCAACGGTCCGGCATTCACTCGCCACTCGCTACTGAATACTCGCCACTGCGCGCAGCCCTTGTGTGCAAGCCTCCCCCGAACGTGGGATTGATGCCCATCGCGCGATGTACTCCATTTGCCATGCGCACCCAACCGCGCTCAACGAGAACCAGGCCCCGACCGCACCCATCAATCCAGGACCCATGAACAAGCCCGACCCCTCTCCTCTCCGCGTGCTCATCCTCTGTTGCACGTTGAGCTTCATCATTCCGCTGAAAGCGCAGTTGACCCTGCTCGGTTCGTTCGACCCCACGAACGCGGGCGGCTTCTGTGGCATCACCTACGATACGGACAGCGCCCGCATCTGGGCCTACGATTGCGATGCCTCGGTCATCTACCAGTACGCCACCGATGGCACCTTCATCCGGTCGATCCCCAT
>JADLBK010000222.1 GCA_020847755.1 Flavobacteriales bacterium | reverse complement strand
GGCGGGGGAGGGAGCGAGAGCAGGGGCCATGCCTTCGCCATAGGCTTTGGCAGACAAAGCAGGGGCGGTCCGGGAGCCGGTGACATGGCTTCGCTTTCGGGAGCCAAGGCCTCATGCTGGGCATGGAACTCATTCCACACGTCACGGTCCAAGGCGCTCGCGCCGGAGAGCCCCTTGATGCCGCGTGCCGCCAAGCGCGCATCGAGCGAGGCCAGGTTGCTCAGCTTCATCGCCACGCTGCCGGGCGTACGCTCCATCCGCCGGGCCACGTCCACCAGCACCGGATTGCCCTGATCGAACTTGCCGAAGGGGATCTTCTCATACAGGTTCAGGAGGATCAGCAGCTCCTCGCGCGACCATGGTTTGCGGGTGGTGGACATTGGTTGGCCTGGCTTTTCCCACCGAAGATGCATAACCTGGCCGAATGCCCCACGACAAGGAATACGTCATCCGCCTCAACGGCCTCGACTTAGGCCAGCTCATCGATGGCCTGGAAGCCCGTGCCGATGCATGGCGCCTCACTGCCATCTACTTAGAGACAGGCGAAGCGCCGAATGACTTCGTGATCGAGGAATGCAGCGAAGCTGAGGAAGCACGGCAGATCGCGGAGCACTACGAACGCATTCTAGGAACGATCCTCCAGCAAAAAGCCGAACAGGACCACGCATGAACCGCTACACCTTCACCTGCCTGTGGCGGCCTCCTAAGGACCATTGGTCTATCTATGGCGCTCAATGGCGTCCAGTGACCGTGGTGCTGGAAAGCATGGACCGGCCCGAGCATGCCGCATGCGATGCCTGCCTGTACCTGATCGCCGTGCGGCGCGGGCAGGCAAAGGCGGTTTCGGTATCCGGTAGTGCTCTAGGTCATGAACTACCGGTCACACACGTCCACTTCAATTGGAGCTGGTACAGCGGGGTGGTGACTTGGGGCGGACGAGTAGTGGAGGTGCTATGAGGTTCGGAACGATGGACCCTGAAGCAAAAGCGCAACAGCCTTGAAAGTTCCTCCGTGCTCTCGCGTGAGCGATTGCAGCGGAAAGCCCACAGACGCCCGAGGTACGAGGGCGGCGAGGACTTGAAGCGAAAAGCGCGACGGCGAGTCTTCGAGCCGGCACGCCCTAATGACCTACATATCCCTCCTGTACTGCCCCCACCTCGAACATCGCCGACACAATACGCGGCGCTACTTTACCAGTTGCACGGTCCGCATGCTTTCCGCTGTTTCCAGCCGCAAGAGGTAGGTGCCTCGGCCGAGGCCATGCACATCGATCGAAAGAATGCCTTCGCTGTTGCGTGCCGGGCTGCCGCTCTTCACCATGCGTCCCATTGCGTCCAGCAGCGTGTAGCGGATCTCGGCCGCTCCCGGGGTCCACGCGACATGCACCACATCTTCGACGGGCAAGGGCCATGCATGCAGGACCGCCTCGGGCGATTCAGGCACCGCCGTGCTGAGGCAGGCATTGACCGCGCTGAAGACCGTGGGGTGCGAGACCCATGCCGTATCGTAGGAGCTCAACATGGCGGTGGTGACGTTGACGGAGAACGTCGTGACGACCGGTGTCACCAGGCTATCGGGCCAAGGGTAGGGCGTGCTTTCGCACGCGAAGGCCAGGGCCGTGTCCAACCGGAAGAGATAGGTAGGACCCGGACTGACATTGGCACGCAGCAAGTGCTCGCCAGTGATGCTGTCGCGCGCGATTCCCCAAGCGTTCATCGTGGAGCCAAGGCCCGTGGCCTGTTGTGCGGTCATCAGGGTGCCCGAATCATCCAGCCGGGTGACGATGGGCCCACCCCCGCTTCCCCTTACGGCCAATGCAAAACCCCCGTCCGGCTCTTCGACCGCCTGCCCGATCACCAACTCGGAGTTCAGCACAAGGCGGGCCCAGAGCACCAAGCCGTCCGCATCCAGCCTTAGGAGGAACGGATAGGACATGCTCCCCGGTACTGGGCGCACCTTGCCGGTCAGCAGAGCGCCGCCGTCGGCGGTGGCCAGCACCTTCACCAGGCTGTGATAGTAGCCTAAGGAATAACGGTAGGACCAATCCACCTGCAGGGCTGCGGTCCAATGCTGTACACTAAGGGTAGGAAAGCTGGAGACACCCGAATAGATGTGCTCGCTGGCCACGGTGAGCAGACCATTGTCGGAGGTGCGCACGATGGCCTGGCCCTCGCCCGACCAGACATCGCCGCCCGCCCAGATATATTGCGCTACGCAGGCACCCACGCTGTCCAGTTCCACCATGGTGCTGGCATGGCCTTCGTTAGGGGGCACGGTGGTCACCCGGCCGAAGGTGAAATAATGCCCATCCTTCTCCGCGAGCGCCGACTGCGAATCGATCATCCACTGGCCGTAGACATCCGGGTAGTTGCGGTACCACTGAACCGCGCCGCTGCCATCCAGTTTCGCGAAGCCGAAGGCGTTGGTGCCGGTGGCAGGCTGCGCGAAGGCCACCAACACGCCTTGGTCGGAGGTGGGCAGAAAGTTGCTGGGCGCGGCATTGGTGGTGTTCACCCCGCAGCGCATGGTGCGCATGTTGGAGAGCAGACCAGTAGCATCCATGTCCGCGCAGTAGGCCCATGCGGAATCGTTGTTGCCTGAGCCGCCGAACACGCGGTATTGATCAGGGCCTATGCGCTCGAACACATGGGGGCGGCTGAGGTTCACACCGGTGTCCTGCGATAGTGCGTAAGTGAAGGGTGTCTGCCCCCGACCGTGGATCGTGAGCAACACCGGGAACAAGAGGTGGAAAGCGCGGTTGATCATCAGGTAAAGGACGTTATCCTGCCGCTCAGGTTGTGTGGAGAAAGCGTCAGGAGCAAGGTGTAAGTCTCAAGGCCCAAGGGCAAGCGGGCGTCACTCAGGACTGACGCCTTAGGCCTTGCGCCTCACATATTCCTTCTGTACTGTCCCCCACCTCGAACATCACCTAGCTGAGCCCTCTAGACCAGCTTCAGTTGTTTGAGCAACTCCAAGGTCTTCAGCTGCTCCGCTTCCCCGTCATAGATCCGGTCCTTGGCAAAGTGGAAGACATCATTATGGTCGTAGTACAGCGCCCAGTTGAGAGAACGGTCCCACACAACAGTGTCATGGCCGAAGAACAGATCCATCGAGTAGTGGATGACCATCTTCCATGTGAGCAAGAACGCACAATCGGGTTGGAAGCAAAGCACACAAGTCGTAGCGAACGGGACGCCGCGATCATAGAGCCACTTCTTGATGCGCCTTTCCTCACCTTCAGCAAAGACCAACTCCTCAGCACTGCGGAAGTACTTCCCGGAGTCAGGCGAAAAACTGGTGAGCCGCACTTCATGCTCGAACTTCCAAAGGAAATTGGACGCCTGCCGATCGAGCGGCCTGATCTGATCCAGGTGCTCGGGGGATGGCAACTGGCCGTCCTTACCGAGAAAAACATGCGCCATACGGTAGCCTGCGAGCGGGACAACGTGTGAGGCGAGATCTTCCAGCATAGGACTTTATCCGGAAAGGGTTCTTGCTACTACATGTTGCGCCGGTACTGCCCCCCCACCTCGAATCCCGGCGATGTGGCCATAAGCGTCGTTCCTCCGCAACGGCCACAGCGCCGGGACTTCGCTTCGCTCAGCAAACGCCAACTCACAGTCGCAGATATTGGGCACATGGCCCACTATGCTCATTTCAAGTACTCGTTCGTGAAGGTACGCGCGTTCATGATCCGCGTGCGGCCATGCTTTTCCAGCACCAGGAGGTCATCATCGCCGGTGATGAGCACATCGGCCTTGCCCTTCCGCGCCATCAGCAGCAGATAGTCGTCCTTGGGGTCACGAGAGAGCGGAGTTTGGCCGGTGGATCCCGCTTCCACGGATTCACCTGCATCCGCCAGGGCAAGCACCAGTTGATGGGCGAACTCCACAGGGAAGTGCTTGCGGAACCGCGGCCGTGCTGCCACATCCACCAGTTCGGCCAGCAGTTGAGGGCTCACCAGCAGAATGAAGTCGTTCTGGCGCAGGGCAGCTACGAAGCCTCCCAACCGTCGACCGATCAGGAAGCTGATGAGCACATTGACGTCAACGACGACGCGCAGCGCGGCTCGCTTGCTTCTTGGCGGCGGCATAACGTTGGGCCCTTACGATCTCCACCTCGTTGCGGATGGTCTCTTCGTCGATGTCCACGCCCTTGAGCTTGGCCATGAGTTCTTCCAGCCGATCGAGCGCACGTTCACGCTCCAACGCCTTGACCAACGCCGCCTTCTTTTTTTCCGGCAATTGCTTGGCCAGCTCAACCACCTGGTCGGGGGTGAGGTCGATACGGAAGCCGCTGCGGTCGAAAGCCATGATTCAAAGATAAGGGAGCCTGAGGGCTACATGTTGCGGCGGTACTGCCCCCCCACCTCGAACATTGCCGCCGTCAACTGCCCCAGGCTGCAATACTTCGTCGCCTCCATCAGCACCTCGAACATGTTCTCGTTGCGGATAGCGGCCTGCTGCAGGTCCTTGATCGCCTTCGCCGCTTCCGCGCTGGAGGCCGCGCGCAGGTTCTCCACCGTCGCGATCTGCGCCTCCTTCTCTTCCTCCGTGGCGCGGATCACTTCCTTCGGCAGGATCGTCGGCGAGCCCTTGCTGCTGAGGAAGGTGTTGACGCCGATGATCGGGTATTCGCCCGTGTGCTTCAGGGTCTCATAGTAGAGGCTCTCCTCCTGGATGCGACTGCGCTGGTACATGGTCTCCATGGCGCCCAGCACGCCGCCGCGTTCGGTGATGCGGTCGAACT
>JADLBK010000221.1 GCA_020847755.1 Flavobacteriales bacterium | reverse complement strand
GGGTCATAGGGGCCGAGGGCATAGCCGATGCGGCCGTTCCTCAGGCGATAGCCGCAGCTCACGGGCACCTGCCGGCCCGCGATCACCTGGTAGGCCAGCGGGATGCGCTCCACTACAGGGCCCAATGAAGTACCGATCACCAGTTGTCCGTCCTGGATGCGCAGGCCATCAGCCCCTTCATAGCGAAGGTGCAGGCTGGCCGGATCGGCGCCGGGCGCCAGGTGCAGGTCGTACTTCAATCCGCTGGACGTGGTGGTCAGCCGCAGGGCGATCCCCGGGGCGATGGCGCTCCATTCCACGGTGGAGAAGGCGCGGGCGTTGCTTCCCCAGCGCGCGGGGTCGTTGCCCAGGAAGAAGTGGTGGAGCCCGGGCTGCTGGTCGCGGCCGGTCGCGCGGGGGCTGGTCGCCCCATCGGTGAAATGAAGACGGAGCACGTGGTGCGGGATCACGGGGCGGCGGTCGCACACCGGGGCGCCGCCCTCATGGGCATGGGCCGCGTGCACCTCGCGTGCGTCATACCGGTCGATGAGCAGGGCGTTCCGTTCGCACCACACCGTGGCCCCGGGCACATCCGCTTTGAATCGGACGGTCTCCGGCCATTGGCCCTTGTTCTCCACGAACCGGACGCGTTCCTGCGGAAGCACCCGGTGGGACATGAGCACGAGCACGCTGAGCGCCAGCGCCCTGGTCCAGGGAAACGGTGAAGGCATCGAGCGAAAGTAGCGATAGCAGGACGTCTCCTGCCGTCGCGATGTTGCTCGGAGGCCTACTTGCTGATGCGGGCCTGGTCCTCCTGGGGGACGTTCAGGCGGAACTCCACGCGGCGGTTCCTGGCGCGTCCGGCCTCGCTGACGTTGGAGGCGATGGGCCGGGCCTCACCATGGCCGAGCGGCACGAGGCGTTCGGCGGCGATGCCCTGCCGGGTGAAGTGCTCCACCAGCGCCTGGGCCCGCTTGTCGCTCAACTCGCGGTTGTAAGCGTCGCGGCCGCGGTCATCCGTGTGGGCCTCGATCACCAGGGTCACACGCGGATGCTTGTTCAGCAGCTCGGTGATCTTGGCGAGCGACGGCTCGAATCCGGAGTCGAAGCTGGCCGAGTTGGTGGTGAAGTACACGGTGGAGGCCCGTACGACGGTGTTGTTCAGGTCCTCCGCGGCCACCAGGCCCAGCATGCTCAGGTCCACCACCTTGTCCACGTTCAGGGCCATCACCTCGGCCTCCAGGAAGGTGAGCTGTTTCACCTTCTGATACAGGTCGTAGACCTCGGCCAGGGTCTTGGCCTCACCCACGGAGTAGGTATACACCCCGCGGGCCGGGTCGAAGCGTTCGATCACCGGGTAGTGCTTGCGGATCTCGGCGAACATCGGGTCGTCCAACGAGCGGCGGTCCTTGCTGGCGAACAGTTCCACGGAGAAGCGTACATCCTCGCCCTCCTTCACGGCCAGCTGGAACTGGTCGAAGGGCAGGGCTTGGTACGCGAACTCATGCGTCACGCCCTTGGCGTCCTGATAGCTCGCAAGAACGGGTTCGTCCGTGGTGTCCACGAAACGCTGGATCATGGCGATCGGCTTGGTGACGCAGCGGCTCATCAACCGTCCTGTGGCCCGTTCGGTACCCAGGATGTCGAGCTGTACAAGGTGCTCCCCGGCACTGCCGAACCTGTGCTGGGTCACTGCGCCCGAGGCCTCCTTGCCGTCGGGGAAGCGCCAGCGCACATCCTCGATCACCCATTCGGGCAGGTAGGTGTGGGTGGCGTCGAGCAGCACCGGTCTGTCGGTCCGTGCGGAATCGAGCGCGGTGACGTACGGCTGGTGCACCTCGTCGATGATGAGCTGGTGCTTGGCGGCGGTGAAGAAGATGGTGTTCGTGGCGGTGTCCACAAGGTCGCGCTGCACCAGGTAGATGCCGGGGCGCGCGTAGCAATGCTCGGCCACATCACCCATGATCCGTGTGCCGTCGCCCATGTCCCAGGCATAGCGCAAGGGGAGACCGTGTACGGCGGGATCCACCGGCTCGCTGAACTGGTAGCAGAAGTTGTTGGTCTCCTGCGGGCGGCAATCCGCGAAGCGGGGAACCGTGCGCATGAACAGGAAGATCTCGTCGGAGCCGTTCCGGTCGCTGCTGAACGCACCGGAAACATCCGTGGCAAAGCTGGTGTAGCCCAGGTCGTTGGCCGGTGAGTTCACCGGTTCGGGCAGGGCCACCGGACCGGACCAGCCGTGGCCTTGGGGTTCCGTCGAATAGATGTCCAACCGTCCAAGACCACCTTCCCGGTCGCTGCTGAAGTAGAGCCGTCCGCCCGCGTGCAGGAACGGGAAGACCTCGTTGTCCGGACCGTTGATCGCAGGCCCCAGGTTCACGGGCATGCTCCAGGAGCCGTCCACATCGCGCACGCTCTCGTAGAGGTCCATGCCGCCTTGGCCGCCCGGCAGGTCGGCCGCGAAGATCAACCGCTGCCCATCCATACTTAGGGTGGGATGCATGATGCGGTGCTCCTCGTTGTTGAACGGGAACGGTTCTGGGGTCGTCCATCCGTTCCCATCCGCCCGGGCGAAGAAGAGGCCGATGCCGCCGCTGGTGCGCTTCAGTTCCTTCAGGCTGGCCGGCGTGTCGATGTTCCGGGTGAAGCAGATGGTGCTCCCATCGGCCGTGAAACTCGCCGGACCATCGTTGAGGATGGTGTTGAGCGCGGGGCCCATGGACGTGGTCTGCACGGTGCCGGCGGATGCATAGGGTACCGAGAACAGGTCGGCGAGCGGTTTCTCGCTTCCGGCCTGCTGGATGCGAACCACTTGGTCGCCTTCGCGCAGGGTGCAGAACACCAAGGTGCTGTCCCGAAGGGCCGGGGCGTAGTCCTCTCCCTGCGGCCGGATCTGCGCCGGGCGCACCTCATAGGTCCATTGGGAGGCCACGGGGGCGGCGCACGCCAAGGCGATCAAGAGGGTGGAGGGTCGGCCCATCAGAAATAGCGCGGGTCTTTTACGCGGATCCTGTATCCGAGTTCGTATTGGAGCATTAATTCATGCGTGCCGCTGTGGTACGGTGTGATGGCCGAAAGGCCGAGGTCGTAGCTGTAGCCGATCCGCCATTGCTGCGTGGGCATCACCTCGAACATGCCGACCAAGGCGTCCTGGGTGCGGTACGAGAGGCCCGCCGTGAAGCGATCCTTGAAGAACACGTTCATGTTCAGGTCGGCCTGCACGCTTGAGCTTGATTGGTAGCGGATGAGGGTGCTGGGTTTGAGTTTGAAGTCGTCGGAGACCGTCCATACATACCCGCCGGTGATCATGGGCTGCAGTTGGCGCAGGTCGGCCGAGGCCACCCAACGACCGTTCGCCGCATCGAAGCGGCGTCCGAGGAGAAAAGGCACCGAAGCACCCATGAAGAAGGTCTTCTTGTAGTAGAACACCCCGCCACTGAAGGTGGGCCTGAACGAACCCCGGGTGTCCGCGGCGTAGACGACATCCTGCCGGTCCTGGAGGGCCACCTCCGTCCATCGCGCTTGGGCGAAGATGGCGCCCGCGCCCAGTCCGAAAGCCAGCCGGCCCTTGCGGAACTTCACGCGGTACGCGTAATTCGTGGTCAGTCCCGTCTCGCGACTCACTCCGATGCGGTCCGAGTAAAGCACGGCCCCCAGGCCGAGCTTGCGTCCTTTGAGCGGTGAATGCACACTGAGCACCTGCGTCACCGGAGCGCCCTCCATGCCCACCCATTGATGCCGGTAGGTGAGGTTCGCTGCGAACGCATCGCGACTTCCCGCGTAGGCCGGGTTGATCAGCAGTCCGTTGAACAGGTACTGGCTCGTGATCGGTGTATGCTGCGCGTGGGCGGCGAGGCTCAGGGCGAGGCACAGCAGCTGGATGGAATGACGCATGCTCCTCACCGCTTGATGATCAAGTAGCCGTTGTACGTGCGTTCCTCATCCAGGTTCAGGACAAGGAAGTAGGTGTCGTCGATGAGCGGGATCCCGTTGCCACCGCGACCGTCCCAGCTGTTGTCGTAGCCGCGCTGGGCGAACACGGGTCGACCCCAGCGGTCGAAGACCTTCAGTTCGTTGGCCGGGAAGGCCTCGATGCCGGTGACCTCGAACGTGTCGTTCACGCCATCATCGTTGGGCGAGAATCCCTGTGGCACGAACACGTCCAGCACGGTGACCTGCACGGTGTCGCTCGAAGTGGCGCATCCGGGGATGGAGGCGGTGAGGACGAAGGCGTTGGTGCCGAGGGCCAGGCCGAGCACGTCCGTCGAGGTTTGCCCGGGCGTAGCCAGGTGGCCGTCGCCGGCAATGCGGGTCCAAAGCACCTGGGCACCGGGCTCGGTCTGGCCGGACAGGGTGGTGCTGGTCACCACGGCCAGTTCCTGGTCCTCACCCGCGTTCACGAACAGGGAGGTGCCCGGTTCGAGGAACACGACGGTCACCGAATCGATGGCGATGCAGGGCGCCTGGCCCACGGTCCACAGGAAGGTGTAGGTGCCGGGCTCCGGTACGGTCACGTTCGTGTTCGCGGCGTTGGGGTCGTCGAACGTGCAGCCCATCGGCGCGCTCCAGGTGCCGCCTGCCTGCAGGACCAGGGCCTCGAGCTGCACCATCGTGCCGCAGACGGTGGTGTCCTCGCCGGCATCGGCCAGAGGGCCGGGTGTCACCAGCAGGAGCTGCTCCAGTTCCGCCGCGCAGCTGCCGTTCAGCACGGTATAGGTCACCGCGAAGGAGCCGGGTCCCACACCGGGGTCAAAGTCCGAGCCGGTGACCCCGGTACCGCTCCAGGATCCGCCGGGCGTGCCGGTGACAAGGGCGGCGAGGTCCAAGGGGCCTTGCTGCACGCAGATGCTGGCGGGCTGCGTCCATTGCGGGTCGGGCACGGCGTCGATGGACAGGGTGTCGACGCTCACCGCAGGGCATGCACCGGTGATGCTGTGCGAGATGGAGTAGGTGCCCGGTGCACTGTTGCCGATGTCGATGGACCCGGTGAAGGGGTCAATCGCCAGGCCAGCGGTGCTCTGGAAGGTGCCCGCTGTATCCGCCACCCATGGGGTCACGGACCCGGTGGTCTCGCAGTAGACGGATGCTGCGTACGCGAAGGAGGCGTCCACCACCAAGGGTGAACCGATGCAATTGCAGTTGGCGTCCCAGATGTCGTTCGTTGTGCAGCCGTCTCCATCATCGCAGGCGGTACCCGGCAGGGCGCTGCCGTTGGGTACGCCCAGGCAGTCCACCGTCACCGGAGTGCCCGCGCACACGCAGTTCGCACCCCAGAGGTCGTTGGTCGTGTTCGCGTTGTTGTCGTTGCACGCGGTGCCCGGCAAAGCACTTCCACCCGGCAGGCCCAGGCAGTCGATCAGCTGACCTGCGCAGGTGCAGTTGGCATCCCAGGTGTCGTTGCCGGTGGTAGCGTCGCCGTCGTCGCATGCGGTGCCTGGAAGGGTGGAGCCGTTGGGTACACCGAGGCAGTCGGCGCAGGTGCTATTGATCGTCACCCCAGTTGATCCGCCCGCGCAGACGCCGCAGGCATC
>JADLBK010000220.1 GCA_020847755.1 Flavobacteriales bacterium | reverse complement strand
CGACATCCTTCATGGCCGTGGTGGCCTGGCTCCGGAGCCGACCACGAAGGCCATCATCACCGTGGAAGGCACGGATCCCGCGAAAGAGGGAGCCTCTCAGGGCATGGCCACCGCACCAGCACCCCGCAAGAAGGGACTGGGTCGCCTGTTGGAAAAAGACGAGGAAGTGGAGACGATCATTCTGGAGTGATCGCACGTCATTGCACACCACAGCGGCACGGAGCACACTGAGGAATACGCGGACGCGCTTGCCCTGCTTCTGGAAGAACAATGATCCCGGCGTGATCACCCTTTCGCCACCGCGTTGTTCTTGTTGGCCAGTTGGCCGCAAGCCGCATCGATGTCGCGCCCTCGACAACTGATGCTCCCGGAGACCCGGACCCTTTATTGATCCTCATGGGGAACTGCGCGCGGTATCCGGACCATTCCCGCCCCCATGCCGATACGGGCTATATTGCCTTCATGGAAGGCGTCAGAACATCCGCGCTGGACCTGCTGCGGCGATCCGTGGACGACCCTGCCGCCACCTTCCGCGATGGGCAGTTGGAGGCCATCACCGACCTCGTCGAGCATCGCCGAAGACTGCTGCTCGTCCAGCGAACGGGGTGGGGCAAGAGCGCGGTCTACTTCATCAGCGCGCGGCTCCTGCGCGACCGGGGCTCCGGTCCCACGCTCCTGATCAGCCCGCTCCTCGCGCTCATGCGCAACCAGCTACTGGCCGCCGAGCGCCTCGGTGTGCGGGCCGCCACGATCAACAGCACGAACAGGTCCGAGGAGGTGGCGGTGAAGGCCGACCTCCTGGCGGGCAACGTCGATGTGCTGCTGATCAGCCCGGAACGGCTGGCCAACGAACGGTTCGTGAACGGAATCCTGCTTCCCATTTCGGAGCGCATTGGCATGCTCGTGGTGGACGAGGCCCATTGCATCAGCGATCATGGACACGATTTCCGGCCCGACTACCGGCGCATCCTTTCCATCCTCAAACGCCTTCCACCGAACCTGCCCGTACTCGCCACAACGGCAACGGCGAACGACCGGGTCATCCACGACCTCCAGGCACAACTGGGACGGTTGGAGGTGCGACGCGGTCCATTGGCCCGCTCAAGCCTCATGCTTGATGCGCTCCATCTGCCGGACCAGGCCGCCCGCCTGGCATGGCTCGCGCACTACGTGCCAAGATTACCCGGTTCAGGGATCATTTACACGCTGACCACACGAGATGCGGAACGCGTGGCGCAGTGGCTCCGGTCGAACGGGGTGGAGGCCAGGGCCTACCATGCCAGCATCACGGGCGAGGAGGAGAAGGACGCGAACAGTGTCCGCATTGCGCTGGAAAAGGACCTCCTCGCCGGAGAACTGAAGGCCCTGGTCGCCACCTCCGCGCTGGGCATGGGTTTCGATAAGCCCGACCTCGGGTTCGTGATCCACTTCCAGGCGCCGAGATCCCTCATTGACTACTACCAACAGGCGGGTCGTGCGGGCCGTGCCATCAGCAAGGCATACGGTGTGCTGCTCTCCGGTGCGGAGGATGAGGAGATCCACCGCTACTTCCAGGACAACGCCTTCCCCTCGGAGGAAGATGTGCAGCGAATCCTGGGGTTGCTCGAGGCGGGCGACGGCCTTTCGCCGTACCGGATCGAACAGGCCATCAACCTGCGCCACGGCCGGATCGAACACGCCCTGAAGTTCCTCAACCTGGAGGATCCCGCGCCCGTGCTCCACGAGGATGGCGTGTGGAAGCGCACCGCCGTGCCCTTCACGCTCGATGAGGACCGCATCCAGCGGATCACCCGGCAGCGGCGTGATGAATGGGCGCGCGTGCTGTCCTATGTGGGCCATGATGGCTGCCTGATGGCCCGCCTGCTGGAAGCACTGGACGATCCCGCTCCGGCGCCCTGCGGTCATTGCGCCAACTGCCTCGGTCGGCATTTCCGCAAAGAGCGGCCCGCCACGGAGATCGACAAGGCGACGAGCTTCCTCCAGCATGCTGAGGTCGAGCTGGTCTGTCCGGTGCGCACACCCCCGGAGACACTGGCCGAGTTGACCGAAAAGGGCTGGATACTGCCCCAGTACCGCGCCAACGTGGGCCGTGTGCTGAGCCGTTGGGGCGATGCCGGATGGGGACACCTGGTGATGGAGCAGAAACATAAGGGACACTTCAGCGATGAACTCGTGGAGGCGCTCCTCGAAATGATCCGCGACCGCTGGAAACCGGACCCGTCACCACAATGGGTCACCTGCGTACCCTCCCTCCGCCACCCCGAACTGGTCCCGCGCCTCGCTCAACGGCTGGCCGTACGGCTCGGGCTGCCCTTTCGCGATGCGGTGCGCAAGACCAGGGCGAATGAGCCGCAGAAATCCATGCAGAACAGGCACCATCAATGCGCCAACCTGGACGGGGTGTTCGTGATGGACACCCCCCTGCTGGAAGGTCCTGTTCTCCTGGTGGACGATGTGGCCGATTCCGGTTGGACCTTTGCGGTCGTCGCCGCTCAGTTGCGCCAGGCCGGGAGCGGCCCCGTCCATCCGGTGGCGCTCGCCAGCACCAGACATACCTGAACGAATGGATCCCCGCACCAACGACCAAGTGGTCCTGCTACTCACCGCGCACTTGCCGGGCGCTTCGGGCGCGCAACCGCTTTCGGCCGGTGAATGGTCCCGCCTGAGCAACTGGCTGCGCGAACGTGGCCACGCGCCCGGCGACCTGCTCGTGGGCGATCCCGCGCGAACCCTGCACGACTGGTCCGACAAGACCGCCACCCCCGTACGCATCGCGGCGCTGCTGGAACGCGGGTTCCAACTGGGCCTGCTCACGGACAAATGGCAGCGAGCGGGGCTCTGGGTGGTGACACGGGCCTCGCCCGACTATCCCGCGCTGCTCCTGCAACGCCTCGGCGACCAGGCTCCACCATTGTTCCACGGTGCGGGCGACCGCAAGAAACTGGACACGAAAGCCCTCGCCGTCATCGGCTCACGCAACGCGGATGAGGAGGATCTGCTTTTCGCGCGCCGTATGGGCCACGCGGCAGCCTCGCAGGGCTGGTCCATCGTTTCGGGCGGGGCGCGCGGCGTGGACGAAGCCTCGATGCGCGGCGCCATCGACGCCAACGGCACCGTGATCGGCGTGCTGGCCGACAGCCTGCTGAAGACCGCCACCAGCCTCAAGTACCGCGATGCCATCCTTCGCGGCGACATCGTGCTGATCTCCCCCTACCACCCCGAGTCGGGTTTCAGTGGGGCCAATGCGATGGCGCGCAATAAGTACGTGTACTGCCTGGGTCGCGCTGCCGTGGTGGTGCGTTGTGACAAGGACAAGGGCGGTACATGGGCCGGCGCCACCGAGGATCTGAAGAAGAAATGGATACCCCTCTGGGTGAAGCATGATCCCGACATGAGATCAGGCAACCACGCCCTGATCGAACGCGGCGGCCTGCCCCTACCCGATGCCGATGTGCAAGCGCTCGTGATGGAGGAGCTGGCACAGGGCTCCACCACCCGGAGCGACCTGTTCGCCATATCCACGGTGCGGGAACCAGCGGCTCCGTTCGGCCGGGCCACAACAACCGGGGAACAGGCGAACGGGCAGGAAACATCGGCGACGTCCGAAGCGGCTGAGATGGATGCGGTACTGAAGGCGCTCCACAAGAAACCGATGACATCGGAGGCCCTGGCCAGGCATCTGAAAATGGCCGATGACCGCGTTGCCCAACTCCTCGGCCGCCTCGTACATCTCCACAGAGTGGTTCGGCCCACCGGGAGGAAAAGATCCTACAAGCCGTCGAACCCCGGACAGACCAGCATGCCCTTTTGCTGAGCTGGAGAGAAAGGATCGGTCGTCTCCAGCTACGAGACCGGTTCGGAGGCCGGCGCGCAAGGGTACGAGGGGATCGCTTCGGCGGACCCAGCGTGCCATCATCTCACACGCATGTACCCTCCGATCTTGCGCACATCGCCTATTAAATGTCAAACGCGAAGTATATATTAAAACGATGGCCGTCGTTCCCGCAGGCATCAGACCGTTCGAGTCTGGCGCTCGACACCGCGCCCATATCCCCGGCCTGAGCCGGTCGTGAAGGCCCGTCCCCGCCTTTGCCCACCTGTGCAGATAGGCTGCACAGCACTATTTTCTATTTGCCCCCGATGGACAACACCACACCTGCCCACAAGATCGGCATCCCCTCCGTTGTCGGCTCGGCCACGTTGGACCTCACGTACTTCAGCTTCTTCCCCGACCGGATGAACATCATGCGCAAACTCGAACCCCGCAAGCTGCTCCACATCGCGGGATCGGAGCCGAACGCCGGCTCACCGCATGGTCTGTCCATGCACCTGTCCGACGGGGCCGGCCATACCTGGATCGTGCCCGCCCATCTTCTCCGCACATGGGGGATCTTCCTGAACTGATCATTGACGCACATACCGGAACAGGAGGCAAAAATAACACCAGAAAACCAGCATGAGGATCCTTCAGGCCACATACGGCGACCTGCTCCGGCGCGAGGAATGGCGGACCAAGCGGCGCGCGATCCTGCAACGCGATGGCCACGCCTGCCGCAACTGCGGAGCACGGAACCGGCTGCAGGTGCATCACCGCCAATACCACCGTTGCCAACGCACCGGGCACAAACTCGCCCCTTGGTGCTACAACGACCGCTACCTGGTTACGCTGTGCGACGACTGCCACCACAACGGACATCACATCCATCGAGTGCCCCGGTACATCATCTGAGAAAAACCTTCAACCCTTTTGCCCATGACCTTCTTCAGCAGACTTCTTGCGAACCGCGACCGCGACACCGCCGTCTTGGACACCGATACGCGGACCGAGGCGGTGCGCACCGTGCCCGATGCGATCCCTATGGCGGAGGAACTGTTCATCGATCGCGAGCCCCCCGCACAGGAAGTACGGACGGAACCCGTGCCCTCCGGCCTGAAGCAACTGGTGGCACAGGACCGCACCGAAGAGGGTCGGCAGGCGGGCTACGACCATCATGACCAGGACATCTGCCGCGTGATGAAGGAACGCATCAAGGCGGAGATCATGGTCGCCCTGGACCATGAGATCGGCCGGTTGACGCTGCTGATCGACCAACTGGACGTGGAGGTCCAACGACTGCAAGGCGGCGGCATGGAGGTCACGCTCCGGGAATTGGAAGCGCGCCGCGGGCAGATGGACCGGCACCGACTGAAACTCCATGAGCAGCAATTGCTCGTGCCCGGCAACACGGGTCTCGCTGAATGGCCGCTCGCCTCGTTCGAGACCGGTTTCAAACAGGGCTATCACGCCTACCTGGATGCCACGGTCCTCATCAATAAATACCAAGGATGACCATGCTACGCTTCTTCGCCCTTCTCACCGGTGATCGCCATGCGGTGCTCGCACAGCACGGTCCCGCCTCCCGCCGCAAGGTGGTAGCCATGGGCAGCGGCCTGCTGCTGGTCACGGGCTTGTGGGTATTCACCGGGTTCAACCTCGCCACCAACGTGTTCGGCATGGACGTACGACCGGCCGTCGCCACGGGCTTTGTCCTCGGCACCGTGGTCTTCATGGTGGACCGCCTGTTCCTGCTCGGAATGAACGGCCACAGGAGTGTTGTGGCCACAAGGCTCGCGCTGGCGCTGCTCATGTCCATCATCGGCGGCATCGGACTGGACCTGTACTTCATGCGCTCGGAGATCGAACAGACCCTGATCCACGTGCATCAGGAGGACCGCACGCGCATGATGGAGGCGATCGACCACCGCTATGCACAACAACGTGCCAAGGCACAACAAGCGACAGCCGGTGCGCGCATGGCGCTGGCCGCAGCAGAAACGGACTGGCGGCAGGAGATGGACGGTTCCGCAGGCACCGGCCGGTACGGCGTGGGTGCCGTGGCCCGTGCCAAGGGGGCGATCGTGGATGACCGCAAGCTCGACCTGGCCGCGGCCCAAGCGCAGGAAAGCCGGTTGTACGCGTTGGTTGCGGCCGAGCAACAGGCCAAGGCCGCCCAGCTGGACAGCGCGCAACGGAAGGGCGGTCTCTTTGAGCGGATACACGCCATGCACCGCTACATGGTGTCCTCCCCATTGGTGCTGGTCTCCTACCTCGTCGTCACCATTATCCTTGTGCTGTTCGAACTCTCGCCTCTTCTGGTGAAGCTCGGATACCCAAAGACGGCATACGAGCAGGGCGTCGAACTCGCCGACCAACTGGAGCAGGAACGGATGAACGCGATCCGTATCGCTCAGGGCCGCTTCAACCAGCGCTTCGCTGCCATGTCCGCTGAGGAGCACCGCGCGCAGGCCCGGTTGGTGGCCATCACCAACGCCTACAACCGGCTCAGTTGATGTAGGGCCGATACTTTGGTGCCCCTTCCCTGTCCCATGCCCGTCAACAAGAACGCCACGATCCGCTACCACGTCCTGGACCGCTGCTTCACCAGCCGGGGCAGGCGCTATTTCATGGCGGACCTGCAGGTGGCCGTGAACGAGGCGCTGCACGAATACGACGGCACCGCAAAGGGCATCAGCCGCCGCCAGATCTTCGAGGACATCAAGTACATGGAGAGCGACCAGGGCTGGGCCATTCCGCTTGACCGCCACACGGACGGCAAACGCGTGTGGTACCGCTACGCCGACCCGGACTTCTCCATCAACAAACGCCCGCTCCGCGACGACGAGGCCGCACAACTCAAGGAGGCGCTCCTCACACTGGGGCGCTTCAAGGGCATGCCGCAGTTCAAGTGGGTGAACGAGCTGGTGGCCCGTCTGGAGGCCGGCTTCGGCCTGCGCCCCGGCGCCGCGCAGGTCATCGAATTCGAGGAGAATCCCTACCTGAAGGGCAGCGAGCACATCACCCCGCTGTTCCACGCCATCCTCGGCAAACAGGTACTGTCCGTGGAGTATCAGGGCTTCCAGCAGGACGCCCCCCGAACGCACCGCTTCCACCCCTGGTACCTGAAACAGTACAACAACCGCTGGTTCGTGTTCGGCTGGAACGAGGTCGGCGACCGCCTGACCAACATGGCCATGGACCGTATTCGTGGCATCGCGCACGCCGAGGGTCCCTACCGACCCAACACGGACATCGACTTCACCGAGCACTTCGACGACGTGGTGGGCGTTACCGTGCCCCACGGACCGGCCGAAACAGTGGAGATCCAGGTGAGTCCGGAACTATGGCCCTACGTCGAGACCAAGCCCCTGCACGGATCGCAGAAGGTGGTGAAGCGGGATGATGTGGGGATCACCGTGCGGCTACAGGTGAAGGTGAACTACGAACTGCAGGCGCTGTTGCTCTCCCACGGCGAAGGGCTGCACGTGCGCTCACCGGAAAACCTGCGGGAGAACCTGCATGAACGCATCCGCAAGATGGGCAACATCTATGGCGAATGATCGGCTGACGGGCGGGCCGCGCTCGCCGTCGCATTTTTCTCATCCAACAATCGCAACCACGGCAACATCCCGCGCGCCAGGATACGTCCGCAACATCTCCGAATGATCAATACCTGAACGTGGCTCCGATGCGGGCCGTTCTCAAGAATGGACAGCAACAACACAAGATACATGGCAATCAACGACACCCTCAGTGATGCGATGCGCCGGATCTCCTCAGCAACGGAGCATTTCCGTAACGAACCTCATCAACGGGCCAGTTACCTGGTACCCGTATTGCTCTATTTCCACCATTCGGGCATCCTGAAGGGCCTCGAACTTGTCGGCCCGGAGCGCATTCATTCCGAACTCCGGAGAATACGCGAAGGCATCAGCGGCACCTCTGATGTGTACGACTGTTTCTATACTGTTATTCACGGTGTTGACCGCGCTGCACTATCCTCTGCGATCAGTGAAATCAGCGCCATCGAGAAAAGCGCCTTCACCGAACATTACAGTGCTTTGGTCCAACGCGCGTATTCCCTCGCCATTGATCGTGATGCCAGTTCCTTCAAGTACTACGACACGCGGGAGGATCTGGCCCACTTCGTGATCAGTTTGGCAAAACTGCCCGCCAAAGCATCCGTGTACAATCCGTTCAGCGGATTCGCTTCGCTCTGCCTGTGTCTGAAGGAAAGTGACCGCTATTGCGGCTGCAACGAAGACCGCGAAGCCTTGGCCATCGGTCTCATCCGCTGTGACGCGGCATTCCCGAATATGGCCGGGACACTGCTCGTCGGCGCGCCACTCGAACACATGGACCAACATGGCGTCCGCGAATACGACCTGGTCATTGCCGATATGGTATTCACCGGGGATACAAGAACAAGCATGACCCTTTCTTACCAACCAAGCGACCTCATCCGCAAAGCGCTACCCGACCTGAAGCCGGATGGCAAAGTGATCGTGGTCTTGGAGACGAGAGCGCTCTCGCCCTATCGCCATGGCGAAGAACCCATCGAAGCGTCTTTGAGTCGACTTGCCGACAAGACCGTGGACCAATGGCTGAAAGAGGATCTCATCGACACCATCGTCTCTTTTCCAGGCGGCATAAAGAAAGATCCCATAGCCGTCCTGGTCATGGGGAGAAAAAAGCAACATCCAGGCAAAGTTCGTTTCGCTCGGGCCGACCGATTCTTGGAGAAGCACTCGGAGCACGATGAGTGGGGCGGAGTACGCGAGTTCAGTCGTCTTGATGCGGAGGGGCTTCTTGAGGCGTTGCGTGGGGAGGGCAACCATGACGTGGTCCGCTTGGTGCCGAACGACCGCATCCGAGAAAATGGGCATGTCCTCGCCCCTATGCGGTACTTCTCCCCCATTGCACATCTGGGAGAACCCTTGTCCGAGATGATCGGCCCATTGCATCTCACACGGTATGATCGATCGACAAACGACAACAATGCGCCCCCACGTATCGGAATCGGCGACCTGTCCGCAAGCCCACTCGCGTACCGGCTTGCGGCGAAGAACCCGCCTAACGTCCTTGCGCCAATGAACGAGGATTACTATCTATTGGATCGCTCAGCTCTGCTCCTCGCCATGAGAGGGGGAGAGTTGAGACCTACTTGGTTCGAGTACAAGGAGACACCTATCGTCGTCCCGTCGACGATCCGCGCCATTCTGCCCGACAATAACATGATCCACATGCCGTACCTGGTCCAGGAACTGAACGAACAATATGTGCGAGATCAGGTAGCTACCCTGAACCGCGAGAACACAATGGCGGGCCTGAGCACGGATGACTTGCTCCGTATCCGGGTCAACCGGCCATCCTTGGAAGAGCAGCGCAAAACGGTCAAGGAGCGGAACGCGAAACTGTACGATGAAAAGATCAGATCGGAGCAGTCCAAGGCCGAAGAGAACAGGAATACGGAGCTGCGCATCCGCTACCGGGAGGCATTCGCGGTATGCACGGACCACTATATCGGTCGTGACACCGAAAAAGGGCTGTTACATCTGCTCAAGTTGGAGGACGAGCAGGCCGAATGGCCTGCTACGGATCGATTCAACCTCATTCGCAAGATCCTTGAGGACCTGTTCAAGGAATTGAGTGATCGCCGACTCTGGCCGCCAGTCAAAACATTGAACGATAGTTTCTCGCTTGTTTCAGGTGACAATGTGCGGGGATATGCGATCAAGCAGGGCGCCATATCCCCGGTCGTTTCCAAGCTCCTCAATTGGCTCAAGTTTCTCACCCAGGATGGCTCCCATCGGCTTGACGTCGACGAACATATGAGCGAGGCGGAGACCTCATATCTGCTGCACAGCACGACCTACGGGCTTATGCATATTTTGTGCTGGTTCAAGACGGTCGTGGACGCGCCGCACGGTGAGCCTTTGTTCGTTGCGAGTGGATCACACATCGGCGTAGTGCAACAGGACGGCAAAGGCTATTTTCACTGTGACGAGTATCTGCTCAGTCGTCCTGAAAGGGAGCGCCTTGGTCTTCATGTAGGTGAAGAAATTGAGATCACGGACCACGGGCCCAACACAGCGCAAGGGCTTAAGCACAAATATCCCAAGTTCGGAAAGAAATTCAGACGCACGAAGCCATAGCGGGTCGTCGGCTATGAAAATTTGACACGTAGGCCCTGCCTCGTGGCACAGCGCTGACGTACCGCACCAGATCCTGCGCATCGGCCAGTGAATCGTTGAAGCCGCGCAACAGGATGTACTCGAAGGTGACCTCCCTGCGGGGATTGCGGGTGGAGTACCGCTGGGCGTCCTTTGGGGATGGGCCCATGACGGGCCGGGCGTAGGATGGCGGTGCTGCCAACGCACGGCTGCCTTAGCTTTGGGGACGATGATCAAATGGCAGGACCATATCGCTTCGGACCCCGACGTGATGTTCGGCAAGCCCTGTTTCACTGGCACACGCATCCCCGTTGAGCTGATCCTGGAGAAGATGGCATACGGTCGGTCGGTACAGGAGATCCTGGACGGCTACCCGAAGCTGACCTTGGAGAGCATCCAGGCCGCGCACCTGTACGCCTTGGACGCGGTGCGCAACGACATCATCTACTCGGATAAACCCTGACGGGCCACATGGACCTGGTGGCGGACGAGAGCGTCGATGGCCAACTGGTCGCTGCGCTGCGCAAGGCGGGACATGCGGTGGTGTACATCTCCGAAACGCTGCCGAGCACCAAGGATCCTGATGTACTGCGATTCGCCGCGTCCCGGAACGAGGTCCTGCTCACCGAGGACAAGGACTTCGGCGAGCTGGTGCATTTGAAGCGGATGGCACACGCTGGCGTGGTCCTGCTCCGCCTCAACGACCTTCCGTCAGCCGAGATGATCGCGCGGGTGGTCATGGTTCTGGACCACCATGCGAATGATCTGATAAATGCCTTCACCACCATCGATCAGCGGAAAGTGCGGATTCGGCGGATGTCCTGACCCGCCGCGTTCGGGGAACGAGCGACCCGGGCACCATCACCCCTTACCCACCGCCTGGTTCTTGTTCGCCAGCTGCCCGCACGCCGCGTCGATGTCGCGTCCCCGGCTGCGGCGGATCCGCGCGATGATGCCCTTGCGGTCCAGATACTGCTGGAAGGCTTCGGCATCCCTGGCGTCCGTCCGTCCGAAATCTCCCGCGTCGATGGGATTGTACTCGATCAGGTTCACCTTGGCATGCACGTCGCTGGCGTACCGTACCAGTTCCTGCGCATCGGCCAGTGAATCGTTGAAGCCGCGCAACAAAATATACTCAAATGTGACCTCCTTGCGCGCCGTGCGGGTGTAGTAGCGCAGGGCGTCCTTCAACTCGGCGAGCGTGTTCTGCTCGTTGATGGGCATGATGCGGTCGCGCTTGGCATCGTTGGCGGCGTGCAGGCTGAGCGCCAAATTGAACCGGGCCCCGTCGTCGGCCAGCTTGCGTATCATCTTGGCGATGCCGGCGGTGCTCACCGTGATGCGGCGCGCACCCATGCCCAGGCCGTCCTCGGCCGTGATGCGCTCGGCGCTGCGCAGCGTGTTCGCGTAGTTGAGCAGCGGCTCGCCCATGCCCATGTACACGATGTTGGTGAGGCCCTCCTTGTAGTACTGGTGCGCCAGCTTGTCGATCAGCACCACCTGGTCGAAGATCTCCTGCGCATCGAGGTTGCGCACGCGCTTGAGCTTGCCGGTGGCGCAAAACGAACAGCTGAGGCTGCACCCGATCTGGCTGCTGATGCAGGCGGTGAGGCGCGTGGGCGTTGGTATCAATACGCCTTCCACCACGTGGCCGTCCCAGGTCCTGAAGGCGCATTTCACCGTGCCGTCCTGGCTGCGCTGTTCTTCTTCCAGCACGAGCGGCCGTAACACGGTGCGCTCCACCAACGCCGCGCGGAACGCCTTGGGCAGATCGCTCATATCATCGAACGAACGGGCCTTCTTCTTCCAGAGCCACTCCCAGAGCTGCGTGGCGCGATAGGGCTTTTCGCCCAATTCGGCCACGAGCGCGCCTGCTTCCTCTCTTGAGAGCGCGCGGATGTCGGTCGGGGCGGTGGGCATGGCGCGCAAAGGTACCGAGGCTCAAACCAACACCTCCACCACCCGCATGTCGGCCGCTGTGGTCACCTTGATGTTGTTCGCCTCCCCTTCCACCAGCGCCACCTTCACGCCCATGCGCTCGACCAGTGTGGCCTCATCGGTGAACGTGCTGTCATACGGCTGCTCGAACGCCTTGCGCAGCAGGTCGGCATGGAAGCATTGGGGCGTCTGTACCGCCACCAACCGCGACCGGTCCAGTGCGCGGCTGCCCTCGGCGGTGGTCTCCCGGATACTGGGTACCACGGGCACCACGGGGATGGCGGCGGCCTTTTCATCCGCAGCGGCGAAACAACGGGCAATGAGGTCGGTACTCACCAACGGACGCACCCCGTCGTGGACGGCCACAAGCCCATCGTGCTCCACCTTCTCCAAACCGGCTTTCACACTGTGCCAGCGTTGCTCGCCACCGGCCACCACATCATGGTGTACGAAGAAGCGATGCCCCATGCACAGGGCCTTCCAGATGTCGAAGTGGGTGAGGGGCAGCACCACGATGATCGCCATGGCGGGATCGAACCGATGGAAGGCCTCGATGGTCCACATGAGCAGCGGGCGACCCTTGACGGTCTGGAACTGTTTGGGTACCGGCCCGCCCAGGCGTTTGCCCGTGCCGCCGGCGACGATGATGGTGGAGTGTTCCATGGTCGATCAATGTTCCGTGCGTGGGTGCGAACGTGAAAGGGTGCAAGAGCAATGACCCTCGCACCCTTTCATTCTTGCACCCGGTCTCTTCAGATGATCAACATCGCGTCGCCATAACTGAAGAAGCGGTATTTCTCCTTCAGCGCCACCTTGTACGCGTTGATCACGTTGTCGTACCCGCCGAAGGCGCACACCATCATGAGGAGGGTGCTCTCGGGCATGTGGAAGTTGGTCACCATCCGGTTGGCGATGCTGAAGTCATACGGCGGGAAGATGAACTTGTTCGTCCAGCCGTTGTACGACTTCATACGGTCGTCGGTGCTCACGCTGCTCTCGATCGCGCGCATGGTGGTGGTGCCCACGCAGCAGACGTTCTTCTTGCGCTCCTTGCTCTTGTTCACCATGTCGCACACGTCCTGGGTGATGAGCACCTGCTCGCTGTCCATCTTGTGCTTGGTGAGGTCCT
>JADLBK010000219.1 GCA_020847755.1 Flavobacteriales bacterium | reverse complement strand
TCCAAGCGCGCCGCTCGCAAGGGCCGCAACCCCCAGACGGGCAAGGAGATCAAGATCGCGGCCAAGAAGGTCGTGAAGTTCAAGGCCGGTGCCGACCTCTCCAACAAGGTGAAGTAAGCACCTCCGTGCATCTTCGGAAGGGTCCCTCCTCGGAGGGACCTTTTCTTTTGCACCCATGGACGACCACGATCTGCTCGACCGGCTGGGCGACTTCATCACGCCGCACAAGCGTGCGCTCTTCGACCGGCTTGCCCCGCAGCGCACCCGGCATGTGACCGTGGTGCTGGAGGAACTGCACCAGGCCCACAACGCCAGCGCCGTGCTGCGCACCTGCGACCTGCTCGGCATCCAGGACGTGCACGCCATCGAGTCGCGCAACCGCTTCACCGCGAACCGCGAGATCGCGCTCGGCAGCGACAAGTGGACCACGGTGCATCGGTACGGCGGCACGGAGGGTGCCCAGCAATGCATCGCCGGCCTGCGCGCCCGTGGCCATCGCATCGTGGCCACCACCCCGCACGCCGACGCATGGACACCGGAGAACGTGCCCATCGACCGGCCCATCGCCTTCTGCTTCGGCACCGAGCTCCAGGGGTTGAGCGCGGAGCTCATCGCGGCCTGCGACGGAGCCCTGCGCATTCCGATGCACGGCTTCACGGAGAGCTACAACATCTCGGTGTCCGCCGGCATCGTGCTCTACACGGTGATGCAGCGGCTGCGGGCGAGCACCGTGCGATGGCAGTTGGGGGAGCAGGACATGAACGCGCTCAAGCTGCACTGGACGCGCGCCGCGCTTCAGGATGCGCAGGCCATCGAGGAGCGGCTGCGCGGCGATGCAGCACACTGAACGCCGTCCTTCTGAACACCCGCGCGTGGACAAGTGCGCACACGCGGGAACCTGTCGTCCGTTCGGGCTCGGGTAGTTTCGCAGCGAACCCAAACAACACCCCCCATGGGCAAAGGCGACATCCGATCCAAGAAAGGCAAACGGCGCGCAGGCAGCCACGGCAAGAGCCGGCCGAGCAAGCGCAAGGTGCGCGCGAGCGAGCGTGCGAAGGCCACCACCACGACACGTGCCGGCGCCGCTGGCACGGCGAAGAAGGCCGCCAAGAAGGCCGCGCCCAAGAAGGCCGCAGCCAAGAAGGCCGCCCCCAAGAAGGCCGCAGCCAAGAAGGCCGCCCCCAAGAAGTGATCGATCCGTTCCGCAGGGAAGCCCTCCGCATCGCGGGGGGCTTCATCGTTCAGGGCTGAAGCCGCATCCGGCTCCAGCTGCCGTCGCTGAAGTGCTCGAAGATGATGCGGTCGTGCAACCGGCTCGGCCGGCCCTGCCAGAACTCGATGCGCACCGGCCGCAGGCGCATGCCGCCCCAATGCAACGGGCGCGGCACCTCCGCCTGATCCTTGAACCGCTCGGTCCATCGTGCGTATCGCTCGTCGACCTGGGCCCGATCGTCCGCCATGCGGCTCTGGTCGCTGGCCCACGCCCCCACCTGGCTCTCGCGCGGACGCTCCCTGAAGTAGCGGTCGCTCTCCTCGGCGCTCACCCGCTCCACCTTGCCCTCGATGCGGATCTGCCGCTCCTGCTGCGGCCAGAAGAACGACAGCGCCGCTCGCGGGTCGCGTTCCAGGTCCATGGCCTTGCGGCTGTTGTAGTTGGTGAAGAACACGAAGCCCTGCGGATCGAACGACCGCAGCAGCACCACACGGCAACTGATGCTGAACGAGCCCGCCGTGGCCAGCGTCATGGCATGCGGCTCCGGCAGCCCCTCCTCCTCCGCGGCGCGCAGCCAGCGGCCGAACAGGGCGAAGGGGTCGTCCCCGGCGTCACTTTCCAGAAGAACAGCCTTGCTGTAGTCGATCCGATGGTCCACCGAGCGCTCGCGTTCCATGCTTCCCGTTTGATGGCGTCGAAGATATCCGTTCGCCGCGGCAGCGCGGTGCGCATCGATCGCGATCGACCGTACCTTGAGCACCGCACACCATGGGCAGGGACCTCCTCGACCTTGATCCGGAGAGCACGGTGGCCCCGGCACGCGGCCGCCTGCTGATCAGCGAACCCTACCTGCCGGACCCCTACTTCCGGCGGACGGTGGTGCTGCTGTGCGAGCACAACGCGGAGGGCTCGTTCGGCTTCGTGCTCAACCGTTACCTCGATATGGACGTCGGCGACCTGATGGAGAACATGCCGCCGATCCATACACGGGTCAGCATCGGTGGACCCGTGCAGAGCGGCAACCTCTACTACCTGCACACCTTCGGCACCCGCGTGGAGGGCAGCCTGGAGGTGATGGACGGCGTGCACATGGGCGGCGACTTCGACCAGCTGCGGGCCCTGCTCACCGCCGACCCGCGGCTCTCCCGCCATGTGCGCTTCTTCGTGGGCTACTCCGGCTGGGGCGAACAGCAACTGGAAAAGGAGCTCGGTCAGCGGTCGTGGATCGTGGCGCAGGCCACCAAGCGGCACGTGATGAACACCCAGGTGAAGGACCTCTGGGGCGATTCGCTGCGCGCCATGGGCAAGGCCTTCGCCCCGCTGGCCAACTTCCCCGAGGACCCGGCCCTCAACTGACCACGCTGCGCGCCAGCAGGTCGATCACCAGCTGTGCCATGCGGTGCGTGTAGCGCTTCGTGCGGTAGGTGGCCACCCATTGCACCCCGCGCACGGCATTGGTGAAGAAGAGCTCATCGGCGGCCAGCAGGTTCTGCGGGTTCAGCGAGCATTCGTACACCTTGATGCCGTTCGCCAGGGCCAGGTTGATCACCTGCATCCGCATCACGCCGCCCAGGCAGCCATCGGCCAGCGACGGCGTGTACAGCACGCCGTTGCTCACGATGAACAGGTTGCCGGTGCTGCTCTCGATGATGTTGCCCCGGTCGTTCTGCAGCAGGCAGTCATCCAGCCCGCGCGCCTCGCTCCACAGGGAGGCCATCACGTAGTACTGGCAGTTCAGCGTCTTGTGCACGGCCAGCGCGTTCACCGGCTTGCGCATGTCGGGGTAGATGTCGACCATCAACCCGCGCTCGTTCAGTGTGTACGTGTCCACCGTCAACGGCGTCACCTCGATGGTGTAACCGCCCCGATGCCCGTCCGGCCGGTAGTGGCCCCGGGCATCGCGGAAGAGGGTGAGCCGGCAGCGGGCGCTGCGCACGGCATTGCGTTCGGCCAGCCGGATGATGGCGCGTTCCAGGGCATCACGGTCGAACCCGGCGGGCAGGTCGATGCGCAGCAGCTTGCAGCCCTCCACCAGGCGGGCCCAGTGCGCATCGAGGAACCGTGGACGGCCGTTCACCACGCGGATGCTCTCAAACAGGCCGTCGCCATAGTGGAACGCCCGGTTGTCCAACGTGATCACCGGCCGGTCCGCCGGCAGCAGCTCCCCGTTGAGGTCGACGAAGCGCTCCATGCTCACGGGATGCCGGCGTGTTGCAGGGCCGCCGCAAGGCCCGAGTTGGAGGGGATCAGCACGCCGCGGACACCCACGGTGGCCGCCGCCTCGATATCGCGCTCCCGATCGCCCACCATCACCGAGCGCACCGGGTCGATGCCGTGCAACGCGATGGCGCGCTCCATCAACAGGCCCGACGGCTTGCGGCAGAGGCAGCGCCCCTTCGAGGGGTGGTGCGGGCAGTAGAGGATGTCGTCCACGTGGGCCCCGTGCTGGTGCAGGTGGTCGTGAAGATAACGATGCAGCCGCTCCACATCCGCCCGGGCGTACAGGCCCAGCCCGATGCCGCTCTGGTTGCTCACGATCACCACCGCCCAGCCCTTGCGGTTGAACGCGGCCACCACGTCCGCCACGGCGGGCAGCACCTCGAAGTCCTCCAGGCGCCAGGTATGCTCGCCGCGCTCGCGGTTCACCACGCCGTCGCGGTCCAGGAAGAGGGCGGGCCGCAGCTTCATCCCGGGAGCAGTTCGGTGAGCGAACGGAAGAAGGCCGGCACCAGGGCCGGACGCAGCACCACCATGAAGAGCACCCCGTGCAGCGCACCCATCAGGTGGGCGTCATGCGCCACGTGATCGCCGCCGCGCCGATGCATGGTGCCCTCGTAGATGAGGTACAGCGCCCCGAACACGGCCGAAGGCAGGCCGATCGGCAGCAGGAAGAGGCCCACTTCGGCCGTTGGCAGGATCAGGATGTGCGCGAAGAGGACGGCGGACACCGCGCCGCTGGCCCCGACCGCCCGATAGCGCGGGTCGTGCTTGTGCCGGCCGTATCCCGGCACACAGGCCACCACGGCGGCCGTGACGTACAGGATGACGAACAGCCACGAGCCGGGCAGCGGTGTGAGCCCGGTGAGGTAGCCCTCCACGAAGGGTCCGAACCCGTACAGCACGTACATGTTGACGAACAGGTGCGGCCAGTCGGCGTGCACCAGCGCATGGGTCACGAAGCGATGGAGGTCTCTCCGGGCATGCACCACGAAGGGCTCGAAGGCCAGCGTGTCGAACAGGCGCCGATCTCGGAACGCCAGCACGGACACCAGGACGGTGAGGGCCAGGATGACCACCGTGGCGGACATGCCGGCGAAAGTCGCGGCTCAGTACGTGTGGTCGCGGACCACCCGCCAGCCATCCGCCTCCCGCTGCCACAGCAGGCTGAAGCCTCCGCTCAAGGTGTCGGCGGGCCGCACCAGGGTCCAGGTGCCGGTGCACCACGCATGTGCGCGGCCCACGGCGAGCACCTCGGAGATGCCGAACCGCAGGTCCCCCATGGCCGACCTGTCCGGGTACCGCTTGAGATAGCGCTGGGTCACCGCCTCGCGCCCGCAGGTGCGCTCCTTCGCCGTGATGAAGCAGGCCGCCTCGGTGTAGCCGGACATGAAGCCGCGGATGTCGCCCCGGTCCCAGGCCGCCTCCTGCTCCTGCATCACGCGGGTGATGGCGGACCTGACCTCGACCTCGCGGAAGTCCTGTTCCTCCGCGGAGCAGCCCATCAGCCACAGCGCAAGCGCGAGGAAGGCCGGACGGTGGAGGGCGGTGGTCATGGGTGCGGTATGAAAAAGCCCCCGGGGAGGGGGCTTCGTAGCGCGGGAGAGACTTGAACTCTCGACCTCAGGATTATGAATCCTGCGCTCTGACCAGCTGAGCTACCGCGCCATCGGCTTCGGCCCGGCCTGGGCCGGGCGAAAGGGGCGGCAAATATAGCAGGAGGTCCGATCGGGTCCGAGGCCCGCTGCTCTTGCATGGGCGTGGGGAATTTCTACCTTGCCCGGACCATGGCCAAGTCCCGCACCAGCGCGAAACCGGCGCGCCCCAAAGCCCGGCCTGCACCGAAGAAAGCGGCGCCCGGCAAGGGACGACCAGCGGCCTCATCGGGCCCGAGGAAGGCGACCAGGAAGAAGCCGGGGGCACGCCCCGCCGCAGGAAAAGCCACATCCGCTGCGAAGGCGCGGAAGTCCGCCCCGAAGAAGCCGGCCACCGAACGCGTGAACAAGCCGGCCAGGAAGCAGGCATCGCGGCCCGGTCCGCGCAAGCCGGTGAAGAAAGTGGCGGCCAAGGGACCCTCCGTGAAGCGCAAGGCCTCCGCCCCGGCGAGGACGGCCGCACCGCCAAGACCCACGAAGGCCGCAGGGGCTAGAAAGACGTCCGCGAAGAAGCCCCTTCATGCTCCGGCACCGCGCAAAGCGGCAGCCCCGCCCAAGCCGACCAAGCGATCCAGTGCCGGCCCCATCGGAGCCAAGGCGCCGGCCAAGGCCGTGACCCGACCCACCGCGGCCAAAGCGCCGCCACCGCCGACCCCCAAGGCCGCACCGAAACCCGCTCCGGCCAAGCCGGCTCCGCCGGAAAAAGGTGCGACCACCGGAAGCAACAAGCCGAAGAGCACGACCGCGAACAAGGCGCCCGCCGCCCCGATCCAGGCCGTGATGATGGGCGTGGAACCGGTCGCGCAGCCGGCCCGCGCCTTGAAGCGCGCCGTCAAGGAGCGGTACCAGGCCGAGTTCTACATGCGCTCCACGCCCAATGTGCTGTTCGAGCTGATCAGCACGCCCAGCGGCTTCAGCGAGTGGTTCTGCGACGATGTGAACGTGCGCGGGGACGAGTTCGCGTTCGAGTGGGGCGGTGAGGTGCAGACAGCGCTGTGCATCGGCCGCCGGGCCGGTGAGCTCATGCGGTTCCGCTGGCTGGAGGACGAGGACCCCGGTGCCTATTTCGAGCTGCGCATCCGCATCGACCCCATGACGAACGACGTGGCCCTGGTGGTGACCGACCATGCCTGGCCGCAGGACCTGGAGAGCGCGCGTCAGCTCTGGGCCTCGCAGGTGGCGCACCTCATGCGGGTGATCGGCTCCTGAGGCCGGTACCTTTGCCCCGGCGGCCCGGCCGCCGCCGCCCCCCTTTCGGATGAAGCGCCTGCACCGCATGATCATCGCGGCCTACCTCGGCCCGCTGGTGGTCACCTTCGGCATCGTGCTCTTCATCCTCAGCATGCAGTTCCTGTGGAAGTACGTCGACGACCTCATGGGCAAGGGGCTGCCCTGGTACACCCTCACCGAACTGCTGGTGTACGCCACGGCGAGCTTCGTACCGCTGGCCCTGCCCCTGGCCGTGCTGCTCAGCTCCATCATGACCATGGGCGGGCTCGGGGAGAACAGCGAGCTGGTGCCCATGCGCTCGGCGGGGCTCCACCTCTTCCGCATCCTGCGGCCACTGGTGGTGCTGGTGCTGCTCCTCAGCGGCCTGTCGTTCCTCTTCAGCAACAACGTGCTGCCCGTGGCCAACCTCCGCTTCCACAGCCTGCTGTGGGACGTGACGCGCAAGAAGCCCGCGATGAACCTTCGGCCCGGTGTCTTCTACAACGGCATCGACGGGCTCAGCATCCGCGTGCGGGACAAGGCCGAGGACGGCACCCTCACCGATGTGCTCATCTACGACCATCGCGAACCCTTCCAGGGGAACCGGACCGTGGTGCGCGCCCGCAGCGGCACCATGCAGCGCAGCGCCGACGGTGGAAGCCTGCTGCTCACACTGCGCGACGGACACTTCTATGATGCGCGGGACCCTTCGGGCCGCAAGGGAAGGACGGACGCCTTGGTGCACGGCACCTTCGCCACGGACGTGGTGCGCATGGACCTCAGCGGCCTGGGCCTGCAGCGCACGGACGAGGACCTCTTCAAGGACAACTACAAGATGCAGACGATCGGCCAGCTGGCGCGGACCGAGGATTCGCTGACGAGCGCGTTCCGCGAACGCGTCGCGATGCAGGAGAGCTACCTGCACAACTCCTTCCGCCCGCTGCGCGACAGCCTTGCCCGCGCGGACACGCTGCCGGCCGTGCTGCCCGCCACAGGCACGGCGCCGACCCCTGCGGTGCACGATCAGGCGATCGACATGGCGCGTGCCACCATGAACTTCCTGGAGCGCACCGATGAGGAGCGCAAGGGCAGCCTGGAACAGATCGCACGGCACGGCGTGGAATGGCACCGCAAGCTCATGCTCGCCTTCGCCTGCCTGATCTTCTTCTTCATCGGCGCTCCGCTCGGGGCCATCATCCGCAAGGGCGGCATGGGCCTGCCCACCGTGTTCGCCATCGTCTTCTTCCTCATCTTCCACATCGTGTCCTTCAGCACCGAGAAGCTCGTCATCAGCCTGAAGCTGAACCCCTGGCCCGGCATGTGGATCAGCAGCCTGGTGCTGCTGCCCATCGGCTTCTGGCTCACCTGGAAGGCCGCCACCGACAGCCCCCTGTTGGACCGCGATGCCTATTATCGCGGCTGGTACCGGCTCAGGTCAATGCTGCGCGGCCGGCGTGATGCGGATCCTTCAACTGTGCCATAAACCCCCCTTCCCGCCCATCGACGGCGGCAGCAAGGCCATGCACAACCTCACGCGCGGCCTGCTGGCGGACGGCCATTCGGTGAAGGTGCTGTGCATCCGTACCCCCAAGCATCCCCTGGACATCGATGCGCTGCCCGAAGCCTACACCCGGGCCACCGACATCCAGGGCGTGTTCGTGGACACCAGCCTCAATGTGGTCGACGCCTTCACCGACCTGATCACGGCCGACAACTACAACATCAGCCGGTTCTTCTCGCCCGACATGGACATCGCGCTCATCCGCGTGCTCAGCGAGCGTCCCTTCGACGTGGTGCTGCTGGAGAGCCTGTTCATGACCCCCTACATCGCCACCATCCGCCGATACACCGAGGCGCTGGTGGTGCTGCGGTCGCACAACCTGGAGCATGTGCTGCAGGAGCGCATCGCCAGCGGGGAGCGCAACTTCATCAAGCGGCCCTACCGCCGCTTCCTGGCCCGCCAGCTGAAGGAGTACGAGATGGCCGTGCTGGACCGGGTGGACGGTGTGGCGGCCATCAGTCCGGCGGATGCGGCGCACTTCGAAGCGCACGGCTCGCGCACACCGATCGCCACCATCCCCTTCGGCGTGGACCCCGCCGAGCACGACCGCCCCCTGCCCGGCGGCCGCACCGTGTTCTTCCATCTGGGCAGCATGGACTGGGAGCCGAACCTCGAAGGCGTACGCTGGCTGGTGGCCGAGGTGTGGCCGCGGGTGATCGCCCGGCACCCCGAGGCGCGGCTGCACCTGGCCGGCAACCGCATGCCCGATGACCTGCTGCACCTGGACCTGCCCGGCCTGCAGGTGAAGGGCCGCGTGAAGAGCGCCGAACAATACATCGCCGACCGGCATGTGATGGTGGTGCCCCTGCACAGCGGCGGCGGCATGCGTGTGAAGATCATCGAAGGCATGGCCATGGGCCGCTGCGTCATCAGCACCACCATCGGCGCCGAGGGCATCGCCGTCACGGACGGCCAGGACATCCTGCTGGCGGACACGGCGGCGGCCTTCGCCCGGCAGATGGCACGCGCCCTGGACGAACCGGGCCTTGTCGCCACCATCGGGGCCAATGCCCGCGCCACCATCGTGGGCCACTACAGCGATGCGCGCATCATCCACGACCTGGTGGGGTTCCTCCGAAGCCTCAAGCGCAGATGAGGCTGCTGGTCCTGCTCTCCCGCGTGCCTTATCCCCTGGAAAAGGGCGACAAGCTGCGGGCCTACCACGTGGTGAAGCGCCTGGCCGAACAGCACGAGGTGCTGCTCTGCTGCCTCAACGACCAGCGCATCCATCAGGACCACCTCGACCACCTGCGCAGCTTCTGCCACCACCTGGAGGTGATCCACCTGCCACGCTGGCGCATCGTGTGGAAGCTGATCACCGCCGTGTTCTCGCGCCTGCCCTTCCAGGTCGCCTACTTCCACCATGCAGCGGCGCAACGGCGCGTGGACGCGCTCATCGAACGGTTCTCACCGGACCATGTGCTCTGCCAGCTGGTGCGCACCACCGAGTATGTGCGCTGGCACTTCACCCTGCCCAAGACGCTGGACTACATGGACACGCTGAGCAAGGGGATGGAGCGCCGCACCGAGACCAGCAGCCCCCTGCTTCGGCCGCTGTTGTTGACGGAGACGCGCCGCCTGCAGGCCTACGAGAACCTGATGTTCGACCTGTTCGACCATCGCATCATCATCTCCGCCCAGGACCGCGACTACCTCTACCACCCTGAGCGCGCACGCATGACGGTGATCCCGAACGGTGTGGACACCACCTTCTTCCATCCGATCCCGGGCGAACTGACGCACGACCTGCTGTTCACGGGCAACATGAACTACCCGCCGAACATCGACAGCGTGCTGTACCTGGTGAACAAGGTGCTGCCGCTGGTGCGCCGCGAGCGGCCTGATGTGTCGCTCCTGATCAGCGGCGTGGACCCCAGCCAGCGGGTGCGGCAGCTGGCCGAGGAGGATCCCCTGATCACCGTGACGGGCTGGGTGAAGGACATCCGCACGAGCTATGTTTCGGCGCGCGTCTTCGTGGCGCCGATGCAGATCGGCACCGGCCTGCAGAACAAGCTGCTGGAGGCCATGGCCATGGGCATGCCGTGCATCACCTCGGCCCTGGCCAACAACGCCGTGGGCGCCCGGCCCGGAGAGGGCATCCTCATCGGCCACGACCCGGCGAGCTACGCGGCGCACATCCTGCGCCTGCTGGCCGACGAGGAGGAGCGTCGGCGCATCGCGGGCAACGGCCACCGCCACGTGCTGTCCACCTTCGATTGGGCCCGCGCCGTGGACACGCTGAACAGCCTCATCTCCACGCCCGTCCGCACCGGCTCCCCCCTTCCGATCGGCTAACTTCGCGGCCGCTGAGGCCTGCCGCCCGGCACCCTGGTGCATGAACGACATCCGTCTGGACCCCATCGAGGAGGCCATCGCCGACATCCGTGCCGGCAAAGTGGTGATCGTGGTGGATGATGAGGACCGAGAGAACGAGGGCGACCTGCTCACCGCCGCACGCAACGCCACGCCGGAGGTGGTGAACTTCATGGCGAAACATGGTCGCGGCCTCATCTGCGCGCCCCTCACCGAGGAACGGTGTGAGCAGCTCGGCCTGGGCCTGATGGTGCATGACAACACGGCCCTGCACGAAACCCCCTTCACCGTAAGCGTGGACGTGAAGGGCCGGGGCACCACCACCGGCATCTCGGCGCAGGACAGGGCGGCCACCATCCAGGCGCTGATCGACCCCGCCACCACCGCCGCCGACCTGGCGCGCCCCGGCCACATCTTCCCGCTGAAGGCCCGCAACGGCGGGGTGCTGCGCCGCACCGGCCACACGGAGGCCGCGGTCGACCTGGCCCGCCTGGCGGGCTTTGAACCCGCCGGTGTCATCGTGGAGATCCTCAACGAGGACGGCACCATGGCCCGGCTGCCCGAACTGCGGCGCATGGCCGACACCTTCGGGCTGAAGCTGGTGAGCATCGCCGACCTGGTGGCCCATCGCATGCGCACCGAAAGCCTGGTGGAACGGCAGGTGCGTGTGCAGCTGCCCACCGCGCACGGCGACTTCGAGCTCATCGCCTTCCGGCAGACCAACACGGGCGAAGAGCATCTGGCGCTGGTGAAGGGCGAATGGCGGGCCGATGAGCCCGTGCTCGTGCGTGTGCACAGCAGCTGTGTCACCGGCGACATCTTCGGCAGCTGCCGCTGCGACTGCGGTCCGCAGTTGCACCGGGCCATGGAGATGATCGACGCCGCCGGCAAGGGCGTCATCGTGTACATGCAGCAGGAAGGCCGGGGGATCGGCCTCATCAACAAGCTGAAAGCGTACAAACTGCAGGAGGAGGGCGCCGACACGGTGGAGGCCAACGTGATGCTCGGCTTCGACATGGACGCCCGCGACTACGGGGTGGGCGCCCAGATCCTGCACGAGCTCGGCGTACGCAAGATGCGTCTGCTGACGAACAATCCGCGCAAGCGCACCGGCCTCATCGGCTACGGCCTGGAGATCGTGGAGAACGTGGCGATCGAGATCGCCGCCAACCCGCACAACGAGCGCTACCTGCGCACCAAGAAGAACAAGCTGGGCCACCTGCTCCGACTGGGCGACGGTGACTGATCAGCGCGGCTCCGCACCCTCCTCCGGGACCGGGGTGGTCGGCGTCACACCGGGTGGGCGCCGCCGAAAGCCCAGCATGACCGTGAAGTTGCGCCAGAGCTCGCCGAGCGTGTCGAAATCCTCGCGGTAGGCCACACCTGCGCCCTGCGTCGTCGCCGCCTGGTCCGCCTGGTTGAGGTTGCGGTCGTTGCTCTGGCTGAACGCCTTCAGGCGGATGCGGCCGTCGTTGGTCATCAGGTACTCCAACTGGAAGTCGCCCACCAGGGCATTGTTCTGTTGGGATGCGCTCGATCCATATTGCACGCCCAGGTTCGTGCTGAGCACGAGCCGCTCGTTGAACAGCTGGGTGCTCACGGCCAGTTCCAGTTCATCCTGCGTGAGCGCATCGCCCGGCCGGTAGTTGAAGCCCAGGTCCACATCGTTGCTGAGGCGGCTGAGCCAATTGCTCACCTGGTTGCTGAGCAGCTCGCTGCCCGAGGTGCCCACCACGTTCCCCCTTGAACCGGCAGGGCCGTTCGCGGCGCCAAGCCGGTCCACGGGCAGAAAACGGTTGAGCACGATCAGGCTGAAGACCTGGCGGTTCATCTCATCCGGTTCGCTCAGCACGCTGTTCACCTGCGTGCGGGTGCCCTCGTCCACGGAGGGAAGGCGCACGTCGAAGCCGATGTCCGGGTTGGCCAACCGGTCCTTGAGGCGCATCACCACCTCCACCGGCACGCGCTTGCCCAGGCCCTCGGCGCGCTCGGCCGGAATGATGTCCACCAGCGGGGCGCGCAGCTTGTACACCGCGTTCAGCGCCAGCTGGGCGTCGAAGGGGTCGCCATACCAGGTGATGTGCCCGCCGGGGTCCACGTCGAAGCGCTTGTTCACCACGTTGCGCAGGGTGAACAGGTAGGTGCCGTCGACCACCTCCATGTCGCCCCGCATCGACAGGTTGCCCGTGGGGCTCACCGTCATCTCGATGTTGCCGCGGCCGCGCCCGCTGAGGATGTCACCGACGGTGGGGTCGAAGATGAGCTCGAACCGTGCATCGGGGGTCACCTCCACGTCGAGGTCGAGGCGCACCCCGCTCAGGTCCACCGGGGCCCGTGCCGTGTCGAGCTCAAGTCGGCCCGCATGGAAACGCACGAAGTCGATCCCGCTCAGGTCGCGCGCGGTGCCCAACGGCAGGCTGATGGTGGTGCCCGGCGCGGTGCGGCCGGTGAACACCACCTCCAGGTTGTCCTGGTATCCGCTCACCTGCAGGTCGCCCGTGCCATAGGCCTTGCCATAGAACAGCTCGTTGTCGTTCACCGTGGTGTTCAGGCACAGGAACCGGTCGAGCTCGAGCACCACGTCGTAGTCCCAGTTCGTGAAGCCCTTGTGGTTGATGGTGCCCACCGCCCTGGCCGTGCGCCCCTCCTGGTCCTTCACCCGCACCAGGTCCAGCCAGAACCCGTCCGGCAGGATCCGCACCCGGTCGCTCAGGCTGTAAAAGGTGTTGAGGTAGTCGATGCGCAGGCCGGCCTCGTCCAGAACGGCCGTGCCCTCCACGCGCGGCTCGGCGAAGGTGCCACCCACACGGATGTCGCCCGTCACCCGCCCCTGGATGTCGCTGACCCCTGCGGGCAGGTAGGGGTCGATGAAGGCCAGATCGAAGGAGTCCAGGTCCAGAACGAGGTCGAGCTGTTCCGCCTCCGCGGCGGGTGCGATGCGACCACTGAACTCGAGTGCCTTCAGCCGGCCGCGCTGCAAGGTTCCGCCCACCTCCATCTCGCGGCGCGAGTCCCTCCAGGTCGCGGCGAAGGTGATGTCGCCCACCGGGTGCTTGTCCACCTTCAGGGAGTCGACGCACAGGTGGCTGATCAGGCTGGGTTCGCCGAGCAGGTCGAAGACACGTCCCTCCCCGCTCAACGAACCGGACACCATCGGGCCCTTGTAGAACGGACGCAGGTGCCTCAACCGGACGCCGTCCACATCGAAGGCCAGCGCGCGCTCCGGATCCGCGGCCAGCCAACCGTCCAGGGTGATGCGCTCATCCTCGTTCAGCACCTCCAGCTGGCGTACCTCGAGGCCTCCTTCATGGTAGTGCAGCCGCACCGGCTCGGGGTTCGACCAGGCGCCCAGGCCAAGGTGCAGGCGGCTTGGAAGCAGGTCCAGTTCCACATCGGTCCAACCGTTCACCAGGCCGGCCAGACGAAGATCGCCCCGCGTGTCGTGCGTGCTCCCGTCCCAGACCATGCGCACCTCCAGCTCGTCCTGATAGGCCTTGCCGGAGAGGTCGATCCCTTCCAGGAAGGTGCTGTCGGTCAATTGCTGGCGCTCGCTCCTCATGCTGAAGATCAACAGGTCCAGGGTCTTGTCGAGGATCACCCGCACCGAATCGCCGCCCACGGTGCCGTAGGCGATGCGCGGCAGATCGGCCGACAGGGCCATGTCGAAGGTGCGCGTGTCGAACATGCCGCTGAAGTGCGCGCCAGGGTCCAGTTCGAGGCGCGGCACCAGCCGCCTGAGCAGCGGCCCGGCCTCCTTCACGTGCACGTCGAACGCGAAGCGCTGCTCCTCCTGGTCGTATCGTGCACGGTCCGACAACGCGGGGAACACGCTGTACACCACGCTCAGGAAGGCATCGGGCAGGCGTGTCGGCAGGAACCTCCCCTGCACATCCGCGTTGACCAGGCCGGAACGAAGGGACAGCATCGGCTCCCCGTCCCGGCGTGCGCTTGCGAGCTCCACATCGCCCAGCTCCAGCACGCCCTGGTCGTCGCAATAGGTGAGGCCCTCGATCGCCAGCCGCCCTTTGAGGCTGTCCGGGGCCAGTTCGCCCTGGGCGCGCACGATGCCGCTCACCTCGCCCAGGTGCAGCTCCGGCGCGATGTTCAGTTCGAAGAGGTCGGCGCGCTCCAGGTCGGCGGTGAAGTCCACCTTCGGCCACTTCCCGCGCAGGTCGGCCAGGCCATCGAAGCTGAGCTTCACGCTGGGGTCGTCGCAGGTGAGGCGCCCGTTGAACAGGCGACGCTGAAGGCGGCCGGAGGCGGTGATGCCCGTGAGGGGCCGGTCGTTGATGGTGATCAGCGGCACGCGCCCGTCGAGGTCGGCCTGCATGGTGGCCAGGTCGCGGCCCTTGGCGTTCACCTTCACATCGAAGGCGATGGGCCCCACGGTAGGGTCGCCGGCCAGCGGCGCCAGGTCGAAACCGGTGGTGGCCAGCGCACCGTTGAACCGGAACACGTCGCTCACCGTGTCGCGCTCGTAGGACAGGTCGGTGGACAGCGCGCCGAGCTGCGTGGTCGCACTTCCGTAGGCGGTAAAGGCCGAGGCGAAGCCGGTGAAGTTGCCGCGGAAGGCCATCGGTCCCAGAACGGCCAGCTCCCGGGGCACCTCCAGCACGCGGCCCTCGGGGAAAGGCGGCACGGGCACGGTGGCCAGGTCGGCGGCGTCGGTGCGCAGGGTGCGGGCGTCCACCACCACGAAGGTGCCGGCCAGGTCGGGCAGGCCGCTCATCTCCACGGAGCCCTCGAAGTGGGTGTGCCGGCCGTAGTCCAGCGTGAGGTCCCGGGCCTTGAGCTCGCGCACGGTGCCACGCGCCCGGCCCCGCACACCGACCCGGGCGGCAAGCCCTTCAAGGTCGGGCGCGAACCACGCGATGTCGCGCAGGTCCACCACCGAGCTGTCCAGCTCGGCCAGCATCTCCACCCGGTCGATGTATCCGGTGTAGTCCTTCCAGGAAGCGGAGCGCATCTCATACCGGCCCCGCAGCGTGCTGAACGGCGTGCGCAGTTCCAGGTATTCCACCGCGATGCCCCGCCCGCTGACGGTGGCCCGGCCCTGCAGGCCGGTGCAGACCAGTCCGCTCTTCTCGCGGAACGAGATGTGGTCGAGCACCGCCTGGATGCTGTCCTCGATCACCAGCAGGTCATGGCCGAGCACATCGCCCGAAACGTCCACATGGTCGAAGTCGACCCCGAACGGACGCACGGGCGAGGTGTCCTTGTGGTGCGTGAACCGCAGGTCGCGGATGGTGAAGGCATCGGCCTGGATGGCCCACGGTGCGCCGGGTGCCGTGGTGTCCCCGGAGGACAGGGCGGCGATCCACTGGGTGAAGTTGCTCGTGGGGTCGTCCACGCCCTGCCGCAGGTGCCAGCGCACCCCTTCCACCACGACACCGCGCAGGTGCACCTGCCGCCGCTCGGTGCTCACCCGCCAGCGACGCAGGTTGAGGCGTCGCACCGCGAACAGCGTGTCGCCCTTCAGGTCGCACACCAGCACGCCGCGCAGCTCGGCCGGACCGGTGAAGGTGAGGTGCACGCGGTCCACCTGGACACAGCTGCCCAGGGCCTCGGTCGCGTAAGCACTGATCCGACCGGCCAGCCAGGTCTGCACCGAGGGCAGCCGCAGGGCGAAGACGCCCAGCATGCCCGCCACCACCAGGGAAAGCAGCAGCCAGGCGATCGCACGCAGCACGCGACCGGACCACTTGATGAAGGGCGAGCTGCTCAGGAGCGGGTAGTTTTGGGCGCGAACTGGCAGATCGCGGGCCCGGATGGCGAAAATAGCGGAGCAACGGACGGTGACGGGTCCCCTGCGCATCCTGGGCATCGAGAGCTCGTGCGATGAGACCGCGGCGGCCGTGCTGGAAAATGGGCGCGTGTTGAGCAACGTGGTGGCCGGTCAGGCGGTGCACGCGGCCTGGGGCGGTGTGGTGCCCGAACTGGCCAGCCGGGCCCATCAGGAGCATATCGTGCCCGTGGTGGAGGCCGCCCTGCGCGAAGCCGGCCTGCCGCCCACCGGGCTCTCCGCCGTGGCGTTCACCCAGGGCCCCGGCCTCATCGGCGCGCTGCATGTGGGCGCGGCGTACGCCAAGTCCTTCGCCCAGGCGCTGGGGCTTCCGTTGCTGGCCGTGGACCACATGAGGGCGCATGTCCTGGCCCACTTCATCCGCGATGACCAGCACCGCCCGGCGCCGGAGTTCCCCTTCCTGAACCTGACGGTGAGCGGCGGCCACACCCTGATCGTGCTGGTCCGCTCCGCCTTGGACATGGTGGCCATCGGCAGCACGCTGGACGATGCCGCCGGAGAGGCCTTCGACAAGGGGGCCAAGCTGTTGGGCCTGCCCTACCCCGGCGGCCCGCAGGTGGATGCGCTCGCCGCACAGGGCGACCCGGGGCGCTTCCGCCTCCCCCGCCCGAACGTGCCCGACCTGGACCTCAGCTTCAGCGGCACCAAGAGCGCCTTCCGCAACCTGGTGCTTCCGCTGCGCGGGCCCGATGGGCACCTTCCTTCCGACCTGCTGCCGGATCTATGTGCCACGTTGCAGCAGGCCATTCTGGACCAAGTGTTCGCCAAGCTCAGCCTCGCGGTGGAGCGGACGGGCATCACGCGCATCGGCATCGCGGGCGGCGTCTCCGCCAACCGGGGCCTGCGCGCCCGACTGGTGGAATTGGCCGCAGCGCGCGGTTGGACCGTGCACATCCCGCCCATCGCGTACTGCACGGACAACGCGGCCATGGTGGCGATGGCCGGTGACCTGCTCCTGCGCGCGGGCCGCACCGCGGGGCTGGAGGTCGTCCCACAGGCGCGTATTCCTCAGCGTTGAAGGCCTTGGGGCCAGACCCTACCTTTGCCGTTCATGGCCCGCCCTCTCCTCGTTCCCTTCGCGGTCGTCCTGCTGGCCTGCACGGCCGCATCGGCCCAGTCGGTGGAGCAGTTGATGGCCGAAGGGGACAGCCTGGTGGCCCATGAGCGGTACACCAAGGCCATCGACGCCTACTCGCGCGCCATCGCGGCACGGCCGTCGGCCGACACCTACGCCGCACGGGCCCGGGCCTGGTACGCCATGGACCGGGCCGACCGCTTTCTGCTGGACGTGGACCAGGCGTTGAAGGCGGACAGCACGCATCCGGAGGCCAACTACCAACGCAGCTTATACGCCCTCCGGGGTGAGGACTACCGCACCGCGGAACAGTACAGCGACCGCGGCATCCGGCACGGTGCGCAGGGCCGTCTCCGCGCCCAGCTGTTGCTCGCCCGCGGTGAAGCCCTGGCCGAACTGCGTCGCCCGGAGCTGGCCATCGCCGATCTGCGCGACGGCCTCGCCATGATCCCCGAGGACCTGGAGGCCAACCGCACGCTGGCGCGTATGCTGGACGAAACGGGCGACCATGAAGGCGCACTGGTGGTCCTGGAACGCCTCTGCACGCTGGAACCCCGGAATCCGGGGCACTGGACCAACCGTGGCTTCGAGCTTTCGCGCCTGGGTCGGTGGAACGACGCGCTGGCCATGTTCGAGCAGGCGCTCTCCATCGACCGCGACGAACCCGTGGCGCTCAGCAACCGGGCCTACGCCCTGCTGAACCTGGGCCGCAATGAGGAGGCGTGGAAGGATGTGGAGCGCAGCCTGCGCTTCTACCCGGCCAACTCCTTCGCCCTGCGCACGCGAGCGCTGTTGCGCCTGCGGAAGGGCGACCTGGAGAAGGGCTGCGCGGACCTCTCCCTGGCCCGCATCCTGGGCGGCGTCAGCGATGTGGACGCGCTGATCCAGGAGCACTGTGGCGCCGTGCCCAACCGGCGCTGATCAACGCAGCAGCAAGGTGGTGCTGGCCGAGCGGCCATCCGTCGTGCGCACCGTGACGGCGTATGCCCCCGGAGCCCAGGAGGCTTCGACCGTGGCGCGTTCGCCGGCCGCACGCTGCATGTGCACCGAGCGCCCCTGGACATCGCGCACCTCCACGGCCTCCAGCCCGGAACCCGGCACACGCACTTCGAAAACGCCCTCCGCCGGGTTGGGCCACATCAGGAGAACAGGACGGACCTGTTCGGTGATGGCATCGAAGGAGGTCTCCACCACCTCGAAGACATCCACTCCAGCCTCCACCAGGTGGCCGGGCTGGTCGTCGGCCGTGCGGAACAGCACCTGCATCGTGGCCGAGGGCGCCAGGTGATCGGCGATCGTCCATTGGGCCGGTCGCCAGCTGCCCATGCCCGGGCTGCCCGCGGTCACCGTTTCCACCGTCACGGTGTCCGTGCCATCGGTGAGCAGTACCAGCAGCTCATCATTGGGCGCGCCACCGGTGCCGCCATCGTTGAAGAACCATCGGTCGTAGCGAACGGCGGGCACATTGAGCCCTGTGGCGTCGAACACCGGGGAGCTCAGCAGCACCCGACCGTCGTCCACATCATCATCACCCGCGTTCCCGCCCCCATTGCCTGTGACCATCGCCGCCCCATGGCAGTCGTTCGGGTCGTCCGAACCGGGCGCACAGGGATCGCCCTGGTAGACGGTGCCGACCGGGTTGCCGCGTTCCCAGGCCCCGCTCGAGGCCGCGTTCACCGTGCTCCAGCCCAGGTCCAGCGCGAAGTCGTCCGCATAGCCGGGGTCGAGCGTGATGGTGAGGGCCGGTGTGTTCGCATCGATGGCCTGGGCGGGGAGGCATGCCGTATGCCAGCCCCAACGGCCGGCGGTCACCGCGTAGGAGTCGGCGAAGACCGAGGGGACGGTGAACTGGCCGCTGGCATCCGCCACCGTCTGCGCATCGCCCATCAGGCCGTCGAACTGCACGATGGCACCGGGCACCGGATCGCCGGTGCCGGCCTCCACCACCTGTCCGATCACGTTGAAGGGCACCATGGGCTGGAGCGCGATGTCCAGGAAGGTCACCTGCCCGGTCACCAGCACCACCGCGGTCACCGTGGTGGGGAAGTAGCCCGGAGCGCTCACCTGTACATCGTACGTGCCCGCGGTCAACGTGCCCGTGGCGTACTGCCCGTCGAAGGTTGTGGTGTCCGTGGCCTGAGCTCCGGTGATGGTCACCGCGGCCAGGTTCACCGGGTCCGTGGTGAGCGCGTTGGTCACCGTGCCTTCCAGCCAGCAGGCGCGCACGTAAGTGGGCTCCAGGATGAACAGCCCCTGTTGGATGTCGGAGATGATCAGCCGCCCCGACGGGAAGAAGGGATACACCCCCCACGCCCCGTTGAAGCCGCCACCGGTGAAGGGCGACGTGTCAAAGCTGCCCGTCTCCACGAGGTTCCATGGCCGCGTGGCATCGTAGATGGCCACCCCGTAGGTGTAGTAGCTGGTCACCACATAGTCGTTCAGCCAGTAGGTGTTGTGGGGGATGGTGTTGCTGCCCGGGTCGCTCTGGAGCTTGTCCACGAACTGGATGTCGGCCGGATCGCTCACATCATAGGCCCCCACAAAGGAGTCCTCCCGTTCGTCGGTGGTGAAGAGGTATTGACCGCTGTCGTCCAACCACGTGTTGTGCGTGAAGGTGTTGGGGGTGGGTTGGGTGCCGAGCAGCACGGGGTTCGCCGGGTCGCTCACGTCCACGATGCTGAAGAAGCCGTCGTTGATGTGGGCGGCGTACAGGGTGTCGCCCCGGGCGAAACTGTCGTGGCAGTACCAGTTGTCGAACACGCCCACTTCCACAGGCGCCATGGGGTCCTGCGTCAGGTCGTACATGATCACGCCGCCATTGCCGCGGTTGGCCCCGTGCAGGTAAAGCCTTCCGTTCTCGTCGATGAAGAGCGAATGCGAGGTGTCCCAGTTGTCGCCTTGGAAGAGCGTCACCGGCAGCGCGTTGCTCTGCGGGAGCGGGCTGAGGTCCACGATCAGCAGCCCGGCCGAGGCCTCGGTGGTGATGTAGGCATGGTCGCCCCAGGTCTTGATCTCGCGCCAGATGCTGTTGGGACCGGGGGTGAAGAAGACCTCCACCGGGTTCGCCGGATCGGTGACGTCCACCACCGAAAAACCACCGGAGTTCTGCACGTTGTCATCGCCGTTGACCCCCACCAGGGCGTACTCGTTGCCGAACTCGTCGGTGTAGCCCCACAGGTTGCTGAGGTCGCTGTTGCGCGCGGCCTGGTAGTCGTACTGGCCCAGGAAGCCGATGTTCACCTGGGCGGTGGCCGTGGTGACGGTGAAGGCGAGCACCAGAGCGGTGATCGGAAGGACCGAACGCATGATCATGCGGGCAAGGTAGGCGTTCGCCCAGGCCTGCCCATGGCCCCGCCGTGGAAAGGCCGCACCGATCGTTGGAAGGGCATCCCATGCCGATGGAAGGTCGTCGGTGCGCACCGCTGGATCGCCTCTATCTTGCCGCCCCATCCGGAGACCATGCGCGACCTGCTCTGCCCCGTGGACATGTCCGAACTGGGCGGGACCGCCCTGGCCCACGCCGTGCGGCTCGCCAAGGCCTCGGCGTCATCCGTCACCTTGTTGCACGTCCGCGACAAACACGAGCGGTCGGGCCCGGTGGGCGACCAGGTGCGCGCCGAGCTCGACGAACTGGTGAAGAGAAGGGCCGGCGATGCCGCGGTGAACGTGATCTACCGCGATGGCAGCTTCATGAAGGAGATCGCCGCCGAGGCCACCACCGGCCATGCCCTCATGGTGGCCGGCACCCATGGGCCGCGCGGCCTGCGCCAGAACCTCTTCGGCGCCGATATCCTCAAACTGGTGCGGCATGTGGTGCTGCCCAGCTGGATCATGCAGCGCGACAGCCCCGCGCGGCGCGTGGAGCGGCTGGTGATGCCCGTGTCCGGCCACGAGGAGATCGGCGGCCTGCTGGACGCGGTCACCTGGCTGGCGAAGCTCGACGGCACCGAAGTGCACGTCTATCAAGTGATGCGCCCGAACGAACAGCCTTCGGAGCAGCTCCTGACGAACAAGCTGCGTGCGCTCCACCATCTCGGGAAGGCCGGTGTGCGCACCGTGGAGGTGAACGAACCGCTCAGCGTGTTCTCCGTCGGCTTCGCTGAACAGACCATCCGATACGCGCACGGTGTGGACGCCCATGCCTTCGCCATCATCGCCGATGCGTCCGACGAGTACCGCTACATCGCGGATGCCGAAAAAGAGCGCCTGCTCGTGAACGCGCACGGCATCCCGGTGCTTTGCGCCCATTGACCCCGACCGCCGGGCTACCTTTGTGTGAGCCCGATGTGGATCCCACGTGACCTGGTCGTTATCCTGGTGTTGAGCAGCACCGGCCCGGCCGTGGCCCAATTCGGGGTCTATCAGCCGGTGGACGGCTGTGCCGCACAGCACGTGCAGGCCTGCGACATCGACGGTGACGGCGACCAGGACCTGCTCGTCACCAAGGAGGACGGCCTGCAGTGGTACCGCAACCTCGATGGTCAGGGCGGCTTCGGTCCGCATCACGTCATCCTCCCTCAACCGCCGAACACGCGCCTGATGGTGCGACCCGGCGATGTGGATGGCGACGGCGATACCGACCTGGTGATGGCGCGGGACACCGACAGCACCCTCTTCCTGCTGGCGAACCTCAACGGTCTGGGCTCCTTCGGCCCACCACAGGCCATCGCCACGATGCCCGCCCGTCCTCTGCCCCGTGGTTTCACCGCCCTCCACCTCGCCGACCTCAGCGGCGATGGCCTCCCCGAGGTGCTCGCCCTCTTCGGTGGGCACAACACCGTGTTCCGCTGCACCAACACCGGCGGCGCGTTCAGCCCGCTGGAGACCCTGCCGGACGTGCTGCCCGGCATCGGTTCCGGGCTCTTCGCCGTGGGCGACCTGGACACCGATGGTGATGCCGACCTGCTGCTGCACGACATCGAGGGCCACTATGTGGTGGCGGAGAACAGCGCAGGCGATGGCAGTGCATGGACCGCCCTCAATGCCTTTACGGCGCTTTCGGATGTTGAGCATGATGCGGCGCTGCTCGACATCGACGGGGATGGTGACCTCGACATCGGGTTGCACGGACCGGTGCTCCAGTGGGCACGCAACGACGGTCCGTGGCCGGCATTTGCCGTGCTGCCGTTCGCCTCGGGGAGCGAGGCCGGTGAAGCGGCCTTCGGCCGTCCGGGCTGCGGTGTCTCGGCCTCGGTCGTGCTCTTCCCCAACGACCCTGGCGCACCGACACGCTGGCGGCAATTGCGCAGCGGCCTCATCGGATCGTCACCGGCCGTCGACCTCACCGACGTGCTGAAGGGCGACCTCCCGCTCTGGGCCGACCTCGATGGGGATGGGCTCGACGATCTCGTGGTCATCTATCCCAATGCCTTCGGGTGGTACCGGAGCGAGCTTCCCGCCGCAGCACCTTCCTGGACCCTCAGCCTGCCCGCGCTCGACACCTTGTGCTGGTACGGTGGCAGCTACACGCTGCCTCCGCCACAGCCGACGACCGGGCTCTGGTCCGGCCCGCTCGTGGACCAGGGCCAGTTCAAGGCGTTCATGGCCTCGCCCGGCACCTACGTCCTGCAGCACCTCGTGATCGATACCGCAGGCTGTCCCGTCTCCGGCGATGCGCCCCTGCTCGTGGTGTCGGCACCCACCGTGCAGCCTGTGGTGGTGCCGATCCCCACGTGCCCGGACGCACCGGTGCAGCTCATCGCCCGCCCGTCCTCCGGCATCTGGTTCGGCGCGGTGGACAGCACCGGTCTGGTGGACCTGGACCAACGGCCGATCCTGGGCGAGGCCATCTTCGTGCTGCAGGACGCCGCCGGGGGAAGCTGCGCCAGCGAAGGCCTCTGGCTCGACCTGCCCGCACCCGCGCCGATGAGCCTGCTGGTGGACACGGCGATGTGTGCGAACGAACCGTCGCAGACCATCGTGCTCAGCGGCCCATCCCCCGGAACGGTCGACATCAGCGGTCCGGTGTTCGGCGCGCAATACGTGCAGCCCCACATCCTGGCCGTGCAGTTCGATCCGGCCCTGGGGCCCGGCACGTATGCGCTGGTGACCACCGCTGATGCCGGCGCCTTCTGCCCCGACACGCTCACCACCTGGATCACGGTGCATCCCGAGCCGGAGGTGGTCCTGACACCCTTCGATACCCTGTGCAGCAGCTCGGGGCCCTACCCGCTCGCTCATGCGCAGCCCCCAGGCGGTCTGTGGAGCGGCTTCGGTGTGCTGGGCGGACATTTCGATGTGAGCACCCACCAGTTCGGCAACTACCTGCTGCACTATGCCTACACGGACGTCCAGGGTTGCAGCACCACGGCCTCACAAGCCATCACCGCGTTGCGGCGCCCCTCGGTGTTCGGAGCGGCGGACGGCTCGGTGTTCTGCGCGGACGAGGGCATCCAGGACTATCACGCCCTGCCCTTGGGAGGCCTGTGGTCCGCACCGCTGAACGGGGCCGACGGCACCCTGGACCCCACCTTCCTGGCGCCGCTCCCGTTCGATGGCATCGCCATCTACACCTTCACGGATGCCACCGGCGGCCAATGCAGCAACCTGCCCCGCACCTTCACCGTGCAGGCACGCACCGTTCCGGAGGTGATGGCCGGTGGCCCCTATTGCGACAACGGTGCCGTGGTGGAGCTCACCGGATCACCGGCAGGGGACTGGGGCGGCATGGCCTCCGGCTCCGGCACCTTCGGGCAGTTCGACCCCGCGGCCGCCGGAACGGGCACGCACACGATCACGCTCACCGCCGCGCTTGAGGACGAATGCCCGGGCACGGACTCGGTGGAGGTGGTCGTGCTCGCCGCACCGCCCGTCGCGCTCACCCTTCCGGTGGACACCCTCGGCCTGCATGAACCCGCACTTCCCTTGACCGGCGGAGCTCCCGTGGGCGGCACCTACACGATCGATGGTCAGGTCGTCACGAGCTTCGACGCCCAGCAACACGGCCTCGGCTGGGTGGTGGTCCAGTACGCCGTGAACGACGGGACCTGCACCGGCATCGCCGTGGACAGCATCCATGTGGACGAGGACACCGGCCTGGGGCAGGACCTGGCGGCCACGTCCCTGCGGCTCTGGCCGAATCCGGCCGCCGACCACCTGCTCATCGATGCGCTCCCGCAACGGGCCGTCGTGCGCGTGCACGATGCCACCGGACGCTTGGTCATGGTGCCGGGAGATGCAGCGCTTCCGCTCAGCCTGGACATTCGCACGTTGACACCAGGCCGCTATCAGGTGGAGGTGGTCCGCGGCGATCGCACGGACAGGCTGCCGCTGGTGGTGATCAGGCCGTGATCACTCCACCGTGTAGCGCCGCTCCTCGCGGATGAGCCTCACCGGTTCCTTGCCGCACTTGCCCTTGTCGTTGGAGGTGCTGCAGGTCACGATCGCCTCGGAGCGCACCAGGCAGCGCGCATCGCAGCACACCTCCACGCGGTTCAGCACCCAGCGGTCGCCGCCGCCGGGGCGCATGGGCACGATGGCGCTGTCCGCCGGCACGGTGTAGATCACAGCGGTCTCCTTCAGCACATCGCCCGGACATTCGGTGCCCGGCCGCCAGTGGCACAGCAGGTGCACCTCGGTCTTTCGTGTGTTCACCAGGTTCTGTGCGGAGAGCTGCGCGACGGCGCCGCAGCAGGTCAGCAGGACAGCGAGCAGGGAACGATGGTGGTGGTGCATGGGTCCGGCTTGTGCGTCGAAGCTACATCGGCGCGGTCACGGAACGGCTTGGTGAGGACCGGCGGGGAGGGTCGGGTCGCGTCAGTCCAGCCCCAGCGTGATCTGCTTGCCGGGCTCGTAACCGATGAGCGGATCCTCCGGAGACCGTTCCACCTCCTGGATGGCCTGCTGCCGCTTGAACTGCTTCACCGGGCTCTCCTCGAGGCCCTCCTCCTCGGGCGCCTCCATGTTGCCGATCTCCTCATCGCTGATCAGCATGCCCTGCACCTCCTCCAGCTCGGGCGTCATCGGGATGAACACGGCGTCGAGCAGTTCGAGGTCCTTCACCTTGAAGGGGGTGAGGCGGTTGCCCAGGGCCTTCACCCCTTTCACCGCGATGAAGGTCTCCAGGTCGACCTCCTCGTCGGGCCGGTCGCTGCTTCGCTTGTCGAAGCTCACCCGCACGCGCGGATGGCCCACCAGGCTGTGCACGGCCAGCCTGCTCTCCGGATGCTCGGTGATGAACGACATGGGCTCGCGCGAGGGCTCCACCAGGAAGCGCTTCACCTGGAACTGCTGCTTCTCCCCCTCCCAGTACACGGCGCTCACCACCGCCTTCGGATCCCACTTCACCACGGTGACCGCGTTGTCCGGGAAGTGCGTGCTGAGCACGAAGGGGAAGAGCTGGTAGCTGCCGTCGCTCATGATGGCCAGGATGCGGTCCTCGCCGGAGAAGCGGCCCAGGTAGCGCCCGTGGCCGGTGTCGTTGAGGCGGCGCACCGTCTCATCGAACCAGATGGGGATCGCCCCGAGCGTGCTGCCCCCGCGCTCCTTCAGCACCACCTTCTGCACCATGTACCGCGTCAGCAGGTTGCCCTTGCTGCCGCGCCCCTTCACCGACAGCTGGCTGAAGTCCACATCGAACCTGGTCTTGCGCAGGTTGGGCCGCGGCCGCAGGGTGACCTGCACCACTTCGGCGGCACCGTCGGGGTTGGCGCTGAAGTACTCCACCTTGCTGCCGGGCGCGCCGCTGGTGAGGTCGTACTCCTTGTCGCGCGTGATGCCGGTGACGGCGAAGCGCTTCATGTAGTACGCACCCTTCGGTCCGTCCTGGTACACCAGGTGGTAGATGGTGCGCTCATCGTTCTTCTTCCACACGCCCACGTGCAGCACCCCCTTGCCGATGAACTTCTTGTCGGCCACCTTGGTGACGAGCATGGTGCCGTTGTCGCGGAACACGATGATGTCGTCGATGTCCGAGCACTCGTCCACGAACTCGTGGTTGCGCAGGCTCCAGCCCATGAACCCCTCGGCCTTGTCCACATAGAGCTTGCGGTTGGCCACGGCCACCTTGGTGGCCACGATGGTGTCGAAGGTGCGCAGCTCGGTGCGCCGCTCACGGCCTGCGCCGTACCTCTTCTTCAGCTCCCTGAAGTGCTCCACCGCATGGTCCACCAGGTGGGCCAGCTTGTCCTTCACCTCGGCGATCTGGTCCTCCAGGCCGCGGATGTGCTCATCGGCCTTGAAGCTGTCGAACTTGGAGATGCGCTTGATGCGGATCTCGGTGAGGCGCAGGATGTCGTCCTCGGTCACCGGGCGGCGCAGCTCCTTG
>JADLBK010000218.1 GCA_020847755.1 Flavobacteriales bacterium | reverse complement strand
GGCTACGCCATGGGGAACAACACCGCCTCGCGCGATGGCATTCTGCACGTGCTCGACCTGAACGGCACCGTGCTCGACCAAAGGCTCATCGACGTGGCCTTCAACTCCAACGCCATCCACACCCTCACCGCCACTTCGCATGGCGCACTGATCGCCGGGCGTGCCAGCGGCGTCGGTTCCTACGACATGCTCCTGCAACAGGTGGACACCGATGGCGTGGTGCTGGGCTCGTGGAGCTACGGCAGCACCGGCTGGGACTGGGGCCACGAGGCCATCGGCTGCAGCGACGGCGGCATGGCGCTGGTCGGTTATGGTGACGATGTGGGCGGCCCCGCACCGAGCGCCTACCTGGTGCGCACCGATGCCCAGGGGCAGGAGCTGTGGGCGCGCGGCATCGACGGGGCCAGCGCGGACGAAGGCTATTGCGTGGGCGAGGACAGCGTGAGCGGCGACCTGTACATCGGTGGGCGCTCCCTTGGCATGGGAACCGGGCCGGGCACGCGCGGCTTCATCAGCAAGTTCACCGCTTCCGGCACGCACGTGTGGACACGCGTGACAGATAACGCCTTCGACCCCATCGGCATCGTGCCCCTTGGCAACGGACGCTTCGCCGCCCTGCTGCGTGCGCAGAACATCCCCGGTGGCCATGGCGACTACGATGCACTGCTGGTCACCTTCAACGAGCAGGGCACCCTGCTCGGCAACCAACTCTTCGGCACTGCCGCCAGCGAATACCCCGTCTCCCTCTCCCGCGCCGCCTATGGAGGACTGCTGATCACCTGCTTCCGCAACACGCCGGACGACATCTACGCCGTGCTGGTGGACAGCGACGGCAACGGGGCCTGCACCGGCAGCAGCGTGGGTATAACGTGGAACGCCTACACCCCGACCATCTACGACCATACGTCCATCCTGCAGAACGGCTACAACCCCGGCCTGTGGCCCACCTCCGCCACCGCCTCCACGCCCTCACGCCAGTTCGTGTGCTGCACCTACCCCGTGGTGGCCGACTTCGCGGTGGAGCCCGGCAACGCCCTCGCCCACACCTTCATCAACACCTCCACCGGCAGCGGCACCGCCAGCTGGAGCATCGAAGGCGGCACTTATACGGGCGACACCGTGTTCCACAGCTTCTCCACCCCGGGCACCTACACCGTGTGCCTCACCTTCACCGGCATCTGCGCCACGGACACCAGCTGCCAGACCGTGGTGGTCGCCGGCACTGGCGTGAACGAGCAAAGCGCCAGCACAGGGCTCCACCTCTGGCCGCAGCCCGCCACCGACCAGGTCAGAATCACCAGCGCGCAGCCCTTTCAGCACCTGGTGGTCCTCGATGTGCAAGGGCGTGTATTGAAACGTGTCGCCGTCAATGGCCAGCGCACCTTCACCCTGGACCTTGGCGGACTGCCCACGGGCGTTCACCTGCTGCGCGCCACGGGGCCTGCGGGAAGCGTGGTGCAGCGGTTGGTGATCGGGTGAGCGTGGTGGCAACACTCCCGTGAGAATGGCCACGCACATCCACCAGAACGTGAGTGATCGGACTTCGGCCACATGCTGAATTACGCCCGCACTGTCGGCGGCCCGCCCCTGCGCAAGATGACCTTCCCCGAGCGGGGCCGGTGAACTACATCCCGCGCTGCATCCAGCCGTAGGGCTTGCGTTTGCCGTGATAGACCGCAACGATGAGGATCACATCCTCATGGACCTTGTAGATCACACGGTACGGGAACCGGGCCACCGTTCCATAACGGAAGCCTGCGCGTCGCTGGGCATATCCGGTTGGACGCTCCTGGATGGACCGCAGGCAGGCATCCACCTCCGTGCGGAACTTCCGACCGTATCCCGAGCGTCTCTCCTCAATGTAACGCTCGGCCTCGTCCAACTCCCGATAAGCCTCTTCGTGGATGACGAGCCGGAAGCTCATCGCTGTTCCTTGCGCCGGTTCTCCTCCAACATGCGCTGTACTTCCTCCCACGTGTAGGTCTTCGCCTCGCCGCGCTTGTACGCCTCGAACCGCTCGTTCACCAAGTTCAATTCGGCATCGGACAGTTCAAAGGCATCGGTACCATCGAGCACATGCTTCACCTCCACCAGCTTCGCCTCGTCGTTCACGGCGGCGAGCCGTTCCAGCAGTTCCAGTTTGAGCGCGCGGGTGTCCATGGTTGTTCGGCGTGACCCAAAGATAGAGTGCCCTGTCTTCTACCTTCGCCGTATGCAACTCCAGAACTACGCCGCCGGCCAATGGGTCGCCGGTTCCGGGAAACAAGCCGAACTCGTTGACGCCTCCACCGGCGAATTGATCGCCACCACCTCCTCCGGCGGCCTGGACTTCGCCGCCATGCTCCACTACGCCCGCACCGTCGGCGGCCCGCCGCTGCGCAAGATGACCTTCCCCGAGCGCGGCCGCATGCTCAAGGCCCTCGCCCTCCACCTGATGGAGCGCAAGGACAAGTACTACCAGATCAGCTACAAGACCGGCGCCACCAAGGCCGACAGCTGGGTGGACATCGAGGGCGGCATCGGCAACCTCTTCGCCAACGCCAGCCTGCGCCGCACCCTGGGCAACATG
>JADLBK010000217.1 GCA_020847755.1 Flavobacteriales bacterium | reverse complement strand
TGAGCGTGTCGGAGGTATTCTGGCACTGCACATAGGTCTCGTTGAAGACGCGGAACACGTTCAAGGAGTCCACCGGATAGGGACCGAAGGTGTGTGTACCCGCGCCGAGCCCGGTCTGCGCTTCGCCATTCACGAGGTTCGTCGCCGAAAGCGTTTGTTCGCCTCCGGTCGCGATCACTTCCACTTCCACGCTATAACTCCGGCTGGTGCATTCGGGCACCACGGTGTAGCTCACCTCCGGACTTGCACAATCCAGGCAGTACACCTCCCATTCCCAGGGGTCGTACTCAGATCCTCCGCACTGAACACTACCATCGGAGGTCATTTCCATGTACAGGTTGGTGCCCGTGGCGCTCACATCCACAGCATAGTACGTCGGGTTCGGGTCGAGGAGGGCACTGCCCTCAGGGCCAAGATGGCGCCGTGCGGTGGCGGTATGCTCGAAGAGAAGGTCCCCAGTGTTGTCCGGGCCATTGTAGATCCGAAGCCGATCATAGCTGCTGCTTTCGATGGTGCCTCGAACGAAGGTGAGCCGCAACGTGGCGTTCGCCCCTGCACCATTCAACTCATACGCCCATGCGTGCGAGTCACTGGCCACGTAACAGTACGTCTCCACCAATGTCGGTCCGGGGCAGTCGATCAAGGTGGGGCACAACGGATTCACCATGGTGCCGCTGTACACGTTGCAGAGGGAGTTCGCATCGTTCACGATGGTCACCTCCAGTTCCGTGCCGGAAACGAATGGGCCAAGTTGATAGGTGCCGGTCGCGGTGATCTCCAACGTGTCCTGGCTGGCCGTGGTGGTGATCTGCGGCATCGGATCGGTGCCCAGGTCGGTCACGTTCACATCGATGTAGTACTGGAAGCTGTCACAGTCCTGTACAATATCGAAGGTGGCCGTTGGGGGCACACAGTCCAGGCAGGATACACGCCAGGCCACCTGTTCGGTGGTGCCGCCATCCCCGCAAGAAGTGAACCCGTTGGCCTTGACACGGACCGTGAGGCGATGCTCTGCGTTGGTGGTGTAGAAGAAGACACCTTCGAGCATTTGGTTCGTGCCCTGGAAAAGGAGCGGGGAATCGATGCTGCCCCCATCGTAGATCATCACGCTATCGCCGAAGAAGAGCTGGCCAGCATCGAAGAAGACCGCCAATGGGTAAGTGCCGGTGCCCATGTAATAGTAGCGCTCATCGGCCCAGTTCGCATAGCAGGTGCTATCGAGCACTTCCGTGCCGCAATCGATCAGCAAGGGACAGGTGCCCGTGGTGGTGATGTTGCCCAGCGGCACATTGCACAATGCACTACCGGGATGCACCACGGTCATGTTCACCGTATCGCTGATCGAGAAGGGGCCGATGTCCACGATGCCCAGGCCCACGTTCGTTACGGTCTGGGGGTCGGTCCCGTTGATCGTGTAGCTCAGGTCCAATGCGGTCACATCCATTTGGATCGTGAACTGGTCGTTCGGGCAATCATCAACCACCGTGTAGTTCACTACGGGCAGCTCACAATCCAAGCAGATGACCTCCCACTCCCAGGCGTCGAACTCGAACGAACCGCACTGTACGCTGCCATCGGAGGTGAGTTCCATGTACAGGTCCGAACCTGTGGCGAACACATCCACAGCATAGTACGTCGGGTTCGGGTCGATGAGGGCACTGCCCACAGGGCCTAAGTGCCGTCGTGCGGTGGCGGTATGTTCGAAGAGCAGGGTGCCCGTGTTGTCCGGGCCATCGTAGATCCGCAGTGAATCGAGGTTACTGCTCTCGATGGTACCACGCAGGAAGCGCAGGCGCAGGGTACCCGTGCCAACGGATCCGAAATGCCAGGCCCGATCCTCGTTCGCCCCGTAACAGTACGTCATATCCAGCCCCGGAGCACCACAATCGACCAGGATGGGGCATGTGGGTTGGAATGAGATGTTGTTGAAGGTGCGGTTGCAAGCAGGATCGGTGTCGTGGATCACACGCACCACGGGGACCTCGTCGAAGGCGAAGGGGCCGAGCACCTGTTCACCAATGCCCACGCCGGTAATGGTGTTCACATTCCCGTCGACATCCGTTTCCACATTCACGGTGGCCGCATCGCCCAACGAAGCGATGTTCAGAAGGATCGAATAGGTCTGTGCATCACAATCCTCCGTGAGCGTGTAGCTCGCCGAGGGTGGAACACAGTTCAGGAACAACTGCACCGTGGTGACCACGCAGTTGGAGGCCGTTCCACAGGCCGCATTGGTGTTCCAGTGGGCGAACAGGTCCTCGGCCGTCACCGCCGTGGCGATCACCGACCCCTGCCCTTGCGCGATCACCGGCCCATTGTACGTGCCCTGCCGGACCGTGATGTAGCCACCACTGCTCATGGCGATCTCATACGTGGCACCCGCGGCGATCCCCGTGATCCGGGAGTGCTCGCCCTCGAAGGAACATGTACTGATCTGGGTCAGCGTACCATCTGCGGCAGGTGTGGTCGGTACGGAGGGATAAAGGCTTTCATTCATACAATCCCCTTGTGCGAGCGCAGCGGTGCTCAACCCAAGGAAGAGCAGGGAGATCGGGATCCCTTGGAGGGTTCGGGTTCGTGTCATGCGATTGGTTTTGGCGTTTTTTGGACCGGGCTAAGGTAGGCATCGTTGGCCGTGCTCGTTCCGGGTCACTGAGCAAGGAGGTGCTTGGCTTGGAATGCCATGGCCCAGGCCGTAGGGTTCAATCGGTGGTGCCCCGGTACAACCGCTTCACTACCTCATACACCGGCTTCGGATCCCCTGCATAGTCGATGATGCTCCAACTGGGTCCCGGCCAGCAGTCGTTCAGCTGCCATAACAAGGTGCCCATGCACCGCGGACGGGCGGCCAGGTGTGCTTGGATCGCCAGGCCATAGGCTTTGGCCTGCGTGCGCTGGCTGGCTTCGATGAACCCGCCCAAGGTGGCAGGTCGCCCCTCCCCTAACTCCCGCTCAAGGGCTTCCCAGATGGGCCTATCCGTCCTGTAGCTCCGTTGCATTCGATCCATCACCGACGAACCGAGGTACAGGCTGTCGGGTTGAATGTATTTCGCCAGCAGGGTGCTATCGGGGTAACTCTGGAAGCCATACTCGCTCACGAAGCGCCCCACGTTGTTCCGGAACGAGGAGAAGGTGCTGTCGCCATGCCACACCCCCCAATAGTGCAGATCCCCTTCGGTAAGGCCCTTGGCATTGCCCCAGTTGCTCAGCGGGGAGGTCGGCGTGTAGGGGATGTGCCTTCCCTGTGATGCGGTGGCGAGCAGGTGTTGGGCCTCCTGGTAAGCCCGAAGAACCAGGCCGCTGTCCTCGCCGTGCAGCCCGTACCGGTCCTGCCATCCCCAATTCCGCCAAGCGACCTCCAATTCATTGTCCGCACAGAAAAGAGCCAGTGAAGGGTGCCCCGAAAGGCGGTCCACCTGTTCTTGGGCCTCGCGCACCAGGTTGTCCTGGAATTCCGCGTTGCCGGGTGGCAGGTTCCCCAGCATGAAGTCCTGCCACACGAGTATGCCCGCTGTGTCGCAAGCGGTGAAAAAGGCATCGGGGGGGTAGACACCGCCTGCCCAGACCCGCACCATGTTCATGCCAGCCTCCCCCATCCGGCGCACCAGGTCCACCCATTTACGGTCCGCATCGTGGCATGGCACAAGGCCCGGAGGGACGATGTTGCAGCCCTTCATGAAGACCCCGTGTCCGTTCACCTCGAACGTGAACGCCTTGCCGTGTGCATCCCTTGTGGTATCCAGCCGCACCGTGCGGATCCCGATGGGTGTGTCGTGTACACTGCGTTCCACTCCACCGCAGTTCAGTGTGGTGTGTACCCGGTAGAGGTGTTGCTCCCCCGAACCCAAGGGTTCCCAACGCTTCGGGTCGTCGATCCGGATGGTGAATGCACCCGATCCGAGAAGGGCTTGACGCTGTTCCAAAGGCTGCTGCATACCCGGCTCCCATACTTGGACCGCGAGGTCACAGCCGCTGTGGTGTTCGTCCACGATCCCATCGGTCTCCACCTTCACCCGAAGCACTACCGCATGCTCCTGGTCGGTTTGCTCCACCACCACGCGTTTGATCCGCCCTTTACTCCAACCCCGCAATTCCACCTCCTTCCAGATACCGCATGTTACCAGTCGTGGGCAGAAGTCCCAACCGAATTGGTAGGCCGCCTTGCGGATGTATGGACTTACCCCGCTGGGGTCGTTGTCATGCGGTAACTGGATGCCGTATGCCTCGCGTAACTGCGCACCTGCGCTGATCGGGCTTCGGAAGATCACCCTAAGCTGGTTCTCCCCCACATGCAGCACGTCCTTCACCGGCCATTCCCAGGTGCGGAACATGTTATCCGCCTGGCCGAGCAGGGTCCCATTCAAGGTCACCTCCCCGAATGTGTCGAGGCCCTTGAACACCAGATCGAGGTGGTCATGGGCCATGAGGGTATCGGAGACGATGACCGTGCGTTCGTACACCCAATCCTCGTGCTCCACCCATTGCACGCTATCGATGTTGCTGCCTTGCATGTAGTCGGGGATCAGGCCATTGCGCAAGAGGTCGGTCTGTACCACACCCGGTACCTCGGCATTGAACCAGCCCCCTTTCCCTACCTGCGCGAATCGCCACCCATCGTTCAGCGGGATGTGTATCTCCTGGGCCCCGAGCGGGAGCCACCAGGCCCAGAGCAGGATGAGCGTGGCTGGTACCCTCATCGGAATCCGGCTTTCACCAGTGCTTCGAGCACCCCGTGGATCTTGGCCTCATCGGGCAGGGTGGTGAATGAATGTGCGCCGGGGCCAGAGGAAAGTACCGGCTTGCCCGGAGGCAGTGGGCTGTTGCGTTGTGCGGCGAAATGCACCTCCGGAACACCCGTCCGTTCCACGATGCGCACCACGTTGGCCGGACCGATGCCCCCAGCGGCCGCGATCGTGCAGCTCCCATCGCCCCTTCTTACCAACTCCTTCAACAGGGGGATGCCCTCCTCGGCCGAGGCTGCCGTGCCCGAGGTGAGGATGCGGTCCACCTCCAAGGCCAGGCAGGCTTCCACGACTTGCAACGGGTCCGCTGCATGATCGATGGCCCGGTGAAATGTGATCTCGCTCTCCGGGGCCAGGTGTTTCACCGACCGGATGAGGTCCATATCGGGGGTCCCGTCCTCCAGCAAGGCCCCGGTAACCAGCCCGATGGCACCACCGCCGAAGATCTCCACATCGAGCAACAGGGCATGCAGGGCGGCCTTGTTGTATACGAAACCTCCCGTGGTCGGCCTTACCAATACACGGGCGGGTATCCGCACGGCGGTGCGGACCGCATCCACCAGCCCCGAGCTCGGTGTGATGCCACCGGATGCAAGCCAACTGCATATCTCCACTCCATCGGCACCCGCCTGTTCCG
>JADLBK010000216.1 GCA_020847755.1 Flavobacteriales bacterium | reverse complement strand
CGGGTATCGACTCGCTGGACCCGAAGATCAAGGAGCGGCTGGACTTCGAGCTGTTCACCATCCGCACGATGGGCTTCGCGGGCTACTTCCTCATCGTGCAGGACTTCATCAACCACGGCCGCGAGATCGGGGTGTTGATCGGCCCGGGCCGCGGCAGTGCGGCGGGCAGCGCGGTGGCCTACTGCATCGGCATCACCAACATCGACCCCATCAAGTACGACCTGCTGTTCGAGCGATTCCTGAACCCGGACCGCAAGAGCATGCCCGATATCGATACCGACTTCGATGACGAGGGGCGGCAGAAGGTGATCGACTACGTGGTGGAGAAGTACGGCCAGAACCAGGTGGCGCAGATCGTCACCTACGGCAGCATGGCGGCGAAGAGCAGCATCCGCGACGTGGCGCGCGTGATGGACCTGCCGCTGGCCGAAGCGGACCGCCTGGCGAAGCTCATCCCGGAACGTCCCGGCATTGAACTGGGCCGCATCCTGCGGGCTCCGATCGAGGGTGAGGGCAGCCTGAAGACCAAGGAGAACCTGGGTGCCGACGAACTGGCCTTGGTGAAGCAGCTGCGCGACATCCTCGATAGCGGCGAACTCACCAGCGATGTGCTCAATGCGGCGGAGAAGCTGGAAGGATCCGTGCGGGGTACGGGCGTGCATGCGGCGGGCATCATCATCGCTCCCACCGACCTCACGGAGATCATCCCGGTGTGCACCTCGAAGGAATCCACCCTGCTGCTCACGCAGTATGACGGCAAGGTGATCGAGGATGCGGGGGTCATCAAGATGGACTTCCTGGGGCTGAAGACCCTCACCATCATCCGCGATGCGCTGCGCATGATCAAGGCCAACCACGGGGTGGACATCGACATCGATGGCATCCCGCTGGACGACCCGAAGACCTACGCCCTGTACCAGCGCGCCGAGACCAACGGCACCTTCCAGTTCGAAAGCGCGGGCATGCAGAAGTACCTGCGCGAACTGAAGGCCGACCAGTTCGGCGACCTCATCGCCATGAACGCCCTGTACCGTCCGGGGCCGCTCGAATACATCCCCACCTTCATCAAGCGGAAGCATGGTCTGGAGAAGATCGTGTACGACCTGCCGGAGATGGAGGACCTGTTGAAGGAGACCTACGGTGTAACGGTGTACCAGGAGCAGGTGATGCTGCTGAGCCAGAAGCTGGCGGGTTTCACCAAGGGTGATGCCGACGTGCTGCGCAAGGCGATGGGCAAGAAGGACCGCGCCACGCTGGACAAGATGAAGGGCAAGTTCCTGGAGGGAACGGCCCAGCGCGGCTTCGACGCCAAGGTGTGCGAGAAGGTGTGGACCGACTGGGAGGCCTTTGCGCAGTACGCCTTCAACAAGTCGCACTCCACCTGCTACGCCTTCGTGGCCTATCAGACCGCCTGGCTGAAGGCCAACTACCCGGCCGAGTACATGGCCAGCGTGCTCACGCACAACCAGAGCAGCATCGACAAGGTGACCTTTTTCATGGAGGAGTGCCGCCGAATGGGCATCCCCGTGCTGGGGCCGGATGTGAACGAGAGCCAGTTGCAGTTCAGCGTGAACAAGCAGGGGCAGATCCGCTTCGGGTTGGGTGCGGTGAAGGGTGTGGGCGAAGCGGCGGTGGAGGCCATCGTGACCGAGCGCCAGGCGAACGGCCCATTCAAGGACATCTACGACCTGATGCGCCGCGTGAACCTGCGCGCCGCCAACCGCAAGGCCTTGGAAAGCCTGGCCTACGCCGGAGCCTTCGATGGGCTCAACATGCCGCGTGCCCACTTCTTCCACAGTGCCGGCGAGGGCAAGCCCACCTATATCGAGACGCTGGTGCGTTACGGACAGCAGCACCAGGACGGCGAGGACAGCACGCAGGTGAGCATGTTCGACATGGCCAGCGACACCGGCGCCGCCATCCCCGAGCCGCCCCTGCCGCAGATCGAGGGCTGGAGCGCGCTGGAGCAGCTGCACTATGAGAAGGACGTGATCGGCTTCTACCTCAGCGGCCATCCGCTGGACGACCACCGGTTGGAGATCAAGCACCTGTGCAACACCACGCTGCCCGAGCTGAAGGAGCTGGACAAGCTGGCCGGTCGGGAGGCGGCCTTCGCGGGCATCGTCACCAAGGCCGAGCACCGGATCGCAAAAAGCGGCAAGCCCTTCGGCAGTTTCAGCCTGGAGGACCACGCCGGCACGCACGACTTCATGCTCTTCAGCGAGGACTACATGAAGTTCAAGCTCTACCTGCAGACCGGGGCGCTGCTCTACGTGAAGGGCCGCGCGAGCGCGCGCACCTGGGGGCGCGATGAAGGTCAGATGGAGTTCAAGATCATCAACATCGACCTGCTGAGCGATGTGCGCGAGAAGTACTTCACCAAGCTGAACCTGAAGCTCGAGGCCGAGCGGGTGAACGACCTGCTGGCCCGCGAGCTGGGCGCGTTGTTGAAGCGAAGCCCGGGCAAGTGCCGGGTGAACTTCCAGATCGTGAGCCACCAGGAGAACCTGGCGATCGAAGCGCCCAGCAAGGGCCTCAGCGTGGCCGTGAGCGAGGAGCTGATCCGGGCGCTGGAGGGCCTGGGCGATGTGGCGTACACGCTGAACTGACCTGCGCGTCGGAACGCGGAGGACCCACAGGTGCATCGACCTGCGGGTCCTCCCCGGACACCCCGGTCAGTCCGGCACGCAACGCACGCAGAACCCGTTCTGCTTCGGGAGATCATCGCGCACGATGCCTCCTGAGAACGGGATCATGGTGCGGAACGGGGCTTCTGCTCCGTTATCCGTGGAAGTCCACCAATAGCCGGCTGTTGAAAGGCTCGGGATTCCGCCGGGCGTGCCTGACCGCTGGCCGCTTCCCGTGAGCCCAAGCCCGGTCTTGTCGGTCGCCCCGGTGTTCGGGCTGCTCCACGTCTGCAAGCGCTTCAGCTTGCCGCCCACGTTCTGCGCTTCACCCCGGATGAACCCCATGCCATCCAGTTCGCTGGCGGGCATGCCCAGCGCGCTTTCCAGATCCTTCCACTCCGGATCCGTGGCCACATGCCATCCCAAGGGGCACAGGCCGCGTGGATCCCTGGCCGCGAACCAGTTGTAGCGCTTGCCGGTGGTGGAATCGTTGTTCGTGGAATTGTCGTAGCTGCAGAGCGCACCGGCGGTGGCGGCGATCCACTGCGCGGCGGAGCTCACCGCTTCAACGGCATCGCCGTTCACGTACTTGGTGGTGCGCAGCTCCTCCGCCGACCAGCGGACACCATCCACCTCCACCGCTCGATGGACGTTCCCGTCCAGGTCGGTCATGGTCGGTGCCTGACGACAGACCGCGCCGGCCAGCAGCGCGAACGTGTGGGTGATGGACGCACCGGGCGATTCCTCGATCACAGCGCTCTTCACCAGTCCTGCGGAAGCACCGTGGCCGATGTAGCGCAGTTCATCGCCCGTTGACCAGGCCCATCCGGCACCGCCACCCTCAGCGGCCAATTGGAGCCTTTGAGGGTGGCGTTGAAGGTGATGGTGATGCTCTGCGCGCGAAGGGCGGTGAGGGCCAGGCAGGTGCCGGCGAGGAGGAATGCTGTTCTCGTGCTGGTGGTCCGGATGGTCCGGTGGATGTCCGGATGATGCGGGCCAAGAATGCGGCCGATGCCCGGCGACGCGAAGCGTGCAAACCCCTGTTCTTCGATCGCGTGGAAATACGGGGTGGGACATGCCCGGGCCCGTGCAGCTTTGCAGCAGCTCCGCACCATGGACCTCTCCGAGCTGGAACGACTGTGCAAGGGCGATCGCCGCCGCATGCGACAGTACGTGGACCTCTACCTGCAGGAGGCCCCGCCCCTGCTGGCCCGCCTGGAGGCCGCACGAAGCGCCGACGACGGCCCTGGAACGGCGGCCGCTGCGCATGCTCTTCGACCCGCGGCGCATCGCCTGGGAGCGAACGCGCTGTTCGACGCCCTCACCGAACTGGAACAGGTGGCCCGGCAACGGGGAGCGCAGGCCTGCGATGAGGCCCTGCAGCGGGTGCGGGCCCGGCAAGAGCGGCTGACCGCGGACCTGATGGCCTGGTGCGCAAGTCCGGAGAACGGAGGCTGAACCGTGTTCCGCCGGCCATCCCGAGCGGTTCAGGCCGATCGACGGCGGCCCGGCCCCGGGTGTTCCATCAGGGCCAGGACCATGGCCCGCTCGTCGACGCGGTCGCCGGCGATCGGTCCATTGATGCGCGCGATGACCCGCACCACACGATCGGGCACCCCGTTCCTGATGCGCACGTACTGATGCATCATCACGGCCGTACCGCCCAGCAGACCGCTGTACCGGCCCAGCAGAAGCCCCTCCCCCTCCTCCCGCACCTCCTCCACCAAGCTCAGCCGTACCGGGCCTTGGACACGATGGCCCCGTGGAGCGTCCGATGGTGCGCAGGGGTCACGGTCCACCACCACCAGTGCTCCAAGGGCCGTGCAGTGGACCTCGGACCCATCGAGGCCGAGCTCCGTGAGCCAGTGGATCTGCCAGCCTTCCGGTCCCCCGGGGCCCTGTGGCTTCTGGTGCTGATCGTGCCGCATCGCGCAGGCGGGCCGCCGCAGGATGCCGGACGGTCCGCGGCGAAGGTGCGGCGGTGCGGCCCTGCCCACCAGCGTGCGAACCCCCGGTCGGTGCGAACAGGTGAAAACCCCTGTACCGGGCAGCACGGACCTTGCCCATCTTGCAACGCCATCCCACGACCGCATGATCCGCCTTGCCCTCGCCGACGACCAGGTGCTCTTCCGCCGCGGTCTTTCCCTGCTGCTCGGCGAGCTGCCGGACGTGACCATCGCGTTCGAATGCGCGAACGGGGAGGACCTGCTGCGGACGCTGAAGGACGACCCGGTGGACATCGTGCTGCTGGACCTGGAGATGCCCGTGATGGACGGCATGGCGGCCATGAAGCGGATCCGCGCCGAGCATCCCGGGGTGCGGGTGATCGTGCTGAGCATGCACGACGAGGAGAAGTTCATCGTGCACCTGATGGAACTGGGCGCGAACGGCTATGTGCTGAAGACCGCCGAGCCGGACGAGATCGAGGACGCCATCCGAGCGGTGGCCGGCACGGGCTATCACTTCAGCCCGATGGTGAGCCGGGTGATGCTCCACGGGCTGGTGCGGAAGAAGAAGGTGACGCCCACCTTCGCGGCCGCCGACCCGCTGAGCGAGCGCGAACTGGAGGTGCTGCGCCTGATCTGCCAGGAGCTCACCACCACCGAGATCGCAGGCAAGCTCTTCCTGAGCCCGCGCACGGTGGAAGGCCACCGCAACAACATCCTGCTGAAGACCGGGGCCCGCAACACGGCCGGTCTGGTGGTGTACGCCCTCACCCGGGGGATCCACGTGCCATGATGCGCGCGGCCTGGTGCCCACCACGACGGCCACCCGTCACCAGGCGCGGCGGACCGGGCGTCAGGGCCTCCTGCTGGAGGACGCTCCTGGGCGTCGCCGTACTGTCGGTGTCGCTGTTCACGGCGTGTGGTGCTCCTTCCCCGCGCTCAATGGACACGGCAGAGGATGTGCGACCGACGGACCACCGGATGGTGACCGCGGATCGCGTGGACGTGACCATCACCTCCCGTCCCTTCGACCTGAGCACACTGCCGCGGATCGCGCTCAACGCCCCCCGGCGCATCGCATCGCCGAAAGCGGAGGTCGACCTGCGCCCCCCTTTGGAGGTCCCTTCGGTCGTGGTCCAAGAGCGGGACACGGCCACGGAGCGCAGTAGTCTGGTGGCCACGCGCCCCGTACACCGGCGTGTGGTCCCCCTGCGACGGCTTCCGCGGGAAGCGGTGAAGGAACCCAGCGTGCGGGAGCGCAACCCCGACTGCTTCTCCTGCTTCTCCAAGAACCAGGGCCTGCCGCATGATGTGGCGCACGCGATGCTCGAGGACCGCGACGGACAGCTGTGGTTCGCCACCGGGGCGGGACTGGCGCGCTACGACGGCCATGCCTACACGCGGATCGGCGAAGCGGAAGGGATGCCTGCCGCATCGGTGTGGTGCCTGTTGGAGGACCGGAACGGCCACATCTGGTTCGGTTGCAGCGATGGCACCGTCGGCCGCATCGACGGGCTGACCCTGACGCTGTACACCGACAGCCTGCTGCCGGCGAGGCAGGGGATCACCAGCCTGGCCGAGGACCGGGCAGGCCGCGTCTGGATCGGTCGTGAGGCGGATGGCCTCGCCCTGTTGCACGGGGACAGCCTCACCGTGTGGACCCATCCCGGGCGGCCCGGAGCCGATGAGCTGCTCAGCCTGCACTGGCACCACGACGGCCTGTGGATCGGCACCCGGGGGTACGGGGCGGCGCGGTTCGACGGGACCGCCTTCGCCTGGCATCATCTGCCGAACGACACGGTGCGGCAGGTGTTCAGCGATGCGGACGGTGCGCTCTGGTTCTGCACGAACGGAGGCGTTGTCCACGCCCGGGACGGACACTTCGCGGCATACGGACGCCAGCAGGGGTTGCCCTCCGAAGCGGTGCGCCGCGGCCTCGCGGCGTCGGACGGCACCCTCTGGTTCGCCACGCAGCACGACGGCGTCTTCAGCATCCGCCAAGGGCGCCTGCGACACCTCACCGAAACGAGCGGCCTGCCCACCAACGAGATCCGCTCGCTGGTGCTGACCCGCCGGGGGACGTTGTGGGTGGGCACGAGCGGCGATGGGGCCTGCCGGTATGATGGTCACCGGTTCAGGCATTGGGCGCGCGGTGCGGAGGTCCCCGGAACGGCCGTCAAGAGCATCCTGGCCGATGCAGGGCCGTCGGTCTGGCTGGGCAGTTATGATGCCGGCCTGCTGCACATGGACGACGAGGAGGTGCGGCACTTCGCCCCATCAGGTGGGCTACCCGCGGCACCGATCGTGGGCCTGGACCGGGACGCGGCCGGCCGGTTGTGGTGCGCCTTCAACGGAGCGGGCATCGCGATGATCGAGGGCGCGGACCTTCGGCCGATCGACAGGCGCCACGGGCTCGGCTCGGACCAGGTGGAGCACTTGGCGGTCGATGCACGAGGCGCGGTGTGGCTGGCCACCCGGGCCGGTGTGGTGCGGATCGCGAACGACAGCATGCACACGCTCAGCTTCGGCGGCACAGCGGCCGGTGCGACACCCCGATACATCCACGCCGGCGCCTCGGGCCGCGTGTGGATCTCGCTCAGGGATGTGGGGGCCGTGTGCCTGGACGGTGGCGAATGGCACCACTACCGTCCGGGAACGGCGCTCCCGGACGGCAGGGTGACCTGCATGCTGGAGGATGAGGAGGGCCGTGCGTGGCTGGGCACGCAGCGCGGCATCGCGGTGATCCACGGGGACACCGTGGTCCATCTGTCACAGGCCGATGGGCTCTGCAACGATCAGGTGAGCAGCCTGGTGGAGGAGGACCGCGGCCGCATCGTCTATGGCACCCGTCACGGCATGGGGCACATCCGGTCGGCCCATGGTCCCGGCGATGGTCCCCTCCGCTGGCGGATCGAGAACTTCGGGTTCCGGGAGGGGTTCCTGGGAGGTGGCGTCAACGACGGGCAGACCATGGCGCGCGGAACGGACGGCCGCATCTGGATCGCCACCAATTCCGACCTCACGGTCCATTGGCCGCATGCGGACATGCAGGGATCCGCGCCTGAGCTCCGGCTCGACGGACTGAGCCTGTTCAACGAGGCGATGGACTGGGCGCGGATGGACGCTGCGGGCCGGGCCCGGATCGTGCTGGCCAATGGCATCGCGGTGCACGACCTGCGTCACCAAGGCATCGCTCCATGGAGGCTGCTGCCCCGGGAGCCCGAGCTGCGCCACGACAACAACTACCTCACCTTCCACTTCACGGGCATCGACACGGAGCGGCCCACAGGCATCAGGTACCGGTGGAGGCTCGAGGGCCTGGAGGACGGATGGAGCGCACCTTCCGCTGCGAGCAGTGCGCAGTACGGCAACCTGAAGCCCGGCGGCTACGCCTTCCTCGTCCAAGCGGTGAACGCGACCGGCACGAACAGTGCGGTCCTGCGCTACCCGTTCACCATCCGGCCCCACTGGAGCGGCACCTGGTGGGCCATCGTGGGATACGCGGCGCTGGCGGCGCTCCTGATGCTCGGTGTAGTGCGCTGGCGCACGGCCGCCCTCAGCGCCGGCCAGCGAAAGCTGCAACTGGAGGTGGAACGCGCCACCCGGGCGATGCGCCTGCAGATGGAGCGGGCCGAGCGGAGCGAACGGCACAAGCAGCAGTTCCTGGCCAACATGAGCCACGAGATCCGCACGCCCATGAACGCGATCATGGGCATGGCCGGCATCCTGAAGCGCAACCCGCACACGCCGGAGCAACAGAGCTACCTCGACGCCATCGCCACCAGCAGCGAGAACCTGCTGGTGATCCTGAACGACATCCTGGACCTCAGCAGGCTGGAGGCCGGGCGCATCGCGCTCGAACAGGTCCCCTTCTCCCCCCGCGCCGTGCTGGACCATGTGCTGGGGATCCTGCGCTTCCGGGCCGATGAGAAAGGACTGGAGCTCTCGGGTGACGTGGCCGAAGATGTGCCCGCCAGGCTGCTGGGCGACCCCACCCGCTTGAACCAGATCCTCCTGAACCTGGCCGGCAATGCGGTGAAGTTCACCGAGCACGGATCGGTGAGCATCCATGTTCGCCACACCCCCGCGCCCGAACAACCCGGGCGGACCGACCTGGTGATCGATGTGGTGGACACGGGCATCGGCATCCCCGCCGACCGGCTGAGCAGCATCTTCGACGAGTTCACACAGGCCAACAGCGACACCACACGCAAGTACGGCGGGACCGGCCTGGGCCTGACCATCAGCAAGCGGCTGGCGGAGCTGCAGGGCGGCCGCATCGAAGTGCGCAGTACACCAGGCAGGGGCAGCACCTTCATGGTGACCGTTCCGTATCCGGTCGCCGCACCCGGGCCTGACACCCGGCCGGAGCCCGGACCGGAGCGGGCCGCCCCCCTCCACGGCCTGCGCATCCTGTTGGCCGAGGACAACGCGTTCAACGCCTTGGTGGCGCAGGACGAATTGGCGGACGCGCTTCCCGGTGTCCAGGTGGACCACGTCCGCACCGGACGAGAGGCGGTGGAACAGGTGCGACTGGCCGCTTACGACCTGGTGCTGATGGATGTCCAGATGCCGGAACTGAACGGGATGGACGCCACGCGCGCCATCCGCGCGATGCCCGACCCCCTGGGCCGGATCCCCATCGTGGCCATGACCGCGGGCGCACTGAACGAGGATGTGGAAGGCTGCCGTTCGGCGGGCATGGACGCGTTCGTTCCCAAACCGTTCACGCGCGAGGAACTGCTGCGGGCGATCCACCGGGTGATGGGCACCCCGCCGCGATCCACGGAGCAGGTCACCTAGCCCGCGGGGCCGGCGCGGAAACCGGTGCATGGGAGGTCTGTCTTGGGATCCTGCCGATCTGTCCACTTAGTTTCCATGGCAAGGAAAGTGCTCAGGGGGGTTACCTTTGCACGGCCCTTGGTGGATAGGCGCATCCCGATGCGGAGATCCCGAACCTTGGAATTCGCACCTTGCGGCCACAAGGCGAACCCCTAGCAACCAAACCCGGACGCCCGGCGTCCACAGCGAACGACCATGGCAATCGAACTGACCGACAACAACTTTGAGGAGCTCGTCCTGAAGAGCGACAAGCCCGTGATGGTGGACTTCTGGGCCGAGTGGTGCGGCCCCTGCCGCATGGTGGGCCCGGTGGTGGAGGAGTTGGGCAAGGAGTACGACGGCAAGGCCGTGGTGGGCAAGCTCAACGTGGACCACAACCCCGGCATCAGCATGAAGTACGGGATCCGCAGCATCCCCACGATCCTGTTCTTCAAGAACGGGGAGGTGGTGGACCGCAGCGTGGGCGCAGTGCCCAAGCCGCAACTCGCGCAGAAGTTGGAAGGGCAGTTGGCCTGAGCCATCCTCAACGCATGACACAAGGCCCCTGCCTGAACGGCGGGGGCCTTCTGCGTTCCATCCGTTCGGAAGGCGGAGCACAGGGGCTCACCCGGACGCACCTCACGGGATCTGCGCGGCCCGGATGGCCGTAGGCACCGTGCCGCCGATGTTGAGCAGGATCGGATCACGATCGTTCTGCGCTCCGGTGTACTTGCCGTCCCCGTCCATGTTCACATCGGCCTGTCCATAGGCCGTAACGACGGCCGTGGGCACGTTGCCCCCGATGACCTGCAGGATCGCGTCCCGGTCATTGCCCACGCCCGCGTATTTGAGCGTCCCATTGCCGCTGACATCACCGGCCCAGAGCACCAGCTTGCCCCCTTCCAGCTTCTGCGCCGCCGTCCCGTAGGTGAGCGGCACCGGACCCGTAAGGTCGATCTGCCCGACCTGGGCGGTGGAAAGGAACAGGGGCTGTGCCGTGACCACACCGAGGTGGTTACGATGGCGGACGATCACGTGATAGAAGCCTTCGGGCGCGTAAAAGACCACGGGTGACTGGCCGTCCAGGTCCACCACATCCCCATCGCGCTGCAACAGGGCGCACCGCGAGGCCACCATGTCCGACTGGGCGGGGGATGTGCTGAGCGCCACGTGCACCCAGTCCACCACCGCATCGGGTCCCGTGGCCGTCAGCACGGACGGCTCGATCGCTTCACCGCCGCCATCGCCGGCATGCGCGAAGCCGAGCGCGGTGTAGGGCTCGTTCAGCGGGATCAGCGCCCTTGTGCGCAGGGAGTCGTGCATCAGGACCGAGCCTGTGGACCAGGGCCCGTCGAGCAGGATGGACAGGTCGATGCGCGCCGGCGGGGTGTAGCACACCTTCAGCTCGGGCCACTTGAGCGGGTTGGCGTGATCGCTCGAGGCGAACACCAGTTTCCTGTAATGCTGGGGGGTGATGGTGGACATCTGGAACCCGTGCGCGAGGGCGGTGTCGAGCACCATGTCGCTCACCATGTCGGTGACCTCGATGCCCAGATAGTCCTGATCGGGCGCTGTGGAAGCGGCCAGCACCACCTGCCCGTCGGTGGTCACGGACGGCCTGGTGTTCCAGGTCACCGTCATCTCCTCCCACGACGTGGTGATGCGCTGCAACACCGCGGCGTTCGAGCCGGACTGTGTGCTGTGGAACCCGTCGCCGGAGTTGGGGTTCTGGTAGAAGGACAGCGCGGCATAGTGGACCTCCGATCCGGGCGGGATGGCGGAGAGGTCGGGATCGATGAGGCCGTAGCGCCGGCCCGGAGAGCCCGACCAGGTCCATTCCATCGCGTTGATGGACTGGTGCGTGCCGAAATTCATGGAGTTCGTAGGGCCGTACGTGCCGGACTGGTTCGTGAGCCACCAGACGAGCGCGTCCTTGCCCTCGGCCGGACCGGGCTTCAACACCAGTTCGATCGATCCCGATCCGGGCAGCAGTTCGAAATGGACCGACAGGGTGTCGTTGAAGAGGGAACCATCTCCCGGGGCGGCGCACCACACGCGCAGCACGTGTGGTCCAAGCACCTGCACGAGCAAAGGGTTCACGAAGGAGTACAGCGTATCGGAACCCGGCTGCAGCACACCGGCAATGGTCTCCGCCACGATGGGGCCACCGTCCAGCCGGTAGCGGACCGGAAGGGCCTGCACCGGATCGAGCCCGTTGTTGCCGAACCGGGCCTGCACCACCACAGGTCCAGGGGCCGAACAGGCGCCCAGCGGGGCCGAGGTGGGGGACACCAGGGACACGCACGCCGCATTGATGGGCACCGGCGTATCGAAGGCCTCCACCTGATCGCTCCGGCTGCCGGATGAGCCTTGTGAGGCGCTGTAGCCCAGTCCACGGCGCGCGAAGGCCTCCCAGAGCAGGGCCTGGTTCGCCCCCCCGTAGAGCAGCTGGTCGGCCAGCAGGATGGCATCGCGCGCATCCACGAAGCCGGGGTTGCACGGGGTCAGTTTCATGCCGTCGATGACCAGCTGCATGGCGATGTTGTTGCCGCCCGTGCCGGAGTACAGGTCGGGATCGAAACCGTGGTGGTCGATGAGCTCCCAGGTCATCTCCCACAGGATGGTGCACCAGACGAACCCGATGCCGTGCGGCACGCTCACCCCGGAATTGGTGTTCCCGTATGTGAAGTCGTTCACCATGAAGGAAGTGCTGTACGGGGCCGGCCGAAGGCCCGGCCCGGTGGAAGGCTGGCCGGAGACGTAGGTGCCCACCCCGCGCGCATCCACACCGGCATCACCGGCCTCCATGGTCAACATCAGCCCCATGAAGTCGCTCCACCCTTCACCCATCTGCTCGCTGTTGCCCAGGCAGTTGGTGTTGGAGGGCCCTCCGACCAGGCGGTTCGAGATGCCGTGCCCGTATTCATGGGCGATGACCGCATTGTCCAGGTCGCAGTCCTTCGGCGGATTGCCGCTCCACAGGAACATCTGCATCCGCGGCTTGCTGCCGTCGGGCGGCGTGGCGAAGTTGGCGTTGTTGGTGCCGCTGCCGTCCTGCGCATCGGCGATCACCTCATCAGCGGCCGCCCCTCCGTTGCCGTAGTTGTTCATCTGGAAGTTGCCGCTGGCCTCATCGAAGCCGTACTGGTACCACACGTCGTGCATGAGGTTGTTCCAGTAAAAGAGGTTGGTGATGGCGGCATCCTGGTATGTGGACGGATGGAGGGCGAGGTTGATGGGGAAATCGAAGTCGAGGCCCGCACCACCGCTCGGGCTGTAACCCGTACCGTTGTTGCCGTTGGCATCCTCCTGGGCATGCACGTTGTTGCCGCGGGTGATGGTGTACTCCGCCCCAGGAGCGCCGTTCACATCGTACCACCCGTAGGGCGAAGCGTTGGGCGCCAGCGTCCATGGCGCGTTGTGCAGTGTGCGGGGTCCATGGCCAGGGCTTTCCACGGGCATGGCGTACACGTTCAGGTCGTTCGCCGCCGCCGGCGCAGGAGGCGCGGGGGGCGCTTCAGCACCGTGGTCATGACCGGGACCCTCGTCGAAGCCACAGTTCGTATAGCGGTCCTCCCGCTCCACCTCGCGCCCGCTGGCCGCATCCACACGCACCTGCCACCAATGACGGCCATCCGCGCGATGGAACTCCACCTCCCACACGAGCAGCACGTCATCGTCCACCGGCAGCTGGAGCAGCTGCACGGTGACCTCGCCGGTCACGCCATCCACGCCATCGAAGAGCCACTGCCGGCGGTCCACCGCCCCCGCCCGCTGCCGGGCTGCATGGACAGCGAGGCCCTCGGCGCGCAGCACCTGCTCCATGGCCTGCATCGCGGTGATCCCAGGCGCTGTGGCCTTCACCCGCCCGGCAAGGTCCTTCACCGCGCGGGAATGCAGCGCCACCACCCTGCCGGTGCCATCCCGGTGCACGGCGATATCCCCATTATGGACCTCGATGCCCGCGTGGCGCTGGCGGAGGAACGTGTGGCGCAGCGCACCGCCGTGCGACGTGTAGTGGTCACGGACCACCAGGTCGGCCAGGTCCTCCGTCGTGTATCCCTGCGCCAGAAGGGTGCGGACCTCCGGGACCTGCAACCCTTCATGGCCGTCCTGCGCCAGGACCGGGGCGTTCGAGGGTGCCCCGAAAAGCAGGACAAGGCTGATGAAGAGCTGAACAGGATGTCGCATGGAGGTTTCCGGTCAGGGTGCAGGCCACAGACGGCGATAAGGTGGATCGGTTGCCGCTGGGCGCCCTGGCGCGGGTCCGTCCCTCCCTCTTCTCTCCCGACCTTTGTCCCTGCCATGCCCATCGAACAGCAGCACATCCAGGCCCTCAGCGCCCTTGAGTTCAAGGCCCGCCAGGTGGTGGAAGGCTTCCTCGCCGGGCTGCACAAGAGCCCGTTCCATGGCTTCAGCGTGGAGTTCGCCGAGCACCGCGCCTACAACAGCGGGGAAAGCACGCGCCACCTGGACTGGAAGCTCTACGCCCGCACCGACAAGCTGTTCGTCAAGCGCTACGAGGAGGAGACCAACCTGCGCTGCCACCTGGTGCTGGACGCCTCCTCCTCCATGTACTATCCCGCCCGAGGGGAGGCCCGGGAGTTCAACAAGGTGGAGTTCGCCGCGCACGCGGCGGCGGCCTTCATCCAGCTGCTGCGGAAGCAGCGCGATGCGGTGGGCCTCACGGTGTTCCGCGAAGCGGTGGCGCTCACCGAGGAGGCGCGCAGCAACGCCGTGCACCTTCGGCACCTGACGCAGCATCTGGAGCGGCTCCTGGCGGCGGATGCGCCGGCGCGGGGGCAACGCACGGGGCTGGTGGAGGCGCTCCACGACATCGCCCGGCGCGCCCACCGCCGCAGCCTCGTGGTGGTCCTCAGCGACATGCTTGAGGATGCCGGTCGTGAGGAGGAGGTCTTCGATGCCCTGCAGCACCTGCGCTTCAACAAGCACGACATCATCGTGTTCCACGTGGTGGACCGCAAGCGCGAACTGGATCTGGCGTTGGAGGACCGCCCATACACCTTCGTGGACGTGGAGACGGGGGCGCAGGTGAAGGCCCACGCCTCCGAAGTGCGCGAGGGCTACCGACAGGCCGTGGCCGAACGCTGGCACCGGTTGAAGCTCAAGTGCGGCCAGTACCGGATCGACCTGGTGGAGGCCGACATCAATGCCGGATTCGGGCCGGTGCTGCTGGAGTTCCTCACGAAACGGGCGCGACTTTACTGAGCTTTCCGGAGCGCGCTTGCAAAGTCGGCCCGGGGCTTTACATTTGCACCCGCTTCACCGCAAGGCGAAGCCAACGGACCGGTAGTTCAGCTGGTTAGAATGCCGCCCTGTCACGGCGGAGGTCGCGGGTTCGAGTCCCGTCCGGTCCGCGAAAAGGTCATCTTCGGATGGCCTTTTCCGTTTTGTCCCCATGCGCTCCCTGTGTTCCACGCTCGTGATCGGGCTTGCGATCGTTGCTTCCGCCCAGGACGCTTCGCTGGTGCCGGGCATCCGCACCGAACTGGCCGCCGCCACCAACGACACCCTGCGCGCCGATGCCCTGGCCCGCCTCTGCTTCAACCTGATCCATAGCGACCCGGACAGCGCGCGCCTGTGCGGTGATCAGGCCCTGGCGCTGGCCACCCGCATCGGCAACGCACGCGCACGGGGTGATGCCCACAACAACCTGGGCTGGCTGGAGGCGCAACAAGGGCACCTGGACAGCGCCGATCACCACCTGGACCAGGCGCTGGCCCTGTTCCGCAAGGCGGGCCGGCGCGAGCACATCGCAGTGACCTTGAGCAACAAGGGATGGGTGGCCGGAAAACGCGGCGACCAAGTGGGCGCGCTCACCCACTTCCTCGATGCCTTGAAGTACAGCGAGCAGGCCCGCGACACCGCCAGCACCTCCATCCTGCTCTACTCCATCGGCATCGCCTACCGCAAGACCAGTGACCATGCGCAGGCCCTGGACTTCCTGGAGCGTTCCGCCGCTCTGGAGCGCGTGCTGGGCCGCACGAGCAAACAGGCGAATTGCGCGGTGGCCATCGGCAACACGTACCGCGAGCTGGGCGATACCGCACGTGCACTGGAGCGCCTGGAGCAAGCGGCCACCCTGTATGCGTCGACCGGCGACCATCAGGGCCTGGGGCTCGTTGCGGAGAACAGGGGGGACCTTCTGGCCCCGCGCGACCCTGCCGCAGCACTGCTGGCCTATGGCAGGGCCCGGGCCCACTACGACACGCTGCACAGCAGCACGGACCTGGCCTACGTGCTCCGAAGCTTGGGCGCATTGCTCCTGCGCACGGGCCAGGTGGCCGAAGCCACCGAGGTGCTGCGCACGGGCGGATCGCTCGCCTTGGGCAGCGGGGATGCCGAGCTGCGGATGAACTACGCCCTCACCCTGGCCGAGCTGGCCCGGGTGAACGGTGATGCGGACGCCGTGTTCGAGCATCTGCAGCGTCACCTCGCGCTGAAGGACAGCCTGCAGGGCGCCGACACCCAGCGCGAGATCGCCCGCCTGCGCACCGCATTCGACACCGAGCGCAAGGAAAAGGACAATGCCCTCCTGCGCGCGCAGAACCGCGAGCAGGCCGAACGCATCCGCCGCGATCGCCAACGCCTCACCGGCATCGCCGTGATCGCAGCCCTGGCGTTGATCGCCGCACTGCTCTTCTTCCTGAACTACCGGCAGAAGCGACGCCATGCGACCCTGCTGGAAGCACTGAACCGCAAGCTCGCGGACAGCAACCGGGAGATCACGGAGATCAACGGGCTGCTCGAACTGAAGCTGCTGCGCAGCCAGATGAACCCGCACTTCATCTACAACAGCCTGAGCAGCGCGGCACGGATGACCCAGGCCGGCCTGCAGGTGGAGGCCCTCGCCTACCTGCAGGGCTTTGCGCGGCTGCTTCGGCAGGTGCTGGACCACAGTGTGGACGACCGGGTGAGCGTGGAGGCCGAGGCCGACTTCCTGCGGCAATACCTGAAGCTGGAGGCCGTCCGACTGGAGGGCCTGACCTACTCGGTGGAGGTGGACCCTGTACTGCTGAACGACGACGCCGAAGTACCCGCGCTGATCGTGCAGCCCTTCGTGGAGAACGCGGTGCTGCACGGGCTCTCGGAGAAGCCGGGCGAGCGCCGCTTGGCGGTGCGCTTCGAGCGTGCAGGTGGGCACGTGCGTTGCACCATCACCGACAACGGCGTGGGGCGGAACGGTGCAGGCGCCGCCGTGCACGGCACCCGGGATCACCGGTCCCTGGGCATGCAGCTCACGCGTGAACGTCTGCTGCTGCTCACCCGGAGGCTGGGTGGCGAGCGTTCAGTGCACATCGAGGACCTGCATGATGCCGGCGGTGCATCGGCCGGCACGCGTGTGACCCTGCTGCTGTAGGGTGCTGGGACCGCTAACTTGCCGGTCCAGCACAAGAGGATGATCCGGGCGTTGGTGGTGGACGATGATGGGGCGAACAGGGCCTACCTGCGCACCTTGCTGACGGCGCATCCGGAAGTGACCGTGATCGCTGAGGCCGGGACCGTCGCCGTGGCGCATGACCTGATCACCCTGGAAGCACCCGACCTGCTCTTCCTCGACGTGGAAATGCCCGGGGGCACCGGCTTCGACCTGTTGGAGCAGCTGGGCACCTGGCCCTTCGAGGTCATCTTCTGCACCGGCTTCCAGCGGTACGCCATCCAGGCCATCCGCTTCAGCGCACTGGACTACCTTCTGAAGCCCGTTCAGCCGGACGAACTGGCCGCGGCCCTGCGCCGCTACCACCAACGCCAGGTGGCCGCCGACCGCAGCGCCG
>JADLBK010000215.1 GCA_020847755.1 Flavobacteriales bacterium | reverse complement strand
GGACCTGACCCCGCGCGAGTTCCTATTGAAATGTGGACAACTCCCTTCCCACTACACAGGCTCACGCGCGGACTTCCCCACATTCCAACAGGATGATCACCACAGATCCACAGAAGTGGCGATCTTTAGGAACTCGCGCGCCTAATCAGGGGGAGCTTACACAACCTCCGTCCTCGTTCCTGCAACCGCCTCAATCCGTAGCTCCATCATCCGCATCGCTACACTCACCTATCCTGCCTGGTACCAGGGTGGCGCCTCGATCGATCGTCCTCGGAACTTCAGAGCACACCCTCCACCTCGCCCTTCCCCTGCCTGAGCACCACCGGTGCGTCTCCGCTCAGGTCGATCACGGTGCTGCCGACCAGGCCGCCCATTCCCGCATCGATCACCAGGTCCACCTGCGCGCCCAGATGCTCCGCGATCCGCTCTGGATCGGTGGTGTAGTCCACCACGTGGTCCGGGTCGTGCACGGAAGCCGCCACCAACGGATGGCCCAGTTCCTCCACCAAGGCCAACGCCACCGGATGGTCCGGAATGCGGAATCCGATCGTCCGCCGGTTCGTTTGGAACAGTTTCGGTGCATCGCCCCCGGCCGGAAGGATGAAGGTGTAAGGGCCTGGAAGGGCGCGTTTCAACAGCCTGAACGTGGCGGTATCGATCGGGCGAACGAACAATGCGGCTTGCGAAAGGTCCTTGCACACCAGCGATAGTTCGGCGCGCTGGGGCTTAACCCCCTTCAGCCGGGCCACCCGTTCCATCGCCGCGGGGTGCTTCGGGCTGCACACGAACGCATACACCGTGTCCGTTGGGCACACCACCACCGCCCCATCGCGCAGCTTCTCGGCGATCGTGCGCACCTTCCTCGGCTCCGGATCGCGGGGGTGGACCTGAAGCAGCATGATCAGCGCACCGGCTGGGCCTTTCTGTGGTCGGCGAGGAACTTCTCCAGCCCGATCGTGGTCAGCGGGTGGTCGAACAGGGCCAGGATGGCGCTCAGCGGACAGGTGGCCACATCGGCACCCACCTCGGCGCATTGGACGATGTGCATGGGGTGCCTGATGCTGGCCGCCAGCACCTGCGTGGTCATTCCGTAGTTATCGTAGATCGTCCTGATCTGCTCGATGAGCTGGATGCCATCGGTGCTCACATCATCCAGTCGCCCGATGAAGGGGGAGACGTATGTGGCGCCTGCTTTCGCCGCAAGGAGCGCCTGGCCTGCACTGAACACCAGCGTGCAGTTGGTCTTGATGCCCTTGCCGGAGAAGGTCTTGATCGCCTTGACGCCATCACGTGTCATGGGCACCTTCACGGTGATGTTCGGGTGAAGCGCCGCAAGCCGTTCCCCTTCGGTCAGCATGCCGTTCAGGTCCGTGCTGATCACCTCGGCGCTGACATCACCGTCCACGATCGAGCAGATGTCCACGTAGTGCTTGAGCACCTGTTCGTCACCACTGATGCCTTCCTTGGCCATCAGGCTCGGGTTGGTCGTCACTCCGTCCAGTACGCCCAAGGCATGGGCCTCCCGGATCTGCGTCAGGCTGGCCGTATCGATGAAGAATTTCATGCGCCGAAGGTAGACGGACGGGGAACAGCAGGCGGGAGAGGTTCTCCACAGCAGGACCAGTCCCGGCGGTGCGAGGCCCATCACCGCTCCCTAGCGGTAATGCCGCATCATCAGCCGTTCGAAGAGCCTCGATGGCAGCACCTTTTTCAACACCACGGACAGGCGCTGGACCCCATGCGCGGCGAAGTGGACCCCATACGGCGAGGACCGATGAATGAGCCGGGAGACCTTCACCGCCACCTCGTCCGGGTCGCGGCTGTAGTGCAGGCTGCCGTCCAGGACCCGCATCACCCGATCGTAGGCGTCGGCATAATGGGGGCCGATCGATGCAGGGCGCGCTCGGGCGGCCGCGATGCCGGTACGGTATTCGCCAGGCTGCAGGGTGACCACATGCACCCCGAACGGGGCCAGCTCCATGCGCTGGGCCTCGGCGTAGCGCTCAAGGGCCGCTTTGCTCGCGCTGTAGAAGCCGCGGAACGGGAGGCCATAGTTCGCCGCCAGGCTCGTGATATGGATCACCAGCCCCCGCCGGCGGTCGCGCATGCCGGGCAGCACCGCCTGGCATACACGATGCGCACCGATCAGATTGGTGTTCAGGACCTCAAGCGCCAGTTCGGGGGCGATGTCCTCCGCAGGGCCTTGGATACCAACACCGGCATTGTTCACCACCACGTCGATGCGTCCCGCTTCGCCGACCACGTGTTCAACCCCTCGTTGGACCGAAGCGGTGTCCGTGATATCCATCGCCACCAGTCGATAGCCATGTGGCTGCCGGTCCACCTTCCGCCCCGTACCGTACACGCGATGCCCTTCCGCGGCCAGCCGCTTGCAGATCGCCTCGCCGATGCCGCTGCTGCCACCGGTGACGAGCACCACCTTCACGAACGCCTGATCGGTCATTTGAGTTCGTGCCCCAGGCCGGTCCGATCACCGGCCCGGGCACGTGAATGGGTGGGGCAAGCGACTTCCATCGCACCGCTACGACCGCCTGCCCTTGCTGCCTTCCGGCCCTGGGGGGTTCAGCGGGAGCTGGTCGTGAAAGACTTGCCCCGGCGCAAAGGTAGCGCTCCGCGGCGCACCGGGCGTTTGCGCACCTTTGTGCGCCCCATGGACCTATCGATCGTCGTTCCCCTGCTCAACGAGCATGAATCGCTGACCCCGTTGGCGGAGCGCTTGCACGCCGTGTTGGGCGCCATGAGCGTGGACTATGAAGTGATCCTTGTGGATGACGGAAGCACGGACGGATCGTGGGAGGTCATTCGGTCCCTCGCTGCGCAGGACAAGAGGGTCAAGGGCATCCGCCTGGGGCGCAATTACGGCAAGAGCCCTGCGCTCAACGAAGGCTTCAAGGCGGCCACCGGTCGGGTGGTGGTCACCATGGATGCCGACCTCCAGGATGATCCCGAGGAAGTGCCGGCGCTCTATGCCATGATCGACAAGGAGGGCTTCGACCTGGTGAGCGGATGGAAGAAGGTGCGCCACGACCCCCTCAGCAAGACCATCCCCACCAAGCTGTTCAACTGGGCCACACGCCGGGTGAGCGGGGTGCGCCTGCACGACTTCAACTGCGGACTGAAGGCCTATCGCGCACAGGTGGTGAAGTCGATCGAGGTGTATGGTGAGATGCATCGCTACATCCCCTTCATCGCCCAGCGAGAAGGCTTCCCACGCATCGGGGAGAAGGTCGTGAAGCACCACCCGCGACGCTTCGGGCGGACCAAGTTCGGGCTCGATCGCTTCATCAATGGGTTCCTGGACCTGATGACCATCTGGTTCGTCTTCCGGTTCGGGCGCAAGCCGATGCACTTCTTCGGTGCGCTCGGGACCTTCATGTTCGTGCTCGGCCTCGGTGCCACCACCTGGCTCGTGGGCGACAAGATGTGGCATGTGCTCCACCATCAGCCTGCGCGCCTTGTGTCCGATAATGCCCTTTTCTATGTTGCGTTGGTGGCCATGGTCATCGGGGTCCAGCTCTTTACGGTGGGGTTCGTGGCCGAGCTGGTGGCGCGGAACGCTCCTGAACGCGGGCACCACCGGATCGACGATCGGGTCGGTCTGTGACCGGACATGCCATGTCGTCCGGGTCCATGCGGAGGTTGGTCGGCGCTCTGCTCCTGCTCCTTCTGCTCCGGTATGTGCTGCTCGCCTTCGCCTGTGCGCCCTACGGTGACGATTGGGGTTACGCGGCCATGGGTATCCGCAGCGATCCATGGGACCGCTTGGTGCATGAGCATCACACCTGGAACGGCCGGTACTTCAGCAACGCGCTCGTGCTCTATGGACCGCTGACCCTGGGCATCCCGTCCGGTCTTCCGCTGTATCGTCTGGTGCCGGTGCTGCTGCTCCTCCTCAGCATCGCGGCCGCCGCCTGGCTGCTGGCGGCCCGTCCGCTGATGGTCCCCCGGCGTGTCGATCGATGGATCCTGGCAGCGGTCTTCACCCTGCTCCACCTGCATGCCATGCCCCACCTGGGAGAAGGGCTCTACTGGTACACCGGTGCGGTGACCTACCAGGGGGCGTGGGTGCTCATGTTGGTGCACGCCGGAGCCTTGCTGCGCATGACGCGATCGGTGGGCGCCCGGGCCTGGGGTGCGATCGCTGTTCCCACCTTGATCGCTTCAGCGGGAAGCAATGAAACGGCCATGGTGCTTCTTGTTGTCGGCCACACGGCCTGGATGATGAACGACGCCGTGCACAGGCGTAAACCCCCCGTCTGGCGGTGGATGGTGCTCGCGGTCGCGATCGGCTGCGGGCTCTTGGTGGCCATGGCACCAGGCAATGCGGTCCGCAGCATGCACTTCCCGCAACGCCACGACCTGCTGCTGACGCTCGGCATGGGCGGCGCGCAGGCCCTCCGGTTCGCCTTCACCTGGCTGTCCGACCCGGTGGTCCTCGCGGCCCTCCTGTTGGTCTGGACGGCCGGACGTTCGGGTGTGGGCATGCACGGTGCCGATCGTGGACCGATGCCGTGGATGGTCGCGGCGGCCGTGGCCTTGGGTGTGGGCACCGTGCTTCCCTACTGGAGCATGGGCATGCTGGGGCAGCACCGAACGCTCAACTTCGTGCTGGGGCCCTTCCTCATCGCCGTGCTCGGGGCGGCCCTGGCCCTGGGACATCGCATGCGCGGATGGCGGATGCCCGCCTGGCCCCTCACGAGCACGACCCGCAGGCTGGCGATGGGAACCGGCTTGGCCGCGTTGCTGCTGTGGGGCAACGACCGTTGGGTGACGCATGATCTCCTGAGCGGCGACGCATCGCGCTTCCGTCGGCATACTGCGGATCTGCACCACATCCTCACGTTCAGTGCGCTGAGCGGGTCGTCCGTGGCGGAGGTCCCGGTCTTCGCCGAACCCTTGCGGAGCCTGCGCATCCCGGAGCCCACCACCGATCCGGACGCCTATTGGAACCGCACCCTGGCCGGTTATTTCGGCGGCGATGATTTCCGGGTGGTGGCGATCGACCCCGTTACGGCCCGGCCTCCACAGCCGCCGCGCTGACCACGGGCTCGTCCGCCGGCGTGGGATCATTGAAGAGCTCGCGGGCCAGCCGGGCGTCGTGGCCATAGATGTCGTCACGGAAGTTGAGGCGCCCGTCCTCGTCGACCCAGGCGGTGAAATACCCGATGACCACCGGAAGGCGCGGCCGCACCGCCACGCTCAGTTCGGTCTTTCGGTCCATGGCGACCTCGATGCGCTCAGCCGTCCAGGTGGTGTCGTTGCGCAACAGATAGGCCGCCAATCGCTTGGGGTCGCTGAGCCGCACACAGCCATGGCTCAGGGCGCGGTTCTCCCGGGCGAAGGCCCCTTTGCTGGGGGTGTCGTGCAGGTAGATGCTGTAGGAGTTGGGGAAGAGGAACTTCACCCGCCCGAGCGCATTCCCCGGCCCCGGCTCCTGCACGATCCGCGGAAGCGCGTCGCTGCCGCCCACGCGTTTCATGCCTTTGCGCGCCAGGTAACCCGGGTCCCGCCGCATCGCGGGCAGGATCTCATTGCGCACGATGCTTGTTGGCACGGACCAGGTGGGGCTGAACACGATCCGCGACAAGGAGTCGGTGAAGACCACGGTGCTCGTGGCCTCGGCACCCACCACCACATCCATGCTCCAGATGGTCCGCCCCCCTTCGTGCACGTGGAGACGGAACTCCGGGATGTTCACCAGAAGCATGTCGGGTGCGGTTCGTTCGGGCACCCACCGCAACCGTTCCATGTTCACCAGCGCGGTACGGATCCGATCCGCCACCCGGGTGTTCAGTTGGGCCATGAACCCCTTGCCGATCACCCCGTCCGGCAGCAGGCCGTGCCGGCCTTGGAATACCTTCACCGCGGCCTCGAGGGTGCTGTCGTACAGGACCGGCTCTTCCGCAGCGCTCAGGTCATACCAGGTGAGGTCGCCCAAGGCCGCCAGCCGTTCGCGGATCAGAACCACCGCGCTGTCCCGGTCACCGGGTTCGAGCTTGCGGCGCTTGCCCAGGTCCACGCGCGGCAACGCATCCATCCAGCGCAGACCATACAGCACGGGCAGATGCCGCTTGAGGGCCATGTACTGCGGATGCAACGGTTCGATGGGTGACAGGTCCATCCGGCCGGCCACCAGTGAATCCAGCAGTTGCGCCAGGTCCTTCTTGCGGCGCGGGATGAACCAGTCGAGTTCCCGGAGGTCGCGCTGGACCAGCCCGCTGTATTTCCTGTCGGCGAAGCGGAAGAACTGCGCCGTGAGCGAGAGCTCCACATGCCGCATGAAGGTGGGTGTCAGGGGCACGCTGTCCCGCCGGTCGCCGATGCGGTCGACCAATTCATGGAGCGCATCATGGGAAAAGGCGCGCTGGAGCACGCTGTCGTTCGCGGCCACCAGGTTGAGGAAGTTGCCCGCGGCGGACGATAGGGAGTCGTTGATGAACCAGGCATATTGCCAGTTGCGGCGGCGATAGAAGGCGTGCATCGCGGTGGAGTCCACGGCGTGCTCAGGATGCGCGATCAGGAAGCTGTCGAGCTCGACGGCGTGCAGATGGCGCACGGTGTAGGCCTGTGGCGATTCGAAGACGGCGTTGATGGTGCGGGCCTCTTCCTCGGCACTGACCGGTGGCATGTGCGCCACTTCGCACCCGCCGGAGCACAGCACGACAGCGCCGGCCAGCAGGGAACGTCCGAAGGAACGCGCGTTCATCGGGCCGCGGCCAGCGGGTCGGCCATCGGATGGTGCACATACAACAGGCCGCCATCGGCGAGCAGCCGCACCAGGTCCGACATGGTGTTGCGCGGCACGGCCGGGCATCCCCAACTGCGTCCGAGGCGGCCATGCTCGGCGATGAAGGCCTCACTGACGTAATCCGCGCCGTGCATGATGATCTCGCGCTCCAGGGCCCGGTCATTCACGCCCTTGTCCAGACCATGCAGAAGCAAGGCCTGTCCGTGCTTCGGGCTGACGATCTCGGCCCCCACCCGGTACAGGCCCAGGCTGGTACGGTGCGACCCTTCCTCGTTGCCGAACACCTCGGCCATCAACTCCCCGGTGCCCTGTCCGTGCGCCACGAACGTGTGCAGCAGCTTCCGGCCCGTGAGCAGGTCGACGACCACCAGGCGTTTCTCGGTCGAAGGTCGCGACATGTCGGCGATGGCCAGCACATGCGCATCCGGGGCCCAGTGGCATGCCCGATCAACGGCGCACCGGAACGCGTCCAGCGACAACAGGCCTTCCAGTCCGCACGAGCGGTGCATCTCCACGACCTCGTCCACCACATGATGGAGGTCCGCGCCGGTGGCGCGTGCGGAAACGGTTTCGGCGGCAGTGGCCGAAGGGAATAGCAATGCCAGGATGGCCGGAAGCAGCACCATCGTAATTCCTTGCGGGGTTGAAGGTAAGGACCGCGAACGATCGCCCTGTTCAACGATCGACGGACCGTGCGGTTACGCCGGTCGACCGCCTCATGGTGAGGTCGGCCGCTCAGCGGATGCGTGCGGCCAGCCGCTCCAGCGCTTCGGCGAACGCGTCCCAGGCATACTTGCGGCGTTCCTGCCGGATCGCTTGGCGCATGTCCTTCGGTCCGTTGAGGTAGCGCCGCATCCCCTCCACCAGGGCGTCCCCGCCTGCGGCAGGCACCACATAGCCCGTGGCCCCGTCGACGACCACCTCGCCCAAGCCGCCCACATCGCTCACGATGCAGGGCCGTTCGAAGTGATAGGCGATCTGCACGATCCCCGATTGCGTGGCGGTGCGGTAGGGGAGCACCAGCACGTCCGCCGCGCTGAAGTAGGTGGCCACCGCATCGTTGGGGATGTAATCGCCGAAGTAGTGGATGCGGTCGGCCACCGGGCTCGCCTTCACCAGGTTCCTGTACCGCTGCTCATCCTCATAGCACTCCCCGGCGATCACCAGATGCAGTCGGGGGTCCAGATCGGCCATGGATGGAAAGGCCTCGATGAGCAGGTCGAGGCCCTTGTACGGACGGATGTAGCCGAAGAAGAGCGCCACCACCGCGTCCTCAGGAAGCTTCAACTGACGGCGTGCTTCGGACGGGTCCCGGGCGGGGCCGAAATTGTCGTACACCGGATGGGGCGATCGCTCGATGGGCAGCCGGGGGTGCGCGGCGCGGATGTCCTTCTCCACCGCCTCGCTCATCACCAGGCAGCCATCCACACAGCGGAAGGCCAGCCACCGCAGAAGGCGCTCCCCCGGCCTGTTCTCGTGCGGGATGAAGTTGTCCACCACGTACACGGCGCGTGTGCGGCGGTTGCCGCGTGCCAGCAGTGCGATGGCCCAGAAGCACGGGGCGAAGAAGCTGATCCAGTACTTGAAGAGCAGCACGTCCGGTGCATCCCGGCGGATGGACCGGCCGGTCCGCCACCAGCTCACGGGACCGATGCTGTCCACACGCACTTCCGCGACGATCGGTGCCGCTCCTGCCGCGCCCCCGGTCTCTTCCTGCGTCTTGCCCGGGAAGAGCAGCTTGGGATACTGTCGGCTGAAGGTGATGGCCCGCACCGCATGGCCCCGGCCCACCAGCTCGGCCGCGAACCGCTCGTTGAAGTGGGCGATCCCACCGCGAAGCGGAAAGAAGGTGCTGAGGTAGGTGATGCGCATGCGCGACGCTCAGGCCCCGAGGTCCCGATGTGGCCGGCAGGCACGGACCGCTTCGTGCACCCGTTCGGCGCTGATGTCGTCCATGCAGGCATGCCCACCCTTGTCCAGCCGCCGGCACCGAGGCGCATAGAAGCACTCGCAGCCCGTGCTCGGCTCCACCACGCTGCCCCGGCCGTACAGCTCGAACTCGTGCCGGTTGAAGATGTTGTTCATCAGCACCAGGTTCTTGTGGCGGCCCAGCGCCAGGTGCATGGCCATGGTCACCTGCGTCACCACGGTGTCGCACTGGTCCAGCAGGTCGATGAAGAGCTGCAGGTCGAAATGCCCGAAGTAGGTGGCTCCACTGGCCGCCGCGATCCGCAGGTTGCGCTCATGCTCCGGCGGTCCGCCGAGCAGCACCACCTCATAGCCGTCTCGCTTCAATCCCTTGGCAAGCTCGGTCCATCGGTCCTCGCTCCATAGGCGGCTGGTCCATCGACCTCCGCACCCGGTGTTCAGCCCCACCACATGCCGCGCCCGGTCGATGTCCCACGCCCGTCGCCCGGTGGCATGGTTGTCCAAGACGTACTCCTCGCCTTGGAAGGTGAAGTCCGCGATGGCGAAGATCTCCTGGAGATAGCTCAGGGTGTTCGCCCGGCTCAGGTCATCGAACACGCCGGTGCCGAACTTGTGCACGGCACGCTCGTCCACCGGGGCACAGCGCCCGTCCTTCCAGGTGAAGCCGTGCTTCTCGCCGGCCTTCACTCGGGCCATCAACGCGCAGGCCTCGCGGTCCTTGTCCAGGTTGATGGCATAGTCGTAGGTCGTCTCCTCGATCACGAGCAGCGAGGCCAGGTCGAAGGGCAGCTTCAGGTCCACCGAGGCCGGCAGGATCTCGGGGCTGAGCGTCAACCAGTGGATCTCCGCCTGAGGGAAGCGCTTTCGGAGGGGGGTGAGAAGCGGCGTGGTGCGCACCACATCGCCCAGCGCACCGAGCTTGATGATCAGCACGCGCTGACGGATGGGGTCGTAGTGCGTACAGTCCGCACAGTGCACACCGTGCAGCTTGTGGGGCTTGCAGGGTACATCGCCCCTGAAGTGCCGGCAATCCGATCTGAAGAGGGTCATCCGCGGCCGAAGATAGCGGCCCCCTTCAGCGGAGCCGCCGGACAGGCGTGGGTATCTTTGCCGCATGCGATCCCTCGCTCTTCGTGCGGTGCTGCCTCTGCTGTGCGCCGGCAGCCTGGCCGCTCAGTCGCCTGCGCCCAACCGCACCGACGCGCAGGGTCGGAAGCAGGGGCCCTGGGCACGCACCTGGGCCGACAGTCCGCAGCTGCGCTATTCCGGCCAGTTCAAGGACGATCGTCCCGTGGGCTCCTTCACCTATTTTGCCACCACCGGTGCGGTGGAGAGCATCGTGGACCATTATCCGGATGGATCGGCGGCCCACGCGCGGCACTATCACCCCAACGGCCGGCTGATGGCCGAGGGGCGTTATGTGGGCCAGGACAAGGACAGCATCTGGACCTACTACGGGCCTGACGGGGGCAAGCGCTCCCTGGAGACCTGGAAAAAGGGTCATCAGCACGGCGAGCAGCTCACCTGGTTCGATGACGGCACGCTGGCCGAACGCATCACGTTCGCCAACGGGGTGCAGGAAGGGGTGCACGAACAGTTCTTCCCCGGCGGACAGGTGAAGCATCGCGGCACATATGTGCGTGGCCTGGGCGACGGCACCTTCACCTGGTACCACCCCAACGGCGTGAAGGAGATCGAAGGCCGGATGGTGAACGGCGATCGCGATGGCATCTGGTACCACTTCCTGGAGAACGGCAAGGTGCAGGTGCAGCTCGTGTACCAGCAGGGGCGGTTCATCAAGGACAAAAAGGAGAACGGCGTGTTCAAGGAGTACTGCGACGATGATCAGGTGCGCAGCGAGGTCACCTATGTACAGGGGAAGCTCGAAGGACCCTTCACCGAGTATCACTGCAACGGCACCTGGGTGGAGGAGCAGCTGCCCGCCGACGCTGCCCTGGGCGGAAAGCCGGAGGTGCAGCGCGTGCTCAAAGGGCAATCGAAGAAGCGCGAAGGCACCTACCGCAACGGGTCGCTCAACGGCACGGTGACCGAGTATGACGTTACGGGCCGTGTGCTGAGCCGGGTGGAGTATGTGGACGGCGAACCCAAAGCCAGCGCCCCATGAGCCGGCATGGGCGGGTGCTCGTGGCCATGAGCGGCGGGGTGGACAGCTCCGTGGCGGCGCTGCTCCTGCACGAGGAGGGCTACGAGGTGGTGGGGGTCACCATGAAGACCTGGGATTATGCGAGCAGCGGAGGCGGCAAGCGGCTCACGGGCTGCTGCGACCTGGACAGCATCAACGATGCACGCAACCTGGCCGTCAGCCGCGGGTTCCACCACATCATCCTCGATATCCGCGACGAGTTCGGTGAGGCCATCATTGGCAACTTCGTGGAGGAATACCTGGGCGGACGAACCCCGAACCCGTGCGTGCTGTGCAACACCTTCATCAAGTGGGAGGCCTTGCTGAAACGGGCGGACATGCTGGACTGCCCGCTCATCGCCACGGGCCACTACGCGCGTCTGACCGAGGTGGTCGACGGGCCCCACGCCGGGCGGTTCACTGTCAGCAAGGGGCTCGACGAAGGCAAGGACCAGAGCTACGTGCTCTGGGGCCTCAAGCAGGACAGCCTGGCGCGGACGCGGTTCCCCGTGGGGGGCTTCCACAAGAGCGAGATCCGCAGGCTGGCCCGTGAAGCAGGGTTCCCGCAGCTGGCCCAGAAGAGCGAGAGCTACGAGATCTGCTTCATCCCGGACAACGACTATCGGGGTTTCCTGAAGCGGAAGGAACCCGAGGTCATCGCCAGGCTGGCGCATGGAAAGTTGGTCAGCACCGCGGGCGAGGTCCTCGGGGAGCACGACGGCTATCCCTTCTTCACCATCGGCCAGCGCAAGGGTCTGGGTATCGCCGTGGGCGAGCCACTGTACGTCACCGACATCCGTCCCGAGACCAACACGGTGGTGCTCGGGCGCAAGGAGGAGCTTCAACGCCAGGCCATGTGGGTGAGGCGTCCGAACTTCTTGAAGATGAGCGCGTTGAACGGCGAGATCGAAGCCGACACCAAAGTGCGCTACAAGGACAAGGGCACCCCCAGCACCCTCCGCATGGAAGGGGAGCATGTCCGCGTGGAGTTCCACGCACCGGTGACAGGCATCGCCCCGGGGCAGAGCGCCGTCTTCTATGACGGAGATGATGTCCTCGGAGGAGGTTTCATCGACCGCATGCCATGATCCCGCGCCATTCCGCCCGCCGCACCCTCCTTGCCGCCGGAGCTCTGGCGCTCCTGCTACCCGCCTGCCGCAAGGACGAGACCGTGCCGGTGGACCTGGGTTACGCTTACTTCCCGGTGCAGCAGGGGGCATGGGCGGAGTATCTGGTGGATTCGTCGTGGTCCTTCGAGTCCATCGGCATCAGCGGGTCATTGCGCTACCGCTTGCGCGAGGTCATCGACTCGGTGTACACCGATCCGGAAGGCCGCACGGCCCAGCGCATCGAACGCTTCGTGTGGGACACCCTCACGAACGATTGGCGCATCAAGGATGTGTGGACGCAGACCCGACAGAGCACCTACGCTGAACGCACCGAGGAGGATGTCCGATTGTTGAAGCTCACTTTTCCCGTGAAAGTGGGCGAACGCTGGAACCTCAACACCTTTAACAGCCAACGCGACATGGAGGTGGGCTATGATGTGGTGGACATGCCCTGGCAGCATGGCAACACCAGCTTCGACAGCACTGTACTGGTGCGCAACTACTACCCCAACAACCTGGTGGACACGCTCATCTATCGTGAACGCTACGCCAAGCATATCGGGCTTGTGGAGCGAATACGGGACACGTCGAACACGCAGGTGAGCGGCACGAACGGCTGGTATTTCCGGCAGGTCATCACCGCTCATGGGAACTAGGGGCGGGCGCTGGTGGATGGTGCCGTCCATGGCGGCCCTGTTCATCACATGCACCCAGGCCACCGCCCAAACGGCGCCGGCCACCTACCTCATCGAGTTCACGCACAAGGGCGGCACCCCCCACGGCTTCGACGCTCCGGCCACCTTCCTCAGCCCGCGCGCGATCGAACGGCGCGTCCGTCAGGGCATTCCGCTGGACTCCCTGGACCTGCCGGTGAACCCAGCGTTCGTGGCGGCCTTGCAACAGGCAGGCGATCTGCAGGTGCTGGGCACGAGCCGCTGGCAGAACAGTGTCACCATCCGCAGCACCGACACGCTGGCGCTCGACACCCTCGACCGGCTGCCGTTCGTGCGGGCGATGCGGTGCGTGCACGATGGTGATCCGCACCCCCCCCGGGGGGAGTCCAAGTTCCCGGTGATGCAGAAGAACAGCGTGGACGCGGTCGACGAGGCCACCTACGGCCAGGGGTTCCGGCAGCTGAGCATGCTGAACGGGCACCTGCTCCACCGGGCGGGCGCCACCGGCCAGGGCATGCTGTTGGGCGTTCTGGACAGTGGTTTCGACGGTGTCGACCAGCTGCCCGCCTTCGCGGCCCTGCGCGATCGGTACGGCATCGTGCTCGCAGCCGACCTGGTGCAGGCGGATGGGGATGTGTACGCCGACCACTGGCATGGGCGCAGCGTACTGTCGGTGATCGCAGGCGACCTGCCCGGGCGTTTCCTGGGCGTGGCCCCGGATGTGGACGTGGCCCTGGTGCGCACCGAGGACGCCGACAGCGAGTTCATCGTGGAGGAGGACCACTGGGTGCGTGGGGCGGAACTGTTGGACAGCCTCGGATGTGATGTGCTGAACACCTCCCTGGGCTACACCACCTTCGACGACAGCACGCAGGACCACACGGTGAACGACCTCGACGGTCGCACCACCCGCATCAGCATCGCCGCCGGTATCGCTGCGCGCAAAGGCATGGTGGTGGTGAACAGCGCGGGCAACAGCGGGCAGAGCGCCTGGTACCGCATCAGTCCGCCGGCCGATGCCGAGGGCATCCTCGCGGTGGGGGCCGTGGGCCTCGAACGCCAGAGCGCCCCCTTCAGCGGGCACGGCCCATCGGCGGACGGGCGGGTGAAGCCCGACGTGTGCGCGGTGGGCTGGCAGGCCACCAGCCTGGATGTCGACGGCACATCGCTGGCGCGGATCAACGGCACGTCCTTCAGCGGGCCCCTCGTGGCCGGCCTGGCCTGCTGCCTCTGGCAGCTGCATCCCGAACGTACGGCCGTGGAGATCACGGAAGCCATCCGGCGCAGTGCCTCCCAGGCCCTCCGCCCCGACATCGATCTGGGGTACGGGATACCCGACCTGTGGCGGGCGCACCTGCTGCTGAAGGGCGAGGATCTCACCGGTCTTCGGCACGAGGCCGTGCTGGACCTGTACCCGATGCCCTTCAACGACGGGTTCACGGCGGAGCTGTACACCGGCGAGGCGGACCGGCTGATGCTGGAGCTGTTCGATTCCCTGGGGCGGCCCGTGTGGCGGCTCACCGAGCTCGTGGAGCCCGGGACCTACCGGCAGCTCACCTTCGCCGATCCGCAGCTGGCGGGCCTGCCTGACGGGATCTATCACCTCCGCGCCGACCTGGGCGGCCCTCTGCTGGAGCGATCGGTGGTGAAGGTCCGACCATGAGCCGCCCGACGGAGGTGCCGGTGATCCCGGTGCAGGTGCTGATGGCCGCCTATGCCGAGGGCCGATTCCCCATGGCCCATGCCGATGGCGAGCTCTACTGGCATGATCCCGATCCCCGGGCGGTGTTCGACCTGGATGCCCTGCGGCCCAACGCCCGCCTGGCCCGACTGATGCGCAATGCAGGTTTCCATGTCACGCGCGATGAGGCGTTCACCTCCGTGGTGGACGCCTGCGCGGAACGCCCGGAGACCTGGATCGACGCGCGCATCCGGGCCACCTACGCCCAGTTGCACCGGGCCGGCCATGCCCACAGCGTGGAGGTGTGGTCCATGGACGACCGGGGAGCGCTGATGCTCGTCGGCGGCATCTACGGGGTGGCCCTTGGTGGGGCCTTCTTCGGCGAAAGCCTCTTCCATCGTGTGCCGAACGCGGGTAAGGTGGCTTTCCACGCCCTGGCCGAACACCTTCGCCGGTGCGGGTTCACGCTGTTCGACTCCCAGTACCTGAACCCCTTCACGGCCAGGCTGGGCGCGGTGGAGGTGCCGCGGGCAAGGTTCTTGCGTATGCTTGCCGCCGCCAAGCAGGTGCCTGCATGCTTCTGATCCCGTCGATCCGCTCCGTGCTCCTTCCGTGGGCCTGCATCCTGCTGGTCCGGTCGATGGCACAGGGCACCCTGGTGGTGGAGGTGGCCGTGGCGCACCACGGCACTGGCGCACTGATGGTCGCCGTATGTCCGGATGCCGCGGCGTTCACCACCGGCAAGGGTTGCATGCAGCGCAAGGTGGAGGCCGTGCGCCCGTCGACCACGCTCCGCTTCGCCGACCTGCCCGCCGGACGTTACGCCGTGAAGGCCTTCCTGGACCTCAATGGCAACGACACGCTGGACAGGAACCCCCAGGGGCTTCCGGCGGAGCCGATCGGCTTCAGCAACGATGTGCTCGGCAAACCTTCGACTGTCCTGTTCGAGAAGGCGGCCGTTCCCGTAACCGCCACAGGCGCGACGGTGAAGTTTCGCCTGCGTGGCAAGGCGCCCGCCACCAAGCCCTGATCAGCGCGGGTTGCGCACCACCTCCGGCACCACGGCCTGGCGCTCGCTCAGGTAGCGCTGGTAGGTCTCTGAATAGCCGGCGCGGTGCGCGATCACGTCCCGCCCCACACCCAGCAGGGCCATCACCGCATCGGTCGCCTCGCGCAGTCCGTTGTTCCCGCCGCTGTTCGCTGTGACGAGGTCCACCTCGCCGCGTGTGATGGCCTGTTCCACGAGCCAGGCGGTCACCGGGCTGCCGATCATCACCCGCAGGCCGCAGCGCGCCGCCACGGGCAGGTCCAGCACATCGTCGAAGAAGAAGGCCACCTCATCGGCCTGCAGGCCATGCTTCGCGAGGAACGAATCGAAGGCCTCGGGCTTGTTGGTGAAGCCCATGTACACGCCGTGCAGCCGTTCGCGCTGGGCGAAGCGCTCCACATACGGGTTGTGCTGACCGGTGATCACCGCGGCTTTCGGCAGAGAGCCATTCCGCAACCACAAGGCGAAGCGCAGGAGGTTCACGCCCATGCTGCCCACCTCGCTGAACGGACTGCCCCCTTCGGCATCCTTGAAGCCGTGGTTGAACACACCGTCCCAGTCGAAGAGCACGGCCTTGGTGCGGGCCAGGCGGCGCAGGAGCTCAGGCTCCGGGGCGATGGTGCGGAGGCCGTTGGTGGTGAAGGGTTGGAGGAGGGACATGGATCAGTGCGAGTCGATGCTTC
>JADLBK010000214.1 GCA_020847755.1 Flavobacteriales bacterium | reverse complement strand
CGTGGAGCATGTGGAGGACGTGGTGGTGGCCTCGAACGGTGACCTGTTCGTCACCGGTGAGTTCAGCGGCGCGGCGACGCTCGGCGGCCAGACCCTGTTCTCCGCCGGATCCACGGATGTGTTCGTGGCGCGGCTGAGCGCGGCGGGCAACCTGCTGTGGGTCCGGCAGGCAGGCGGGCCGGGCCTGGACCGCGGGATCCGGCTCGCCTTGGGCACGAACGGCCGATTGATCGTCGTGGGCCAGTTCATGGCCACCGCCGACTTCCAGGGAACGCTCTTGAGCGCGCAGGGCGGATCGGTGGACCTGTTCGTGGCCAGCCTGGATGCGGGCACCGGTCAACAGCAGTGGGTTCTACAGGGCGGAGGGCTCACCGGCTTCGACCGTCCGGCGGGCGTGTCCGTGGCGCCGAACGGCGATGTGGTGGTGGCGGGCGAGTTCCGCGCTGGCTTCACCTTCAACGGCGCCACGCTGCAGAGCACCATCGATCCGCAGACCCAATTGCCCGGCACCGATGTGTTCATCGCGGCCATGACGGCCGCGGGTGTGCCGCTGTGGACCAAGCAGGGCGTGGCCCCTGCGGACGATGCGGCGACGGCCGTGGTGCACGATGTGGGCGGGTCGGCCTACGTGCTCGGCCAGTTCAGCGACACCATCGCGTTCGACCAGCCCTACCTCAATACCTGGGACGATGCGATGTTCCTGATGAAGGTGGATGGCAATGGTCAGGACCAGTGGTTCCGGCGCTGCGGTGGAGCGGCATTGAACCGCGGGGCGGACCTGCGGTGGCGGGCGGGGGAGGGGCTCTTCGTGCTGGGCGAGCTGCAGGGGGTGATGAGCTTCGAGGACGGCACACCGGACCAAGTGAGCGAGCTCGCGCCCGAGGGTTACTTCATCCTGCGTGCCGATGAGCAAGGCCAGTTCATCGCCGCGGCGGGGAGCGGTTCGGCCAGCGCAGTGGAGCCGAGGAGGCTCGCGGTCACGGGGGACACGATCGCGGCCTACGGCGCCTTCAACTGTCAGTTCACCGATCTGGCGCAGCCATACGGGAGCGGTGTGTTCCTCGCTGTGGGCGCACCGGACCTTTTCATCGCACGGCATGCGTTGAGCGACCTGGCGTTCATCGACGCCCAGCAGATCGGTGGGGCGGGGGAGAAGCGGGCGGGCGGCATCGCCGCGCAACCGAACGGACAGCTCGTGTTCACCGGCTCGTTCGATCGTGTGCTCGTGATCCCGTCGAACGCGTCGTTCGATGCGTCCCTGAGCACGCCCAATGAACTGGTCGTTTCCCCGCAGCCTCCCGGGTACTGCGGTGATCCGCACTACGGCCGCTATGCGGGCGAGGCCAGCGCCGGCCTGCTGGATGGCTTCATCACCCGGGGCCATGTCAGCGGCCGGTCGCCCTACGACATCTGGGAGCGCTCGGGCGGCGGCTGCGACCGCAGTGCCGGGTCCGTGTGCGTGGGTTCCTTCGCCCCGCTCCTGGCCCGCATGACGGACACCTGCTTCACGGCACACAGCCAATGCGGCGTGTATTGGCTGGGCATCGACACCACCTTCAGCGTGACCGTGGAGGACTTCGATGGTTCATTCGACATCGGCCCGGTGGTGCAGTACCAATGGAGCACCGGCAGCAGCACGGACAGCACCTTCGTCGGCACGAGCGGCCCGGTGTCGCTGTCGGTGAGCTTCGCCAATGGCTGCTTCTCGATGGGCGGGACCGTGCTCACCGAGGTGCTGACCTCGCCGGGCACGCCCTTGATCACGGATTCGCAGGGCTACAATACCGCGTCCGTGCTCACCACCACCGTCGAGCTCTGCCCGGGCGACAGCGTGACGATCACCTGTGACAACTACACGGGCGGCCCCTTCAGCTACTGGACCGACGGCGATACGGTGATCCAGGCGCAGTCCTTCGTCACGGATAGCGCAGGAATTTGGACCTTTTTCGTGGTGCTGCCGAACGGCTGCGAGGCGGAGAACAGTGTCTCGGTCGTCGTGGTGCCGTACGATCCGTTGCCCGCGCTGGTGCTGGACCTGGAGCACGAGTTCGTTCAGGACCTGGACGGCAACGACAGCCTGGTGCTCTGCGGGCTGGGGCTGCTCGACCTCGGGCTGGACCTCACGTGGACGGAGAACGGGCAGCCGTTCACCTACGACCCGACGCTGAACTACACCCTGACGACCCTCGGTTTCCTGCAGCTGGACCTGTTGGACACCACCGATGTGAGCACGGGCCTCTTCCCCCCGCAGCAGAGCGGTTGGTTCGTGCTGCACACGAGCGTCATCGTCACCAACCTTCCGTGCCCGGACACCCTGAGGTTCCTGTTCACGGACAGCATATACCTCACCTTCGCCGATCCCGGCCCACCACCGTTGACCCTGACGGCACCCCCGTTCCTCTGCCCCGGTCAGTCGGCGTGGCTGGTGGCCGAATGCCCCACCTGCTTCGATTGGCTGTGGACCGGACAACAGTTCCTGGCGATCGACCAGGACAGTGCGCAGGTGCAGCTGCCGGGTTACTACGGAGTGCTGGTGACGGCCGTGGACAGCAACGGATGTCCGAGCCAGGCCTACGCCGATGTGTTCCTGGATGGTCCGCCGCTGCCGGAGGTGCTGGCCGTGCCGGAAGTGCTGTGTCCGGACAGCGGGGTGACGCTGATCGGCACAGTGCCGGGCGTGTACAGCTGGTTCGGTCCGAACGGGATGATGCCGGACACCACCTTGATCGCGTACGCCACCGAGCCCGGGCTCTATTACTGCGATGTGCTGACCGACCAGGGATGCGCGGTGCAATCGCCGCCGGTGGAGGTCTTTCCCTACGCACCGCCCTTCCTCAACCTGCTGCCCGACTCCACCTTGTGTGGTGCAGCGGACAGCGTGTTGCTGCAGGTGACCGCCGACGCGGTGAGCAGCATCCTCTGGGCCGCCCCCCTCAGCGGCAGCGCTCCGCTGCAGGTGGTGGATCAGCCCGGCCTGTACAGCGTGGAGGTCACCTCGTGCGGCATCGTCACCACCCTGCAGGTGATGATCGGCAGTGCGCCGCCGGTGGCGCAATTGCTCACTCCCGGTCCTTATGCGCTCTGTCCCGGCGACAGCGTGCAATTGGCGGTGGTGCCGCTGGGCGGCGGCGCGGTGTGGTGGCCGGGAGGGCAGGTCGGGGAGAGCATCTGGGTGAGCCAGCCCGGCACCTGGTCGGCCGTGGTCTTCGATGCCGGTGGTTGTACGGCCCCCACCGACACGGTGGTGGTGGTGGCGCACACCTTCGCGGAGCCGGTGAGCGCGGCGGACACGGCCGTCTGTGAAGGTGACCTGGTCCAGTTGATCGCCGATGGATCGGGCCAGCTGACCTGGTATGCGGACGATGCCGGCCAGCAGGTGATCGGGACCGGGCCGACGCTCACCTTCACGGTGCCATCGGGCGGAGCGGTGCTGTACGTCGGCCAGGAGGAGGGCGGCTGCGCTTCGGACCTGGTGCCGGTGCTGGTGCAGGCGATCGCGGCCCCGCCGGCGCCGGTTCTGGACACGCCGTGGGTGTTCTGCTGGGGAAGTGAAGCGCTGCTGAACGCAACGGGTCCCGCGGGGGGCGGTTACGCGTGGTCGACCCCGGGCGGTCCGGCGAGCGGGCCCACGATCACGATCGATCCGGTGGAAGAGGATGCGATGGGTCTGTACAGCTGCGTGCTTTCGGCGAACGGCTGCACAGGCCCTGCAGCGACCGGCGAGCTGGTGGTGCTCCTGGGCAGCATCATCGACTTCCAGCCGCTCATCGGCTGCTCGGGCACGCCGGAGGTGGTGGTGCTGGGCCCGGAGTTCACGGACATCACCTGGAGCACGGGCGCCGTGGGCGACAGCCTGCTGGTGACCGCTCCGGGGCTCTACTCGGTGATCGCCACCGGAGCGGATGGCTGCTGGGCGAGCGGCACCATCAGCGTGGACTTCGTGCCGTGCGACCTCATCGTGCCGAACGTCTTCAGCCCGAACGGCGACGGGGTCAACGATGCGGTGGTGCTGGACGCGCCGTGGGGAGGCACGCTCACCTTCCAGGTGTTCAACCGCTGGGGGCAGCGCGTGCACGTCGGCAGCGCCGCGCATGTCGAGTGGAACGGTCGCAGCAGCTTCAGCGGCGAGCTCGTTCCGGAAGGCACGTATTTCTATACGCTGGACGTGGACAGTTACACGGGCGAACGGCGCAGCCAGCGGGGGACGTTGCAGGTGTTGCGGTGAAGGCCGAGCGCTCACCGATCACGATCCCCGGGTCCGCGAAGGTGCCGTCATTGTTCCATCGGCAAGCACATGCTTCATGACCGGCGGACCTCAGCCCTTCCGGAAGAACAGGCGGGTGATGAAGATCCCCTGCCCGTCCTTCTCCCCCGCATCGCTCTCCACGCCGCTGGCCACATGCATCAGCACCCAACCCTCAGCGGAGAGCTTGTTGATGCGGTCGGTGATCAGCGCATCGTTGCTGGCGATGTTCTGGAAGTTGATGCCGCCGGCGCTGAAGAAGTTCAGCAGCTTGGTCTCCTTGAAGCGGTCGATCTTCAGGTCGCCCCGGTCGATGTCGCCCTGGTCGCTCTTCTTTCCGTCCGTGCGTTCGGTGGTGGCGGCGTCGGCGTCCATGTCGGTGGTGCTCTCGATCATGCGCGACCGGCCGATGCCCATCGGGATGATGCTCTCCACGATGGTGATGACCTTGAACTGTTGTGCGGAGAGGTCGAACGCGGTGGTGGCCGCGAGAAGGAGGGGGAGGAGGATGCGCTTCATGGGAACGGGTTCAGTGTTGAAGTGGTCGGGATGCGGGATAGGTCGGATCACGCCACACGCTTCACGAGCCGGAGCTTGTGCGTGTAGCGTTTCTCCTCGG
>JADLBK010000213.1 GCA_020847755.1 Flavobacteriales bacterium | reverse complement strand
TACGCCGCTATGTTCAGGAACATCCCCTGGCGGTGCTGACCGCGCTGGCCCTACTACCGCGCATGGTGGCGGCATTCTTCAGCGGTGGCTATTTCGCCCATGATGACCATTTCCTGATCATCGAGGCGGCCGGCAGCTGGGTGGATGGACATGACTACAACAACTGGCTACCGTGGAACCAGGGTGAGGACCCTCGGCCCAGCGGGCACAGCTTCGTCTATGTCGGGCTTCACTATTTGCTATTCTCCGGACTCAAGGCATTGGGCATGACCGACCCGAAAGCGCTGATGGTGGTCGTCCGCGTGTTGCATGCGCTATGGAGCCTGATCGTGGTCCGTGTGGGATATCGCATCGCGCTTCGTCTTGGCGACCGGACCATCGCTTGGAACACCGGACTCTTCCTGGCCCTCTTCTACTTCATGCCGTTCCTGGCCGTGCGTAACCTGGTGGAGGTGGTGTGCATCCCCTTCCTGATGCTCGCCGCCTGGCAGCTGGTGAAGGACGAGCGCCCGGCCCCGCGCGCGGTGCTGCTGGCCGGCGTGTGGATCGGCATGGCCATCAACATCCGCTTCCAGACCATCTTCTTCGCCGCCGGGCCCGGCCTGGTGCTGCTGGCGATGCGCCGATGGGCCGATGGGCTGCGCTACGGCGCCGGCGTGCTGCTGCCGCTGGTCCTGCTGCAGGGCGGCATCGACCTCTTCATCTGGGGCCGCCCCTTCGCCGAGATGACCGAGTACGTGCGCTACAACCTGGCCAACACCACCACCTACTTCGACCAGCCGTGGTACAACTACCTGCTGCTGCTGGGGGGCATCTTCATCCCGCCCCTCAGCCTGGCGGTGCTCTTCGGCCTGTTCCGCCGCACGCGGCCGTGGCTCCTCTGGCTGCCGGTGATGCTCTTCCTGGCCATCCACTCCTGGTTCCCCAACAAGCAGGAGCGCTTCCTGCTGCCCATCGTGCCGCTGGCCTTCGTGCTGGGCTTCGCCGCCTGGGAGGCCTTCCGCGCCGGCTCGGCCTGGTGGCGGGCGCGGCCCGGCCTCTGGCGCGGGGTGATGCGCTTCACCTGGGGCCTCAACGCCGTGCTGCTGGTCGCCATCACCTTCACCTACAGCAAGCGCAGCCGCGTGGAGGCCATGCTGGCCCTGCGCGAGGGGCCGCCCGTGCACGGCCTGGTGGTGGACGACACCGTGGAGCACGAGCCCCCCTGGATGCCCATGTACTACCTGGGCCAATGGCAGGCCAGCCAGCTGCCCTACGCCGATCCCGCGGAGGACCTCGCCGGCCTCATCGCCCGCCTGCCCGCCGACCAACGCCCGGACGCCGTGCTCTTCATCGGACAGGAGGACCTGGACGCGCGCAAGGCCCGCATGACCGCCCTCCTGGGCCCTCTGCACGGCGTGGCGGTGGCCGAGCCCGGGCTGGTGGACCGCGTGGTGCACTGGCTGAACCCCGTGAACCGCAACGAGACCATCACCGTGATGCGCACCGTGCCGCACTGATGCGCCGGATAACTTCGCGCCCGCTTCCCCCATCATGATCGACCTCTCCCAGCTCGACCCCTCGGTCTTCCTCACCGCCCACGGCTGGATCGCCCTCGTCTGGCTCACCGTGATGGAGATCGTGCTGGGCATCGACAACATCATCATCATCTCCATCCTCAGCGGCGAGCTGCCCACCAAGGAGCAGCAGCGCAAGGCCCGGCGCATCGGCCTGGCCCTGGCGATGATCACCCGCGTGCTGCTGCTGCTCAGCCTCAGCTGGGTGATGAGCCTCAAGGACCCGCTCTTCAGCGTGATGGACCACAGCGTGAGCGGCCGCGACCTGGTGCTGATCCTCGGCGGCCTCTTCCTGATCTACAAGGCCACCGTGGAGATCCACGCCAAGGTGGAGCAGAAGCGCGAGAAGGAGAGCGCCACCCGAAAGGCGGCCCGCATGTCCGGCATCATCGCCCAGATCGTGCTGATCGACATCGTGTTCTCACTGGACAGCGTGATCACCGCCGTGGGCATGAGCAACGAGATCCTCATCATGGTGCTGGCCGTCATCGCCGCGGTGTTCATCATGCTCATCGCCTCCGACGCCATCAGCGCCTTCGTCAACAAGCACGGCACGGTGAAGGTGCTGGCGCTGGCCTTCCTGGTGATGATCGGCGTGGCCCTGCTGATGGAAGGCACCGGCAGCCACATCAACAAGGCCTACATCTACTTCGCCATGGCCTTCAGCATCCTGGTGGAGGGCCTCAACCTGCGGATGCGCCGCAACGAGGAGAAGCTGCGCGATCAGGGCAACTGAGCGTTGCGCACCGCGGTGGGCGTGGTGCCCCCCACGGCCTGCAGCACCGCATCGCGGTCGTTGGCCCCCCCGCTGTACTTCACCACCCCGTCCAGGTTCAGGTCCTCCGGATGGTAGCCGGTGGTGGTGGCCGTGGGCACCGTGCCCCCGATGCGCGTGAGGATGGGGTCGCGGTCGTTGCCGCCGCCGGTGTACTTGACCTGCCCGTTGCGCGTGCCGTCACCGGCCGGCATCAGCAGCACCCCGCCCACGTTCACCGTGGCCGCCGCACCGCCGTTCAGGGGCACCGAGCCGTTGCTGAGGTCGCGCAGCACCGCCGTGGTGCCCACCGGCTGCGGGTTCTGCGTCATGACGCCCAGGTGGTTGCGGTGGCGCACCGCGATGTGGTAGTCGTCCACCGGCAGTTGGAAGCTGAGGTCCGATGTGCCGTCCACCGCCACGATGCTGCCGTTGCGCAGCAGCAGGGCGCTGCGGCTGGCCAGCACCTGCGCGGCGTTGTTCTTGTTGCGCAGCTCCACCACCACCCAGTCCACCACCGAGGCCGTGCCGGTGACGTTGAGCACCGCCTGCGTGGTGGATTCCCCCCCGCCACCCGCCACATGGGCATAGCCGAGCGCGGTGTACGGCTCGGTGAGGGGCACCAGGCCGCTGGCGCGCAGGGTGCCGTTCATGTTCAGCGCCACGCTATTGTACGGCCCCTGCAGGAAGGCCTTGAGCCGCACGCGCAGCGTGGGCAGCGGCGTGTTCTGCGGATCGTATCCGCCCAGCACCACCGTGCTGTTGGCCGGGTCCAGCCAGTCGCGCAGCCGCGTGCCGGCCGAGGCCCCGTCCCAGCTCTCGCTGAACTTGGCCGCACCCGCCCAGTTCTGCTGCGGGTCCGTGCAGCTGTAGGTCCCCTCGGTCATGTGCCCCACGATGCGCTTGTTCTGGTCGAACAGCGGCGCCCCGCTGCTCACCGCCTGGCTCACCCCCAGGTCCCACTCGCTGCGCCACATCTGAATGCCGTTGGCGTCCTGGTAGCTGGTGCACGGATCGTCGTTGAGGCTGATCTTCTTGACGTCGTAGTTCGGGTGGTGGATCATGGCGCTGGCCTGCGGCACCGCGCCGCTTCGGTCCCAGCCCGCATAGAACACCCCGTAGTTGGCGGGCGGCGCATTGAGCAGCTCCAGCAGCGCGAAGTCGTCATAGAAATAGGCCGAGCGCAGCACCCCGCCGGTCACCGTCTGGCCGGTGTTGCCCACCGTGCCCACACAGCCGGGCGCCTGGTAGTTGAAGTAGAACACCCACTGGCCGATGGTGGCCGGCACCAGGCAGTGGTTGGCGAAGTAGAAGTAGGGCTGGCCCTGCTGCGCCGTGCTGTTGATCAGCGAGCCACTGCAGCCGTTGCCATCGGGCCGCAGGAACATGGCCACCGACCGGATCTGCTGCTCCCACCCGGCACCTTCCGGACAGGCCACGTTGATGTTGCACGGCGCGCTCTGGAAACCGGGATCGTAATCGCGCAGCAGGCCCTGCTCGCCGAAGTGGAAGATGTCACGATGGCCGTGCGTGATGCTGCCCACCTCCAGGCGGGAGGTCGCCCGGGCCGTCGCCGGCTCCACCAGTTCGATCACCACCGCATCGCCCGGCAGCACCGCGGTGGCCAGGGTGCCATCGGGCAGCTCGTTCTGCTCGGTGAAGCCGCCGAGGTAGCGCTGCCGCTCGCGGTCGTAGAGGTAGACCCGCGCCTCGGGCACCAGGTCGAAGAGGCTGAACTGCACGCTGAGCATCACCGCGCCGGGGCTCTCGATCATCAGGCGGCAGACCCGGCGGTCGTCGGCGGTGCCGATCCACTGGCCTTGCGCCGGCACCTCGGCGGCCACCGGGCGTTGCACCCCGTAGCGGAAACCGACGGCGGGGCTGTCCGCCTCCTGCTGCACCAGCACGGCCCGGTCCAGGGCGGGCAGCACCACCGACGGAAGGCCGACCATGGGGCCGGAGGAGCCGCCCCAGCCCACAGGGGCGCCCCCATGGGCCACCTGGGCCTGTGCACTGGACCCAAGCAGGACAAGGGTCACCCCGATGACGTAGCGCATGTCAAGAAAAGTTATCAACAAAAGTATCCGCTTATCAACAAGTTCCAAATCCGCGTCAGCGGCCCACGATGACGAACTCGGTGCGGCGGTTGCGCGCGCGGCCGGCCTCGGTGTCGTTGGAGGCCACGGGCTTGCCGGCGCCATAGCCCTTGAAGGCAAGGCGCTTGGCGGCGATGCCATGGGATTGCAGGTAGCCCATCACGGTGAAGGCGCGGTCGTTGCTCAGGGCCAGGTTGTCCGCGTCGTTGCCCACGTTGTCCGTGTGGCCTTCGATGCGGATGCTCACCGTGGGGTTGTCCTTCAGGAAGCGGATGAGCTGGTCGAGGATGTGCTCGCTGGCCTTGGTGATCTCCGCCGAGTTGGTGGCGTAGGTGATGTCGTTCACCTTGTAGCTGCGGCCCACCGCGATGCGCTGCACGGTCATGTCCACCTCGGCGGTGACCCCGCGCACGGTGTCCGCCAGGCTGAAGGCGCGCGAGTCGAACACGTGGTCCTTCTTGGTGACGGTCATGATGACATCGGCGCCCTTGCGCAGGTTGACGACCGTGGCGTAGCGCCCGTCGGTGGGGTCCACCTGCAGCACCTCGGTGCGGCGCGTGTCCATGTAGGTGATCTCCACCTTGGCGTCGGACACCACCTCGCCGTTCTCGTCGCGCACCTCGCCCTTCACAATGAGGATGTCCTCCGGGCGCGCGTCGGTGGGCAGGGCGAAGCCGTAGATGTCCAGCCCGCCCACCCCGCGGAAGCGGCTGCTGGCGAAGAGCGCGGTGCGGCCGTCGGCGCTCACGATCAGCCCGTGGTCGTCCTGCTCGGTGTTGATGGGGTGGCCGATGTTGCGGGGCGTGTCCCAGCTGCCATCGTCCTTCATGCGGCTGAAGAAGATGTCGTAGCCGCCGATGCCACGGTGCCCCCGCCCCTCCTGGGCCTCGCCGTTCTCGTCCACCGCCGGCCGCGCGGCGAAGTACAACGTGCGGCTGTCGCTGTGCAGAAAGGGGGCCTTCTCATCGCCCGCCGTGTTGATGGGGCCGGGCACGGGCTGCGCCTTGCTCCACACGCCTTGACCGTCGCGCGTGCTGAAATAGATGTCCGTGCCCTTGCTGTCCGGGCGCACGGTGGCGAAGTAGAGCGTGCGGCCGTCGGCGCTCAGCGTGGGCTGGCTCTCCCAGCCGTCGGCCGTGTTCACCGCCGGGCCCAGGTCCTCCAGCCCGGTCCACTCCCACTTCTGCTGCCCGCTGCCGAAGTCCATGTGCGTGTTGTAGTGCGAGCGGAAGAGGTCGCAGTTGCGATAGCCCTTCGCATCGGGCGCGCCGCACACGGTGACGAACATCTCGCGGTTGTTCACGCTGATGGTGACCCCGCCGTAGCTGTCGCCCAGGTTGAAGGGGTCGGGCAGCGCGCGGCCCTTGTCATGGTCCTTGGACCCGGCGGGACGCCGGCTCTCGGTGAGCTCCTCCACGTCCTTGGCCACCAGGTCGCCCTTCGCCTGGTACTTGCTCTTGCGCGTGAAGAACAGCAGCTCGTTGTCCGGGCTCAGCATGGGCAGGTACTCGTCCGCCGCCGTGCACACGTTGGGCAGTGGCCGGGGATCAAGCGGCGCCGTGTTGCGGTAGAAGTCCATGTGGAACCGCAGCTCCGGCATCAGCTCCTCCACATCGGCGGTCTTCTTGTCCACGTCCTTGCTGAACTTGCTCTGGTCCTCGGTGGGGAACTTCAGGAAGGCCTGGAAGGCCTTGGCCGCTTCGGCGTACTCGCCCTTGGCATAGTGCGCGGCGCCGAGGTAGTAGTGCACATCGCTGTGCCGGTCGGGGCAGCGGGCCTGCAGGCGCTCGAAGTAGGTGATGGCGGGCTTGAGGTCGGCCCCGCCTTCACGCGCCCGCTTGTACGCCGAGATGCCGAGCTGGAAGAGGCATTCGGCGCAGTCCGGGTCCACCTCCTGGGTCTCCTTCAGCTTTTGGTGGCGTGCGGCGCCGTCCTTCGCCTTGGCGGCCTCGTCCAGCAGCTTCAGCACCTTCTTGTCCGTGGGCGGACCGCACGGGTCGTTCTCCCCGTCCTGCGCCATGGCGGGCGCACCGAGCAGCAGCGCCACGGCGGTCAGCGCGGCCTTGGTGATGTCGTTCATGCCGTTCGTCTTCACAGCGCCCCGCAAGGGCCATGCCCCTTCGCTACCTGATCGTGGTGTTGGTCTGCTCGGCCTTGGCGATGAGGGCATCGCCCTGCTTGCGGGCCTCGGCCACGATGCCGTCGGCCTTTTTATCGGCTTCGGCGATGGCCTTCTGCTCCTGCTTGTCGGCCTCCTTCTTGGCGGCATCGGCCACGGCCTTGGCGGCCATCTTCGCCAGCGGGTTGGTCACCTTCGCCAGCTCGTCGTCGGCGGCCTTGTAGGCCTGCCCCTTGATGTTGGCCGCTTCGCGCCGCGCGGTGGCCTTCAGGTTGTCCGCCTGCTTCTGCGCTTCGGCCAGCAGCTTGGCGGCCTCCTCGCGGGCGCGGGCGATGGCCTCCTCCTTGGCCTTGTCGATCTGCTGGTTCAGCTCCTGCTTCACCTCGGTGACGATCGTCTGGGTGAGGTTGCTGCCACCACCGGCGAACACCGGCTTCACCACCGGCTTGTCGATGGTGCCCGTGATCTTCGCGGTGACCGCGATCTCCGCCGGCATCTGGAACCCGCTGCCCAGCGCCTGGTTCGCCTGGCCCAGCCAGCCGGCCACCAGCTGGTTGGCCTGCGCACCGAACATGTCGGTGGGCACCTTGGCCTTCAGGTCGTAGTCGATGGCCTGGTCGGCGAAGGCCGTGCTGCCGCCCACGTTGGCCTTGATCCGGTCGATCTTCACATCGAAGGGCTTGGTGATCATCTTGCCGTCGCGGAACTCGTAGCTGAAGTCCACGCTGGGCAGCGTGGTGTTCTCGATGCCCTTCACCTTGAAGGCCTTGGCCAGGTCCACCAGCGGCTGGAAGCCGTCCACCCGCACGTTGCGCGTGCTGAGCGTGCCCTGGCCGGTGAGGCTCTCGATCACCGGGCTCATCGCCGCATCCAGTTCGGTGCGCATGCTCAGCGTGGTGCTGTATCTGCCCTTGCAGGTCTTGGCGATGGGCGCGAGCTTCTGCACGGTCTCCACGTACTGCACGGTCTTCTCGATGTCCATGTCGCGGATGTCGTAGCGCAGTTCGGCCACCGGCGTGCCCTTCTCCGGCGTGGCGTAGGACCCGTCGAGCCCCACGCGCCCCTCGAAGAGCCCGAACACCAGCTTGTTGAGGTCCACCCGCCGGTCGTGGATGTGCACGCCACCCTTGAGGCCGGTGAGCGTGAGGTCGTCGTAGAGCACCTCGCCGGCCTCGGCGCTGAGGCGGAAGTTGATGTTCGCGGGCACTTCGATCACGGTCATGGCGGCGGTGTCGGCCGGGGCGCTCTCCGCCGTGGCGGGCTCCTCGGGGCCCATCAGCTCGTTGAGGTCGAAGCGGCGGCTGGCCACGTCGAAGGTGCCGGTGAGGGTGCTGTCCTTCAGCCACCACAGCAGGTAGCTGTCGAAGCGGCCCTTGGCGCGCACGTCGCTGCCGCCCAGGGTGCCGTCGAAGCCGTTCAGCGCCAGGTAGCGCGGGCTGAGCGCCAGGTCGAGGGTGGTGATGCCCACCGGCCAGGGCAGCGAGTCGCTGCGGTAGGTCATGCCGCTCAGCAGCACGCGTCCTTCCGCGGTGAACTTCTCGAAGCGCTGCGCCTCGATGTCGCTCACGGCACCCTTCACCTTCACGTCCACATCGAGCGTGCCGTTCAGCTCGTCGCCCTTCTCCATGGGCACCACGCGCTTCAGGCTGGCGAGGTCGAGCTTGGCCTGCGCCGCCAGGTCCACGCGCGGATCGCTCATCGGCCGCTCCAGGTGCAGCCGGGCGCTCACCGGGTTGGTGGCCACCTGCATGGCGAACACGGGCACGTCGATCACCATGCCGTCCAGGTCCTTGCCCTGCGGGCTCACGATGGAGGCCTTCACCTGGATGCGCTCCACGCTCTCGGGCAGGTCGGGGTACTTGAAACGACCGTTGTCCACGGCGATGTCCAGGCCGAAGCCGGGCATCGTGTTGTCGTTGTAGGTGCCCTTCACATAGCCGCCGAACGCCGCCGTGCCGCTCATGTCCACCCCTTCCAGGTCCTTGGCGAAGGCCGCGGGCACCATCGACAACAGCGCGCCCAGCTCGTTCTTCTTCAGCGCCCAGGTGATGTCCATGTCGATGTCGTCCGCGGGCATCGCCAGCCAGCCGTCGAAGCCCAGGGTGAGGCGGTTGACAACGGCCTCGTTCTCCTTGAAGGTGAACTTCATGCCCGCCATGTCCATGTCCAGGTCGGCGCGGATGTCGGCCACCGCGCGCTGCAGATAGCGCACGCCGTCGAAGAGCACGTCCACGGTGTCCACATGCGTGGTGGTGCTCAGGGTGAAGAGGTCCTGCGTGAAGTCGCCCGTGCCCTTGTGGTCCAGGCCCAGCAGGTCCATGCGGAAGGCGAGGGTGCTGTCGTCGTACACCACACGCCCATCCTCGATCCAGTATTCACGCAGACCGATGGAGAAGCCGCCGCCCGTGTCGGCCGGGGCTTCCGCCGCGCTGCTGTCGGGCAGGGTGATGTCCCAGTTCGCTTTTCCATCGGCGCGCACCACGGCATGGATCCGCGGCCTCACCAGGCCGATGCGCTTGATGTCCACCTTGTCGCCGAACACGCTCTTGATGTCCACCGTGGCGGTGAGCGAGCCGATGTCGGCCAGGCAGACCCCTTCGAAGGGGGCCTTGTTGCACAGCTTCACGCCGGCCACCTCCACGGTGAGGTCGGGGAAGCTGCGCAGCAGGGTGATGTCCCACTCACCCCATTCCACCGTGGCGTTGAGGGTGGCGTTCACCTGTTCCTTCACCAGGGCCTCGATGCGGTCCTTGAACAGGACGGGGATGAGGATGATGGCGGCGATCAGCAGCACCACCAGGACGACCCCGGCGATGACGATGCGTTTGAACCATTTGCCCATGGTGTGTTCGGGATGAGGGTGCAAAGATCATGCGGTGGCCGGGCGATCGCGGCCGTGATCCGTTCGGATTGCGAACAACGATCGTGGATGGAAGATCGGTCAGAGGCGCGCCGAGCGCTGCCGCAGCAGATGGTCGGCCAGCACCAGGCAGGCCATGGCCTCCACGATGGGCACGGCGCGCGGTACCACGCAGGGGTCATGGCGGCCGCGACCCTCCAGCACCACCTGCCGCCCCTCGCGGTCCACCGAGGCCTGCGGCCGCATCACGGTGGCGGGCGGCTTGAAGGCCACGTCGAACAGGATGTCTGCCCCGGTGCTGATGCCGCCCTGCACGCCACCGCCGCGGTTGGTGACGCTGCGGATGCCGCCGGTGCCATCGGGCTCCAGGGCATCGTTGTGCGCCGAGCCGCGCATGGCCGCCGCGGCGAAGCCCGAACCCACTTGGAAGCCCTTCACCGCGTTGATGCTCAACAGGGCCTTGCCCAGGTCGGCGTGCAGCTTGTCGAACACCGGTTCACCCAGGCCGGGGGGGATCCCCGAAAGGCGGGCGCTGACGCAGCCACCGATGCTGTCCCCTTCGGCCCGCACCGCCTCGATCAGGGCCGCCATGGCCGCAGCGGTGGGTGGATGCGGACAGCGCACCGGGCTGGACCAGGTGTCGGCGGCATCGAAGGGCTCCTCGCCGAGACGCACCTCGCCCACCTGCGACACCCAGGCCTGCACCCGCACCCCCGCCGTGGCGAGCAGCTGCCGCGCGATCGCGCCGCCCACCACGCGACAGGCGGTCTCCCGCGCACTGCTGCGGCCACCGCCCCGGTGATCGCGCACGCCGTACTTCTGCTCCCACGTGAGGTCCGCATGGCCGGGCCGGTACGTGTCCTTCAGGTGCGCATAGTCCTGCGGGCGGGCGTCGGTGTTGCGGATCAGGAAACCGATCGGCGTGCCCAGCGTCACCCCGTCCATCACGCCGCTCAACAGCTCCACGCGGTCGTCCTCGCGGCGTGCCGTGCCAAGTTCGGTGCTGCCCGGACGTCGGCGGTCCAGCTCCTGCTGCACGGCCTCCAGGTCCAGGTGCAGCCCGGCCGGACAGCCTTCCACCACCCCGCCGATGGCCGCGTCGTGGCTGGCGCCGAAGGTGGTGAGGCGAAAGAGCCGCCCCGTGCTGTTGCCGGTCATGCGGCAAAGGTACCCGACCCGCCGGGCGACGCATCCCTTCACCGTTCGCGTGGCAAGGACCACCGAACGGTGTTGACGATATGGTGCCGCGCGCAGCACCTTTGTACGATGGGCGGCGAACCTCCGCTCCACCTGTGCGCGAGCAACGCCTGAAGGTCCGTGACCTGCGGACACGCACCGCCCCGTTGCGGTTGATGTATGCCACCAGCATGGACCCGACCGACGTCCGGGCCTGGAGCGGCACGGTGCGGTTCATTGCCAAAAGCCTGGAGGACCAGCAGGTGCAGATGCGCGACCTCGGCGAGCTGCAGCGCACCCGCGTGCTGCTGCGCAAGGCGGTGAACAAGGTCCAGCACTGGATCTCGCCGGACAGCATCTTCCCGGTGGAACGCACCACGGCCATGGCGAAACGCTTCGCCGGACAGATCGGCGAGGCGCTCGCACAGAGCGATTGCGATGTGATCTTCTCGCCCAGCAGCATCCCGGTGGCCCTGTTGCAGAGCGACCGGCCGAAGGTGTTCTACACCGACGCCACCTTCGCGGGCATCCTCGACCTGTACCCGGAGTACCGCAACTACCCCAGGCGCTATCTGCAACAGGGGCACGACCTGGAACGGGAGGCACTGCGCAGCTGCGACCTGGCCATCTATTCGAGCGAGTGGGCGGCGCGCACCGCCGTGGAGCACTATGACGCCGACCCGTCGCGCATCCGGGTGGTGCCCTTCGGCTGCAACCTGGACCGCATCCCGGCGCGCTCCCGCATCGAGCAGGTGATCGACAGCCGACCGATGGAACGTTGCGAGCTGCTCTTCCTGGCGGTGAGCTGGGAGCGCAAGGGCGGTGACCTCGCGCTGCGCGCCGCGGAACGGTTGCATGCGCAGGGGCTCGCGGTGCGGCTCACCATCGTGGGCTGTACGCCGCCCGGTGCGAAGCTCCCTTCCTACGTGGAGGTGGTCCCCTTCATCGCCAAGAACACGGCGACCGGGCAGCGCCGCATCGCCAACCTCATCCAGCGGTCCCACTTCCTGCTGCTCCCCACCCGCGCCGATTGCTCGCCCATCGTCTTCAGCGAATGCAACGCCTTCGGCGTCCCGTGCATCACCACCGCCGTCGGCGGAACCCCCAGCTCGGTCAGGGATGGGTTCAACGGCATGGCCCTGCCGCTGGAGGCCGATGCCGACGCCTACGCCGCATGCATCGCCGGGCTCATGCTCGACCACGACCGGTACCGCGCACTGGCCCATGGCGCGCTGAACGAGCACCATGAGCGGTTGAACTGGAACAGCGCCGGCCTCACCCTGCGGCGCCACCTGGAGGAACTGCTGGCCGCGCGGGGCTGATCGCCGCGCTACCTTGCCCGCATGATCGACGAAGCACGCTTCCTGGCGGCCATGATGGACCGCACCCGGGACTACACGATGTACTACCTCGGCCGCCTGCTGAAGGCCGACCCCGACGGCACCAACGGCACCCTCCACAAGCGGTTCGTGTGCGAGGGCAAGGCCCTGAACTCGGCCTTCTGGCTGGTGGCGCACCTGGCCACGAGCGAGAACGGCCTGTTGCTGCGCAGTACCGGCGGACCGGTCATCAAGTTCAGCTGGGCCAAGCACTACACCCTGGGCGCCCACGGCGCACCGGAGGACGAACGGCCGCACGTGGAGGAGGTCCTGCACATGTTCCACGAGGTGCACCGCCAGGCCATCGCGCATGTGGCCACGCTGGACGAGGAGGCCCTGAGCCGCCCCAACCCCACCGGCCTGCCCTTCGGTGGGGCCGGTCAGGTGCGCGATGTGCTCATGCACGCCATCCGCCACGAAGGCAGCCACATCGGGCATCTGGGTTGGCTGTGCAAGCTGCACGGCATCCCCACGGTGTGAGGACGGGCTCGGAGCCTGTTCGTGATCGCTTGGAACAGGCGCTCAGTGCCACATCAGCCAGAACGTGAGGATGCCGCCGATGTAGCCCAGGGCGGCCGGCACCGTCATGCGGCGCACGTACCACATGAAGTCGATGCCCAGGATGCCCATCACCGCCACGCCGGCCGCGCTGCCGATGATGAGCATGCTGCCGCCCGTGCCCGCGCAATAGGCCAAGAGTTCCCAGAAGGCATGGTCCGGCGGGAACTGCGTCATCGGGTACATGCCCATGGCGGCCGCCACCAGCGGCACGTTGTCCACGATGGCGCTCAACGCGCCGATCACCGTGTTGATGGCGTAGATGTTGCCCAGCGAACGGTCGAGCAGCCGGGCCAGGTCCGTGAGGTGACCCGCCACCTGCAGGCCCGCCACCGCCAGCAGGATGCCCAGGAAGAACAGGATGCTGCTGTGGTCCACGCGCGAAAGGATCGACGATACGGTCATGTGCCTGCGCTCGGTCCACTGCGGATGCCGCAGGTGGATGAACTCGGTGAAGACCCACAGCACGCCCAGGCCGAGCATCAGCCCCATGAAGGGCGGCAGGTGCGTCACCGACTTGAAGAGCGGCACCCCCAGCAGGGTGGCCATGCCGATGAAGAAGACGAGGTACTTCTCCCGGGTGCCCAGGCGCGCCGCGGAACCCTCCTCCTGCTGCGGCGGCAGGTCCACCAGGTTCAGGCGCCCCTTGGCCCGCACGGACAACCACAGCAACGGCAGCACGAGGCACACCACGCTCGGCAGGAACAGCTTGAGGATGATGTTGGCCGTGGTGACCTGCCCGCCGATCCACAGCATGATGGTGGTGACGTCGCCGATCGGGCTCCAGGCGCCACCGGCATTGGCCGCGATGATCACCAGGCCGGCGAAGGTCCACACGTCGTCCTTGTCGCGGATGAACTTGCGCAGCAGCGCCGCCATCACGATCGCCGTGGTCATGTTGTCCAGCGCGGCGCTGAGGAAGAAGGTGAGGATGCCGATCACCCACAGCAGGGCCCGCTTGTTGGTGCTGCGGATGCGGTCGGTGATGACGCGGAAGCCCTCGTGCGCATCCATCAGTTCCACCACCGCCATGGCGCCCAGCAGGAAGAAGAGGATGCTGGCGATCTCGCTGATGTGCTCGTACAGCTGGTGCAGCAGATGCTCGTGGCCGCCTTCACCAGCGGGGAAGAGCCGCTCGTGCCCCAGCATGATCACCGTCCAGATGAGCATGCCGGTGAGCACGGCGCTCGCGGCCTTGTTCACCTTCAGGGGGTGCTCCAGCGCGATGCCGGCGTAGCCGACGATGAAGATGAGGGCGATGAGCAGGTAGAGCATGGCCTCGGGGATGGGCCGCAAGGTTACGCAGCCCCCGAGGAACGCACAGGGCCACCCCCTTGCGGGAGCGGCCCTGTTCGATGCGGACGCACCGGCGCTCAGCCCTTCTGCTTCACCGGGCAGGTGCTCATGCCCAGGGCGCTGTAGATCGGGCAGGTGCCCAGCAGCGCGGTGAGCACGAAGATGCCGCCCAGCACGAGCAGCACGGTGCCCACCAGACCGGTCACGGTGCCGGAGAAGTACAGGTAGCCGAACACGAGGGCGAGCAGGATGCGGACGATGCGGTCGATGGTGCCGACGTTCTTCTTCATCATGGCGCAGAGGGTGATGGTGTGGTGAATGATCGGATCACGAGGGCCACCCCCAGGGCGATGCCGATGCAGGCGATGCACACGAGCACCAGCTTCATCCATTTCGGCAGGGCGGCCATGCGGCGAAAGTGACGCCTCTTGCGCGCCTGGGCCGGTGACCTGGGTCACCCGAGCACGCGGATGCCGCCGGGCAGCTGCCGGATGCGGCCCTCGTCCTCCAGCTTGCGCAGCGTACGCGTGATCACCTCCCGCGCCGAGCCCAGCTCCTGCGCCAGCCGCGCGTGGCGCACGTCCAGCAGCTCATCCCCCGTCACGCCCTTCAACCGCTTGAGGTGGTCCATCAGGCGCGTGGGCAGGTCGCCGAAGGCCACCTGCTCCACGGTGTGCAGCATGTCGTTGTAGCGCTCGTGGTACTGCTGGAAGAAGAGCTCACTGAGCGAGGGGTGTTCGCGCATCCATTGGCGCAGTTTGGCCTCGGGCACCATCAGCAGCTTGCTGGGGCGCTCGGCCACGGCGTTGATGCGGCTGGGCGTGCGGCCCGTCATGGCCGCGAAGCTCATCACGCAGCTGTCGCTCGGCTCGATGAAGTAGAGCAGCAGCTCCTTGTCCTCGTGGCCGATGAACACACGCACCAGGCCTTCAAGCAGGATCGGCAGCTCGTGCACATAGGCGCCTTCGTGCAACAGCTCGGTGCCGGCGGGCACCTCCACCACGCGGCCGTCGGCCATCATCTTGCGCACCAGTTCGCCCTCCAGGGCGGGCATGGCCTTCATGGCCTGGGCCAGTTCATCCATGGCCCCAAGATAGCCGCGTAAACTTGCCGCATGGAGGGGGGCCGTGCCAACATCCGCCTGCAGGCGTGGATCCTGGGCATCGGCGTGGCCGTGATGGCCGTGAAGTTCCTGGCCTGGCACCTCACCCACAGCACCACCCTGCTCAGCGACGCCCTGGAGAGCATCGTGAACGTGGTGGCCGGCGGCTTCGCGCTCTACAGCCTCGTGCTGGCCGCTAAACCGCGCGACCGCGAGCACCCGTACGGCCACGGCAAGGTCGAGTTCATCAGCGCCGGCATCGAGGGCGGATTGGTGATGCTGGCCGCGCTGCTCATCATCGCCCGCGCCGTGCAGGGCCTGCTCACCCACGCCCCGCTGCACGACATCGACACCGGCATCGGGCTCGCCATCGCCGCCGGTGCCATCAACCTTGTGATGGGGCTGATGCTGCGCCGCCGCGGCCGCCTCAGCCATTCCATCACCCTGGAGGCCGGCGGCACCCACCTGCTGAGCGATGCCTGGAGCACCGTGGCCCTGGTGGTGGGACTGGTGCTGATCCGCTTCACCGGCCTGCTGTGGCTCGACCAGGTCTTCGCCATCGCCTTCGCCCTTTACATCCTGCTCACCGGCCTGCGCGTGTTCCGCCGCTCGGTGGCGGGCATCATGGACGAGGCCGACCTGGAGCTGGGCGAACGCGTGGTGGCCGTGCTTGAACAGCACCGCCGTCCGGCGTGGGTGGACGTCCACAACTTCCGCATGATCGCCTACGGCAGCGTGCTGCATGTGGACTGCCACGTCACCCTGCCCTGGTACCACAGCCTGGAGGAGGCCCACCGCGAGATCGGCGCCATCGAGGCCGTGGTGAACGAACGCCTTGGCCGCACCGTGGAGCTCTTCATCCACATGGACCCCTGCATCCCCACCAGCTGCCACATCTGCGCGCTGGACGGCTGTCCCCATCGCAAAGCGCCCTTCGCCGAGCGCATCCCGTGGAGCATCGACACGGTGCTGAGCAACCGCAAGCACGGCGCGTGAAGCGATGGTCATGCGCACATGAGCACATGTGCGGATGACCACATGGGGACATGGACCGGATCGGTTCCGACGAAGGCGGATCGTCCTAAAGCTTCACCGCCTTGCGGATCATTGGCTCGCCATCGACCAGAAGGGTCACGTGGTACAGGCCGGGCGCCAGGTAGCCCGTGTCCCAGTCGCGCCGCTGCGGACCGGCGGACAAGCTGCCCTCGAACAGGGTGAAGAGCTCCTTGCCCAGGCCATCGCACACCAGCAGCGCCACCCGCGCCGACCGCGGGAGCTCGAACCCGATCACCGCCTGATCCTGAAAGGGGTTCGGCGTGATGGTGAGGCGCGCATCGCCCTCCCCCGCCACGGGGATCGACCGGTGATCGGTGCCGGGTTGAGGAGCGCGACCATCGGTGGACCCCGTGCTGGCGCAGCAATCGGCCAGGTCCTGTTGCATGGCGATGATCTGGGCCTGTTGCTCGTGGATCGCCCCGATCAGCAGAGGAATGAGCTTGATATAGTCCACGCCCATCACCGGAAAGGCCGCGCTGACCTGGTTGCCCAACGAGTCAAACTGAGCTGGGAACATGGCACTGGTAACCGCTTCAGGCACTACCTGTTGAACCTCCTGAGCGATCAACCCGATCTGGTCACCTGTGCTCAGGTTCATCATGGGAAAATCTGTCGTTCTGAACGTGTAGGTCTTCGGTTGCAATTGAAGAACACGCGACAGCCCGTTCGCTAGAGCAGCAACGTTCGTCTTCAAGTTCTCATCCGACATGATCGGTATACCATTATTGACGAATCCATTGCCCTGGATCCAAACGTCCCCGTTGAAGTATCCCGCCCAGTTGTTCGGTCCTACAGGTGCGTAGGAATAGATCCCGTAATTGTTCGAGGAGGCGTTGTTCGCACGGGCAAGGACCCCGTAGTTCTCACCTGGTCCGGTGGACTCCGCAAAGAACCAACCCCCGTAGTTCTGGCGAGCGAACGAGGCTTGGCCCATGACCCCGACATTGTTGAGCAGTCCGGGATCGTTGAGGCCGGAGGCGAAACCCCGGACACCGAGGTTGTTGGTGGCCAGCGAGCCGGCCGAGAAGGAGGCCTGCCCTTCCACACCGGTGTTGTAAAGCGTGATGCCTCCGCGAAGGTCGGCCTGACCGTACACGCCGCGGTTCCCTTGCGAACCTCCGCCTTGTGCCACGGTCAGCTGAGCCACGCTCTTCACGCCATAGTTCTGGTTCTCCGCATCCTCACTGAAAAAATTGCCGCCGATGCGCGTGGTGCTCACCGCACCCGTTCCGGAGGTCACCTGCACGTCCAGCCCGTTGGAGGAGAGACTCGCACCTTGCACGATGCAGCGCACGCCGACGATGGCGTTGTTGGCATCCGGCGTGTCATCCACCACATGCAGTTTGGCGGTAGGCGTCGGTGTACCGATCCCCACGTTCTCCGCCGCATCCGGGCACGCCGGATCGGCGGCCCCTTCGGCGGTCCACACGTGCTGCACCAGGCTCCCCATCTCCCACTCGCAGTTGTTCGGCAGGTTGCTGAAGGGGCGGTGCTCCAGCACACCGGTGGTCATGTTCACGGTCACCACCTCGTTGCTGCTGCTCGGCGGATCGGTGGGCAGGGATCGGATGCGGACCTTGCCGTTGAGCACATCCAGCCGCTCGCTGGGCTGCGTGGCGCTGTTCACATAGTCGCCGATGCCCACGAAGCCCTGCACCGGGTCGTTGGCGTTGGCGCGGTAGGGCCGCAGGCGCAGGAGCTCCAGGCCGTTCACCGTGCCCGCCGAGCCGCCCACACCCAGCGCGCCCACGAACCGGAAGGTCGCATGGTCCCAGGCATGGGCATCGCCGGCCGGCAGGGCGTTATCGCCCCACACGAAGCCGAACGCGCTGTTGTCATCCTGCTCGGCGCCGGTGCCCGCCGCACCTTGGTCGTAGAGCTGCCCCACGTAGGCCAGATCGCTGTTGCCCGTGAGCGTGATGCCATTGCGGAACTGCGGGCGGTAGCCGAACGTGGCCGGCGACGCACCTTGCGTGGGATGCACCAGATGCACACGGGACCACGGGGCGTTGGGACCAAGACCGGCCTGGGCCCCGTCCTCGCCGATGGCCACGAAGGCTTGCCGGTTCAAGGTATAGCCGTTCAGCAGTGTACCTGCCGTACCGTTGAAGTGGACGACGACGCCGTCGCTCTCGGAATTCCGCAGCCACAGGTTGCCATCGGGCTGACGGGCCTGCACCACGAACGCGGTGCTAGGATTGGTGTGCCAGAGCCGCCCGATCTCCAGTGTGCCCCGTACCATGCTCCAGTTCTGGTTGTTCCCATTGCCCACATCCGTGCGGAAGGTGGCGAGGGATGTACCGACGAACGCATCGTTCACCGGCAACTGGTCGCCACGCACGCGGAGGGTGGCTGCCAAGCCAATCGGCAACGTGCCGATGTTCACACTGCGCGGTGCGAACGGGAACAGCGGCGGCGAGGGAGCCAGATACTGATCACCTGCTCCAGTGGACTGGAACATGTTGTTGCCTTGGCCGAATGACGGCAAGGACAGTGCGAGCACCAAGGCGAGCGGCGCTGTTCGAAGAAGGAGGTTGTACATGGCGTCGACGTGTTAGGGGGGGGAGTGAACGAGGCGTAAGAAACTGGCGGCGCCTCGACTACCGCCGTAGTTCAACACGTACAAGCCAGCGTCCAAGTCCGCCGTTGAGAACACGATCTGGGAAGCACCCGGCGGCCACCGCACCTCGCGCACCAACTGGCCTTGTGTATTCAGCAGAACGATTGGCGTACTTGACAATAACGGGTCGTCGGAGCGAATGGTCACCACGTTCCCTATCGCGTCCCATACCACTTGTATACCCGTGGTTGTACGCTCAACCGCACCCACGTTCGAACCACAGTAGGATAGGTTTTCGGAAACCCGCACATCGTCAACAAAAGCGTATGCCAAAGGAAACCCCCCTCCTATGTCCTGTACTTCAGGCCAACTCAGCGAATCGGCGAAAAAATTGGTGATGGCCAGAAAGCGATAGGCGGAGTCCGGTACGTAGGTCCCACTGACATCGATCCAATCCGTTGTGTCGGCCAGCACCGTATCCATGTGGATCACCGCATCGTTCGGATATAGGAGCGCACCCCAATCGGTCGGGAGTTCCACAAAAAAGCGCAGCCCAGGCCCGCGCGCTCGCCAAGCCGCGGAATTGGCCGAACCCGCGACGAAACCGCCACAAGTCACTTTCATGGAGACACAGACCGGAACTCCTACCTGTAGTGGCTGAAGAAGTTCCGCAGCGATGACCTCTCGGTAGTCCGGATCGCCTTGGGCATAGGTGGCCAAGCCCATGTACCCATCACCATCATAAGCCAGCTGATACCCGAACTGGTTGAGCGGCACGCCAGCGATCACCCCTGCTGAGCAGGCATTGAAATAATCGCTGCTCAGGGTGTACGGACTCGTCCAGCCCTCTACCAAAGCCCATTGGCTGAAATAGTCGGGACAGATGGCATACTCCTCAAAACTCCCGTTGGGCACAAAGTTCTGCGCTACGCCACTGCGCCCGATCAGCAACGCCACAGCTAGTATCCACCTTCGCTTCATGTCCCAAGCTATGCTCCGCGTGTTCTGAATTGTCCACCTCAGCACCCGAAATAGTTTTCAACCGTTCGCCTTCCTGCGTGCCACAGCCGCCCGATCTCCAGTGTGCCCCGTACCATGCTCCAGTTCTGGTTGTTCCCATTGCCCACATCCGTGCGGAAGGTGGCGAGGGATGTACCGACGAACGCATCGTTCACCGGCAATTGGTCGCCGCGGACGCGGAGGGTGGCGTTGAGGCCAGCGGCGGTGCCAACGGTGAGGTTCACGGGCAGGACACCGAGCCCTCCCGGAACAAGGGCATCCGGCGCCAGAAACGACTGTCCAAGTCCGTTGGTGGTCAGATGATCCGCATCTTGCGCCACGACCACCGTCGCGGTAAAGAAAGCTACAAGACCGGCCAATGAGCAAATTCGCGTTCTCATGATCCGAGCGTTTTTTAGGGTGATACATGGATGACAGAAAGGGCGGGCAAGCTCCCTTGCGTTGTGGTCACTTGGAGTACGTAGACCCCGCTGGGCAGGTGCTGGGTGTTGATTATGAACTCCCCAGCATCGGGTTCCGGTAGCCCGTGCACCAATTCCCGGCCCGCCATATCGCGCAGGGAATAGTGAAGGGGCCGCACAGCACCTTCACGAATGCGCACCCGCAGCATATCTGAGCACGGCACAGGGTAGGCCATCAGCGCCTCCATACCCGCCTCCTCAACGCCTACTTCTTGGGTGCAATAAGATAAGGTAAAGGATGCACGCACATCGTCGATGAATGCGTAAGACGCCTCAAACGTTCCAAATCCTGTCGAATCCAAGATGGTGACTTCGCTGATCGAATCGGAGAAGAAATTACCCACCACCAAATGGGTGTAAGCCGAATCAGGCGTGTATGTACCTGACACCGCATACCATTGAGAGGTATCCGTGGGTACTTCATCCAAGAACAGTGCGGCGCTGTTGGGGTAGAGGTAGCTCTGCCAGTCGGTGGGCAGCTGAGTGAGGAACTTCAGCCCCACTCCCTTGCTCGTTCTGAAGCTCGAGTTGCCACTCCAGCTTCCGAAACCACCCACGGCCATCTTGAACGAGAGGCACACTGGAACACCCGGCTGCAAGGGCTCGGTCAATTCGATGCCCACCATCTCCCGGTACCAATCCAATCCAGGGAAGGCCGTCGCCATGCCCACATATGCGTCTCCATCCGCCGGATACTGGTACCCGAACTGGCTGTAGGGCACATCCACAACGCCTCCCGTATTGCATGCATTGAAGTAATCGGCTGACTGGGTATGCAGGTTCAGCCAACCAGTAGCATACATACCATAGCCGACCAGCGGTGACGCACATGTATCGTACTCTTCGAAACTCCCATTGGGTACGAGGTTCTGCGCTACGCCGGGAAGCCTCAATAGCCCAACCAACAGAAATGGCAACGTTCGTTTCATCAGCACACAAGCTATACTTCAACAACGACCAATTCTATCCGGTCGGACTGGAAATAGTTTTCAACCGCACCTCCCCTCGGTGACCCTCATCACCTCCGCACCGAAAAGGCCCGGTTAGCTTTGCCGCTGCAGATCCAACGACCCATGGAAACCCCCATCCCGAGCATGCCGCGCATCGGCGACAAGGCCCCCGATTTCGAGGCCAACACCACGCACGGTCCGTTGAAATTCAGTGAGTACATCAAGGACCACTGGACCATCCTGTTCAGCCATCCGGCGGACTTCACCCCGGTGTGCACCACCGAGTTGAGCGAGTTCGCGCGGCACAAGGACTGGTTCGCCGCGCACAAGACCCGGTTGATCGGCCTCAGCATCGACAGCATCCACAGCCACGTGGCCTGGGTGCAGAACGTGCGCGAGCGCACCGGCGTGTACCTGGACTTCCCGATCATCGCCGACATCGACATGCGCGTGTCCAAGCTGTACGGCATGCTGCACGAGAACACGAGCAACACGGCGGCGGTGCGCGCGGTCTTCTTCATCGACCCCGCCGCCACCATCCGCCTGATCATGTACTACCCGCTGAACGTGGGGCGCAACATGGACGAGATCATGCGCGTGCTGGAGGCCCTGCAGACCGCCGATGCCCACGCCTGCGCGATGCCGGTGAACTGGCGCAAGGGCGACAAGGTGATCATCCCGCCGCCCAAGACCCTGAAGGACCTGGATGCCCGCCTGAAGGATGAGAGCCTGGAGAAGGTGGACTTCTACCTGGCGAAGAAGCAGCTGGCCTGAGCCACGGCCGCAGATCGTGAACGCCCCGCCTTGTGCGGGGCGTTCGTGTTTCCCCTAGCCGCGCCGCGGGAACGCTTCCACCCGGAACGAACAAAGCCCCTCACGGGGCTTCGTCCTTCGGGTGGAAGACCGGGCTTGAACCGGCGACCTTCGGAACCACAATCCGACGCTCTAACCAACTGAGCTACATCCACCATGTCCCCATCGCGGGAGCAACGGGGCCGCAAATATACGCCGCCATGCCGTTGCTCCGATCGGCCCGCAGGGGCTGCCTACCTTGCGCCGGGCGATGCATGTGCTCCTGATCCCCAAGTGGTACCCCGGTCCCCGCGACCCGCAGTTGGGCGACTTCATCCGCAAGCAGGCCCTGGCGCTGGCCCGCCATACGCCGGTGAGCGTGCTGGTGGTACAGGCCGATCCCGATGCCCCCGCTCCGATGACCCTCACGTCCGGCACCGTCGACGGGCTGTGGGAGCTGCGCGCTGTGTACCGCGCCTGCACCTGGCCGCTGGCGCCGCTGCGCAAGGCCGTCAACCTGTGGCGCCACCTGCGCACCGCCGCGCGCGCACTGCAGGTCCTGGAGCGTGAGCGCCCGGCCGTGGACCTGGTGCTGGCCTACATCCTGGTGCGGCCCGCGTTGGTGGCCCTGCGCCTGCGCCGACGCGGCATCCCCTTCGTGCTGGCGGAACAGAGCAGCGAATACCTGGACGGCACCTTCGCCCGGAAAGGACCGCTCTTCAAGGCCTTCGTCCGCGCCATCGCCCGCCGCGCCCGCGCCTTCATCGCCGTGAGCCCCCACCTGGGCGCGGCCCTCGTGCGCCACGGCCTGTGCACCGAGGCGGTGGTGGTGCCCAACACCATCCCGGGGCTCGACCGCCCGCTGCCGCCCGCCGGCCTGCCGGGCCACTTCCTGATGGTGGCCGACCTGGTGGACCGCATCAAGCGGGTGAGCGGCGTGCTGCGCGCGCTGGCCCGGGCCCGTGCGCACGAGCCCTCGCTCCGCCTCACCGTGATCGGCGATGGCCCGGACCGCGCCGAACTGGAGGCGTTGGCGCGCACCCTCGGACTGGCCGACCACGTGCGGTTCCTCGGCCGCCTGCCCAACAGCGCCGTGCTCGACCACATGGCCCGCACCTTCGCCGTGGTGGTGAACAGCCGGGTGGAGACCTTCAGCGTGGTGACAGGCGAGGCGTTGGCGCAAGGGCGTCCGGTGATCGCCACACGCTGTGGCGGCCCCGAAGCGTTCATCACCCCGATGAACGGCCTGTTGATCCCCGTGGACGATGACGCCGCGCTGGCCGACGCGCTGGTGCGGCTCACCCGCGAGGCCGACCGCTACCGCCCCGACGCCATCCGCGCCGGGGTGAACGACCGCTACGGACCGGACGCCGTGGGCCGGACCCTGCTGCGCGCCCTCCAACAGGCCCGATGAACGCCACCGAACCCCGGCTCCGCGTGGGCCTGCTGTGCGATGGGGCCGTGCTGCAGCACTGGCAGGCCGAATGCCTGCGCCACGTGCTGGCCGTGGATGGCGTGGACCTGGTGCTCGTGGTGCGGCCCACGCCCACGCCAGCTGCACCGCGCAGCCTGGGGCAGCGGCTCCTTCGCCATCCCTGGCGGATCGCGCTCTACCTGCGCTACCGCCGGAAGCACTTCAGGCCGGCCGCGATGGCGCCCGAGTATGTGAGCGCACTGCTGCACGGCGTGCCGGCGATCGCGTGCACCGTGGAACGCCGCGGCCATGGCCAGTACTTCAGCGCCGAGGACATCGCCCGCATCCGTGCGCACCGCCCCGATGTGCTGCTGCGCTTCGGCTTCAACATCCTGCGGGGCGAGGTGCTGGAGGCGGCCACCCACGGGGTGTGGAGCTTCCACCACGGCGATGAGGAGCACTACCGCGGCGGCCCTCCCGGCCTCTGGGAGCTCCTGCGCGGCGAACCGGTGATGGGGGCCGTGCTACCGCGGCTCACCGAGAAGCTGGATGGCGGCCGCATCCTGCACAAGGGCTGGTTCGGCGTGGTGGACCATTCCCTGCGGGAGACCGTGGACACCGTGCTGCGCCACAGCGCCGCATGGCCCGCCCTGGTCATGCGCCGCATCCTGGCCGGCGACCCGGATGCCGCACAGGGCCGCCAGAGCGGCACCACCGCACCGATCCTGCGCTATCCCGGCAACCTCACCTTCCTGCGCTTCCTGGTCGTGCAGCTGCGCAACAAGCTGCGCTTCCACCGTGCATCGCTCACGCGGCACGAGGAGTGGAACATCGGCGTGCTGAACCAGCCGATCCACCGGCTGCTGGAGGAGAAGCCCAGCCTGAACGTGCGCTGGCTTCCGGCGCCCGCCGAGCGCTCGTTCCGCGCCGATCCCTTCGGGTTCACCGACGCCGAGGGGCAATTGCATGTGCTGTACGAGAAGTACGACCATGCGCGCGCCAAAGGCGAGATCGCACGCCTGCGACCCAAGCGCGACAACGTGCTGAAGCGCTCGCGCACGCTGCTCGACCTTCCACACCATCTCTCCTACCCGTTCGTGCTGCGGCATGAGGGGCGCATCTGCGTGATCCCCGAGCAGGCGGCGCTGGGCTGTGTGCAGCTCTATGTGCTCGACGAAACGCTCTCCCGGATGGAGCCCGTGGCCACCCTGCTGGAGGAGCCGCTGTACGACCCCACCCCGGTGCACTGGAACGGCCGTTGGTGGCTCTTCGGCACCAAGGCGCCGCTCACCAACACCGAGCTCTTCCTCTATCATGCCGCGGACCTCCACGGGCCCTTCCTGCCACATCCCCTGAACCCGGTGAAGACCGATGTGCGCTCCGCGCGTCCGGCCGGCACGCCCTTCGTGCACCATGGTGCCCTGTACCGTCCGGGGCAGGACAGCAGCCTCACGTACGGGGGTCGCGTGGTGTTCCACCGCGTGCTCGAACTCAGCCCCACGGCCTTCCACGAGGAGGCGGTGCGCACGGTGGGCCCCATCACCAACTGCGCCTACTCCAAGGGCCTGCACACGGTGAGCGCCGTGGGCGAAGTGACGCTCGTCGACGGCAAGCGCTTCCTGCGGGTGCCGGACCGCGCCGCGCGCGAACGACAACGGAAACTCTCCACCCTCTTCGCCCGGCTGCATCCATGATCCGCCCCGCCATCGGTTCGGTGATCGCCCGTGCGTGGACCACGCTGGCGAACCTGCTGGTGATCATGGTGGCCGGCCATCTGCTGGGCGCGGCGGGTCTGGGCGCCATCAGCCTCATCGTGCTCGCCATCACGCTCGTGCAACTGCTGAACAACGTGGTGGGCGGCGGCGCGCTGGTGCACCTGGTGCCGCGCGCCCCGCTGCCGGCCCTGCTTCGGCCCGCCTACGGCTGGGCCGTGCTCACCGCCCTGGTCGCCTTCGTCGTGCTGAAGCTGCTTCCGCTGGTGCCCGAGGGCATGTCCGGCCATGTGGTGGTGCTCGCGCTGATGCAATCGTTCTACACGATCCACCTGAACGTGCTGCTCGGCCGGCAGCGCATCGGGGCCTACAACCGCATCACCGCCCTGCACGGGCTGGTGCTGCTCGTCGTGTTCACAGCCCTGGTGCGCACACCGGGAGGCGCTTCGGTGGAGGCCTATGTGCAGGCCTCCTATGCGGCCTTCGCCACCACGCTGGGCCTCAGCGCCTGGGCCCTGGTGCAGCGCGCGCCGGGCCGCGCGTTGCCCGGGGTGGACGGCCTGCTGCGGCGCATGGTGCTGCAGGGGCTGCACGTGCAGGGGGCCAACACCATGCAACTGCTGAACTACCGCTTCGCCTACTACCTCATCGAGCACTTCCTGGGGCTGGCCGCGCTGGGCGTGTACTCAGTGGCGACCCAGCTGGCCGAGGGCGCCTGGCTGGTGCCGCGGAGCCTGGGCATGGTGCTGTACAGCGCGGTGAGCAACGAGCCGTCCGCCGAGCGGCAGCGCGCGCTCACCCTCACGGTGTTCAAGGCCTCGGTGGCGGCCGCGGCCGGCGCCCTGCTGGTGGCCCTGCTGCTGCCCGATGCGGTGTACGCCCTGCTCTTCGGGCCCGAGGTGACCGGCGTGCGCCCCCTGCTGGCCTGCCTCGCCCCCGGCATCGTGGGCATGGCCGCCTCGCAGGCCTACAGCCACTACTTCAGCGGCGTGGGCCGCAACGTGCACAACGCCGTGGGCTCGGGGCTTGGGCTGATGGTGACGATCGCCGCCGGCCTGGTGCTGGTGCCGGCCTGGGGCACCCTGGGCGCGGCCATGACCGCCTCGCTGGCCTACCTGGTGAACGCCGCCTATCAGGGCTGGCGCTTCACGACCCTCAGTGGTGCCCGCCTCCGCGATCACCGGCCCGGCCGCGCGGACCTCGATCGGCTGCTCCGGCTGGTGGGGCGTTGAGCGGACCTCACGCCAGTTCCATCACATCGCGCACGCCCGGCGCGCGCTGCACCGTGAAGCCTTCGCCGTACGGCGCATGGATGATGCGACCCATCGCCCGATGCCGCCCTTCCAGGAAAGGCAGGAACTCCCGCGTGGCGATCGGGCTCTCCGGTTCGGTGCTGGTGGGGTCGTAGAACTGCGAGCGGAAGCACATCAACGCCTCCATCTTGCGGTCCCAGAAGGGGGTGATGTCCACCACCAGGTCGGGATCGATCCAGTTGTCCTGCACGCAGTGCAACAACGTGGTGGGCCGCCAGGGCTCCTGCGGCTTGCCGCTGAAGATGGTGTCGATGCGCCGCAGGCCGCTGAGGAACGCGGCCTCCCGCACCAGATCGGCACCCCGGCCGTGGTCGGGATGACGGTCGCGCACCGCGTTGGTGATCACCACGCGCGGCCGGTGCAGGCGCAGCACGGTGACGACCTTCAGGAGCACCTCGCGCTCCGAGCGGAAGAAGCCGTCGGGCAGGCCCAGGTCGTAGCGGAACCGCGCGCCGATGACCTTCATGGCCGCCTCGGCCTCCTGGCGTCGCAGGGTGGCGCTGCCGCGGGTGCCGAGCTCGCCGGCCGTCAGCTCCACCAGACCCACGCTGTGGCCCAGCTCGATCTGCCGCATCAGGGTGCCGGCGCAGGAGATCTCCGCATCATCCGGATGTGCGGTGATGCAAAGGATGTCAACGGGTCCGCCGTGCATGATGCTGCAAAGATGATCCGCCGACCGGACCGCGATCACCCCTCCACCCACGCCAGCACCACCGGGTCCAACGGGCTCACACTGCTCGGCAGCTCCTTCTGCAGCACGCCCTGCTCGTCGATGAGGAACTTGTGGAAGTTCCACTTCACCTCCGCGTTCAGCACGCCGTTCCGGTCGCGACGGGTGAGCCAGGTGTACACGGGGTGCTGCTCGGCGCCCGTGGTGCGCACCTTGCTCATCATCGGGAAGGTGACGCCGTAGTTCTTCGAGCAGAAGGCGGCGATCTCCGCCTCGGCGCCCGGCTCCTGGCCGCCGAAATCGTTGCTGGGGAAGCCGAGCACCACAAGCCCCTTGTCCTTGTGCGCATCGTACAGCTCCTGCAATTGGGCGTATTGCGGCGTGTAGCCGCACTCGCTGGCCGTGTTCACGATGATCACCTTACGCCCCTTGAGCTGTTCGAAGGAGAACGGCCGGCCATCGATGGTGGTGGCCGAAAGCATGTGGAACTCAGGCATGGTCGAGGTGGCTTCCGTCGAAGTGGACGAGGTGGTCGTGGTCGCCTTGGGCGGTGCGCCACAGGCCATGAGCGCGCAGAGCAACAGCGGGGCGGAGCGGTTCATAGGTTGGCGTCGATGAGGGCGGTGATGGCCGGGTCCAGCGGGTCGGTGCCGGGATCGAACACACCGATCAAGCGGCCCTGTCCGTCCACGAGGTATTTCTGGAAGTTCCACTTCACCTTACTGTCCACCGCGCCGTTCAGGTCCTTGCGCGTGAGCCACTGGTACACCGGGTCGCGGCCCTCCCCCTTCACCTCCACCTTGGCCATCATGGGAAAGGTGACCCCGTAGTTCTTCGTGCAGAACTCCGCGATCTCGGCGTTCTCACCCGGCTCCTGGCGCAGGAAATCGTTGCTGGGGAAACCCAGGACCACCAAGCCCTTCGCCTCGTAGCGCGTGTACAGCTCCTGCAGCTTGGCGTATTGCGGGGTGTGGCCGCAGCGGCTCGCGGTGTTGACGATGAGCACGGGATGGCCCTTGTAGGCCGACAGGTCGACCGGTGCGCCCGTGATGTCGGTGGCCTTCAGTGCATGGAACGGGGCGACCGGGGCCACGGGGGTGATGGGCCCCTGGGCACGGCCGCAGCCGAAGAGGGAAAGCAGGAACATTCCGGAGAACAGGGTTCGAAGCATGGTGGTGAAGGAACACGCGAAGGTGCGGATCGTTCGCGGTCCGGGCCCGAGGTACCTTTCGGCCGACCTTCTCCGTAGGAAGGTGCCGATCGATCCCCATGAGGTCCCTTTTCACCCTCTTCGCGGCGTGCTGCGTGCTCGCCCTTCAGGCCCAGCAACAGGTGCGGATCACCCGATGGGACGCCATCCACACCGGCAATGACCTCATCAAAGGCCGGTCCGCCAAGGCCGCCCTGCAGGCCACCGGGCTGCCGGAGGACCAGCAGACGATGGTGGTGACCAACAGCGGAGCCCAGTTCTGGCCCGTCTCGCTGATGAACGACAGCGCCCGGCAGGCCAGCGCCCCCTACATCGGCAACTACGTCGGCTACCGCATGTTCAGCTTCCGCGAGGACACGGTGCCGTACACGGTGGTGATGATCCCCGCCAAGGACAACATCCACATGCCGGAGGACCTGCGGCCCACGGCCGACCTCTTCCTGGCCGTGGCCGATGTCGGCCTGGCCGACGCGGCACCCGCACGCCAGCGCCCCGAGATCAGCCGGGGTCCGCGCTGGAAGGACCGCGATCAGGCCACGATCCTGAAACCGGCCGAGGTGTACGCCACCTACGATCTGGGCTCCGATGCGGTCGCGCGACAGGCCCTGGCCGACGCCGGAATGAGCATCCCGGAGATCGAGGCCGTCGCCTTCCGCAGCCACGAACGCAACTGGCCCGATGGCATCGACACCTATGAGGAGCGGAGCGCCCTCATCAGCCGGTTCGGCAAGTACAAGGCCTTCGTGGGTGCCAGCTGGGACGACAAGGTGGTGCTGATCGTGCCGGTGGAGAAGAACAGGTCCATGCCCAAGCTCATGCGGCCCTACGTGGACATCTACCTGGTGTACGCCAAGAGCGCCGTGTCGGTGAAAGCCTCCCGCAGGAAGTGATCGCTGCGCCGCGGGTAGCTTTGGGCCCGCATGCGCCCCTCGGAGATCGCCGCCATCGTGCGGTTGGAGCTCGCCCTTGACCTGCGGCAGCGCGCCGCGTGGGCCGGTCTGCTGCTGTACTCGGTGGGCGCCTGCTACATCGGCTTCCTGGCCCTGCGCACCGGCACGGCCACCCCGGTGTGGAACGCGCTGCTGTGGATCATCCTGCTCTTCGCGGCCTTCAACACCCTCACGCGCGCCTTCCAGCGCGAGGACGCCGGGCGCCAGCTCTACCTGCACACCCTGGCCGACCCGCGCAGCGTGGTGATCGCGCGCACCCTCTACAGCATGGTGCTGATGCTGGCCCTGGCCCTGGTCACCGTGGCGGTGTACATCCTGCTGCTCGGCGGCCATGCCCTGCGCGAGGCCGATGTCGCCCTCTTCCTGCTCACCGTGGCCCTGGGCGGCACCGGCTTCGCCGCGGTGCTCACGCTCATCTCCGCCATCGCCGCGCGCGCCGGCAACGGCGTGGGGCTCACCGCCGTCCTGGGCCTGCCCCTGGTGCTGCCCCTGCTTCTGAGCGCCCTGCGGGCCAGCAAGCTCGCCCTCGACGGCATCGGCCTCAACATCACCGGCACCTACCTGCTCTGGCTGCTGCTGATCGACGTGCTCACCGTGGCCCTGGCCTACCTGCTGTTCCCCTACCTTTGGCGCGACTGATGAGGCATTGGTGGAAGGCCCTGGGCATCGCGCTGCTGCTGGCCGTGGTGTGCTTCGGCCTCGGTGTCGACCTCGCCCCCGCCCTCGTGCATGTGGACCGGGACCGGATCGCCCCCGGCCCGGTGGAGCTGCGCATCACCACCTACCGCACCACCTTCTCCCAAGCCGCCACACCCCGGGTCTGGATCAGCAACGACGGTCAGCGCGTGTGCGCGGACCGCGTCGTGGTGGTGGACGCCACGCACCTGACCGCCACCGTGGACGTGCCGGCGGGTCTGCGCGCCGACCTGACCCACCTGGTGGTGCTTCCGCCCGATGGCGACACGCTGGCCCTGCTGGACGCCTTCTGGACCGAAGGCCGGGGCGCGGGCATCACGGACCGCCCCTGCGCGCCCTCCACGGACCACGCCCAGGCGCCGGGCTTCCGCTTCCCCAACCGCAGCCTGCTCACCGAGAGCATCCGCAACCTGTTCTTCCACGTGCCCATGTGGTTCACCATGATGCTGCTGATGTCCATCTCGGTGGTGATGAGCCTGCGGCACCTGCGTTCCGGTTCGCTCGACCACGATGGCGCCGCGCTCGCCGCCGTGCATGTGGGCCTGCTCTTCGCCGTGCTGGGCCTGATCACGGGCAGCATCTGGGCCCGCGTCACCTGGGGCGGCTGGTGGACCAGCGACACGAAGCTCAACGGCGCGGCCGTCACCACCCTGGTCTACGCCGCATATCTGGTGCTGCGCGGATCGGTGAGCGACCCGCACAAGGCCGCCCGCCTCGCCGCGGTGTACAACATCTTCGCCTACGTGCTGATGATGGTCTTCCTGATGGTGCTGCCCCGCCTCAGCGATTCGCTGCATCCGGGCAACGGCGGCAACCCGGCCTTCAACCAATACGACCTGGACGACCGGCTGCGGCTGGTGTTCTACCCTGCGGTGCTCGGCTGGATGCTGCTGGGCACCTGGGCGTGGACGCTGGCCCGCCGTCTGGACCGTCTGCAACGCCTCCACGACCATGCGTGACCGCCGCCTGACGCTGTTGTTCGTCGCCGCCCTCTTCCCGCTGGGTACCTTTGCGGCCGTGGAAGCGCCCTCCTGGCTGGCCGACACCCTGTACGGGTCGGGCCGCATGCACGCCGTGATCGCCGTGGTGGCGGTGGTGCTGCTGGGCCTGGCCGCATGGATGGCCGCCTTCGACCGACGCCTCACCCGCCTGGAACGCCAACGCCGCGAAACCGACCGCGACGCATGAAACGCAGCCACCTCATCGCCATCGCCATCATCGCCGTGGCCATCGCCGCCCTGATCGGCTCCCTGAGCGACAGCAGCACCTATGCCGACCTCGATGAGGCCCTGGCCAACCCCGGCCGCGAGTACCACGTGGTGGGCGTGCTGGACCGCAGCCAGGCCATCGTGTACGAACCCAGCGTGAACGCCAGCCTGACGGAGTTCACCATGCAGGACCTGCAGGGGCGCAGCTGCCGCGTGAAGCTGGCCAAGGCCAAGCCGCAGGACTTCGAGCGCAGCGAACGGCTGGTGCTCATCGGCGAGGCCAGCGAGAACGGTGAGTTCCACGCCACCGACATGCTGATGAAGTGCCCCAGCAAGTACAACGAACAGAACCAGGTGGGCGTGTAGCGCCCATGGAGCGGGAGGCACCTCGATGACCTACACGGGCGAACACACCTGGGCCGGCCAGCTCGGCCACCTGCTCACGCTGCTCTCCTTCGCCGGGGCCCTGCTGGCCTCCGGCGCCTATTGGTGGAGCGCCCGGCGCCGCGATGACACCTGGCGCAGCGTGGCCCGCACCGGCTTCGCCCTGCATGCCACGGCCGTGCTCGGCATCGTGGTGGTCCTCTTCACCATGCTGTTCAACCACTGGTTCGAGTTCGACTACGTGTGGAAGCACAGCAACCGCCAGATGCCGCTGCGCTACATCCTGAGCTGCTTCTGGGAGGGCCAGGAGGGCAGCTTCCTGCTGTGGACCTTCTGGCATGTGTGCATCGGCCTGGTGCTGATCCGCCGCGGCGGCACCTGGGAGGCGCCCGTGATGACCGTCGTGGCCCTCGTTCAGCTGTTCCTCGCCAGCATGCTGCTGGGCGTGCACATCGGCGAGCTGCGCATCGGCAGCAGTCCCTTCCTGCTCATCCGCGAGCTGCCCGAGAACCTCGGCCTTCCCTGGACGCGCGTCGCCGACTACCTCACGCGCATCCCCCAGTTCGCCGATGGCCGCGGCCTCAACCCGCTGCTGCAGAACTACTGGATGGTGATCCATCCGCCCACGCTCTTCCTGGGCTTCGCCGCCACCCTGGTGCCCTTCGCCTACGCCATCGCCGGCCTGTGGCGCCGCGAGCTGCAGGCCTGGATCGCCCCCGCCCTGCCCTGGACCTTCTTCGGGGTGATGGTGCTCGGCACCGGCATCCTCATGGGCGGCGCCTGGGCCTATGAGGCGCTCAGCTTCGGCGGCTTCTGGGCGTGGGACCCCGTGGAGAACGCCTCCCTCGTGCCCTGGCTCACCCTGGTGGCCGCCGGCCACCTGATGCTGGTGAACCGCCACCGGCCCACCTCGGTGTACACCACCTTCCTGCTCACCCTCGTCACCTTCCACCTGGTGCTCTACAGCACCTTCCTCACCCGCAGCGGCGTGCTCGGCGACACCAGCGTGCACAGCTTCACGGGCGATGGCATGATGCCGGGGCTCACCCTCTTCATGCTCTTCTTCATCTGGCTGGCCGTGGTGATGCTGCACACCGACCGGGGCCAGCAGCGCTTCTACACCATCGTGGCCGTGGCCCTGCTCGCCATCGGCACCGCGCTGCAGCAACCGGTTCCGGCCATCCTCCTCTTCCTGCTGGTGAGCGCCGTGTGGACCTTCATCGCCCAGCGGCGCGACTTCCCGCAGCCCACCGAGGAGGAGGCGCTGTGGAGCCGCGAGTTCTGGCTCTTCATCGGCGCGCTGGTGCTGCTGCTGAGCGCCGCCCAGATCACCTTCAGCACCTCGGTGCCCGTGCTCAACCTGCTGCTGGAACCCTTCCAGGCCCCGCTCAACGCCCTGGCCGACACCCTGGACAGCGCGTGGCTGCGCCAGGTGGCCCGGGCACGCCTCGCTCCTCCCGGCGAGGCCATCGCCCACTACAACAAATGGCAGGTGCCCTTCGCCTTCATCGTCAGCATCCTCAGCGCCTTCGGGCAATACCTGCGCTACCGGTCCACCGACATGAAGCGCTTCCGCCGCGCCATCGCCCTCTCCCTGCTGGTGGCCCTGCTGCTCACCGCGCTTGGTGTGGTGCTGCTCGACTACCGCGTGGCGGACCTCAACCTGATCCTGCTCTTCTTCGCCACCGCCTTCTCCGCCGCGGCCAACCTGGACCACATCCGCACCGTGCTGAAGGGCCGCCTTTCCAACGCCGGCCCCTCCGTGGCCCACGTGGGTTTCGCCCTGGTGCTCCTCGGCGCCCTCATCAGCACCAGCCGCCAGAACGAGATGAGCCGCAACACGCAGGGCATGGACCTGCGCTTCCTGAACGAGGAGTTCAGCAACAGCACGGACATCCTGCTCTACCGTGGCGACACGGTGCGCATGGGCGAGTACTACGTGCGCTACGCGGCCAAGCGCCCCGAAGGCGTGAACCTGCATTATGTGACGGAGTACTTCAGCACGGTGCCCGCCACCTACGTTCCGGGCGACACCGTGAAGGTGGGCGACATGCTCTTCAGCTGCCGCGCCGCGCACACGGCCTCCGCCACCTTCCTGGCCGACCAGCCCGCGCACTGGACGCCGATCGAGGACTTCCCGCGCCGCGCGCTGTGGCGTGCGAAGGTCTGGTCCGCCACGCGCGCCGGTGAACCGCTCTTCACCCTGGAGCCCTTCGTGCAGCTGAACCCCCGCTTCGGCAATGTGGCCGAGCCCAGCACCAAGCACTGGCCGCACCGCGACCTCTACACCCACGTGCGCTATGCCGACCTGGCCGCCGACGAGGCCGAGGACAGCGCCGGCGTGCACTACATGCCGCCCCGCCTCTACGAGAAGCAGCTCGGCGACACCATCGTCACGCCCACCTGCCTGATCCTGATCGACAGCCTGCGCACCGTGCGCGACAGCGTCACCATCCGCATGCTCGGCCCCGACTACCTGGTCTACGCCCTGCGCATGCGCGTGCGCGACCTCTACGACCGCGAGCGCTGGTTCGAGGCCAACCCGGTGATCATCTACCGCGATGGAAGTCCCGTGGCCGGAAAGGGCTTCGACGTGGATCCGCTGCGCGTGAAGTTCGAGCTGGTGACCGTGGACGGCGCCCGCGTGGGGCTCAACGTCTTCGAGCGCGAGTACGTGGTGATGCAGGCGATCGTGTTCCCCGGCATCAACATCCTGTGGACGGGCTGCATCCTGATGTTCCTCGGCACGCTGATGGCCGTGCGGAGGCGGTTGCGGGAACGCACCGGCACCTCCTGACCATGCCGCTGCGCGAAGGCATCCTGCTGGTGGGAACGGGCCGCGCGGCCCATCACCTCGGGCATGCGATCGCCCGCGCCGGACTTCCGCTGGCCGGCGTGGTGGGGCGTGCGGTCCACTCGGCCAAACCGCTGGCCCTGGCCTTGCGCACCACACCGTTCGGGCTGGATGAGCGGCTTCCCCCGGCTGCGCTCACCCTGCTGGCCGTGAGCGATGATGCCATCGCACCGGTGGCCGCCCGCATCGGTGCGCGCGAAGGCGTGGTGGCGCACCTCTCCGGCGCTTCCGACATGGACCGCCTGCTGCCCCATGCGCATCGCGGCGTGCTGTGGCCCGTGATGAGCCTGAGCCCCGGCGAACCCGCGGACCTCAGCCATGTGCCGCTGGTGGTGGACGCCAACGGCGACGAGGCCCGCCGTGTCCTGCTCGACCTGGCCCGCAGCCTGAGCGGCAAGGTGGTGGAGCTGCCCCTGGACCAGCGCCGGCTGGTGCACCTGGCCGCCGTGTTCGCCTCCAACTTCCCGGTGGCGCTCTTCGCCGAGGCCCGCACCCTGCTGGAGAACGGCGGCATCGCGCCGGACCTCCTGACCCCGCTGTGGAAGGCCACCGCCGCGAAGGCCGCCGCCGTGGGCCCCGATCAGGCGCTCACCGGACCGGCGCGGCGCGGCGACCAGGGCACCCTGGCCCGCCACCTCGCCGCGTTGGCGGGCGATCCCGACCTTCGCCGCGCCTATGCGCTGCTCTCCGACCTGATCGCGAAGCGCCATCCCCGACCGCCCGATGGCCGCTGAACCCACCTACAAGGAACGCCTCGCGGCCCTGGACACCTTCCTGTTCGACGTGGACGGCGTGTTCACCGACAACCGTGTGCTGCTGATGCCCGGCATGGACCCGGTGCGCACCTTCCACACCCGCGACGCCTACGCCGTGCAGCATGCCGTGCGCGAGGGCCTGCGCATCGTCATCGTCACCGGCGGCCACAGCGACGGTGTGGTGCAGAGCTTCCAGCGGCTGGGCGTCACCGAGGTGCATACGCGCAGCCGCGACAAGCTGGAACTCGTGGAGCGCCTGATCGCCGAACAGCGTCTCGATCCCGCGCGTTCCGCTTACATGGGCGACGACATCCCCGACCTGCGCGTGATGCAGCGCGTGGCGCTGGCCTGCTGCCCGGCCGATGCCGCCGAGGAGGTGAAGGCCATCAGCCACTACGTGAGCCGACTGCCCGGCGGCGGGGGCTGCGTACGCGACGTGCTGGAGCAGGCGCTGAAGGTGCAGGGGCGCTGGTTGACCGACGGGGCTCACACCTGGTGACCGATGCTGGACCTCCTCCGACTCACCCGCCCTGTGAACCTGCTGATCATCGCCGGCACCATGGTGGTGATGCGCCACGGTGTGGTGGGCGGTCTGCTCGGCGCCAGCGGTCTCAAGCTCGGCCTGGGCGCGCCCTGGTTCATCCTGCTGGTGTGCAGCACCGTCCTCATCGCCGCGGGCGGCAACATCATCAACGACTACTTCGACACGCGCATCGACCGCATCAACAAACCCGATGCGCTCATCGTGGGGCGCACCGTGCCCCGGCGCAAGGCCATGGCGGCCCACCTCGTGCTGAGCGGCCTGGGCCTGCTCTGCGGCTGGGCCGTGGTGGCGCATACGGGGCTGTGGCGGCTGGCCGTCATCCCGCCCTTCGCCATCGGCGCCCTGTGGACCTACAGCGCCACCTTCAAGCGCCAGCTCATCATCGGCAACGGCCTGGTGGCGACCCTCACCGCGCTGGTGCCGCTCACCGTCGGGCTCTACGAGATCCCCCTCGCACAGCGGCTGCATGCCGGCGAACTGCTCTCCGCCTTCAACGATGAGGCCGCCGTGCACTTCTACTTCCGCGTCATCTGGTACTGGGTCTTCGCCTTCACGGGCTTCGCCTTCGTGGCCACCCTGGTGCGCGAGCTGCAGAAGGACATGGCCGATGTGCCCGGTGATCGCGCCCTGGGCTGCCGCACGATCCCCATCGTGTGGGGCATGGGCGCCGCCCGCGCGATCGTGCTGGTGCACACCCTGGTGCTCGTGGCCGCCCTGCTGCTCCTGCGCCGTGCCTTCCTCGACGACCGCCTCTCGTACTGGTATATCGCCCTGCTCGTCCTCACCCTGCTCATCAGCGCCGGCCTCACCTGGAACGCCCACGACCGCCCCGCCCACGTCCGCGCCGGCATCGTGATGAAGGTCGCCATGGTGCTCGCCGTCGGCTACGGCCTGCTGGTGCCCCTCCTGCTGGACCTGTCATGAGCGCGCGCCCCCTGCTCCCCTGGCGGATCGTGCTCGGCTCCGCGTCGCCCCGCAGGCGCCAGCTGCTGGAAGGCCTGGAACTGCCGCTGCGGGTGGTGCCCCTCGATGTGGATGAGACCCCTCCGGAGGACCTCCCACCGGACGAGGTGGCGGAACACCTCGCCGTCCGAAAGGCCACGGCCTACACGCCCGAGCTCGCCGCGGACGAGGTGCTGGTGACCGCCGACACCACCGTCCTGCTCGACGAGGAACCCGGCACCTGCCTGCTGCTGAACAAGCCTCTGGATGATGCGGACGCCCGGCGCATGCTCGGCCTGCTCAGCGGGCGCACCCACCGTGTGGTCACCGGGGTCTGCCTGCGCACCACGGAACAGATGATCCGCTTCAGCGATGTGGCCCGCGTGTCCTTCCGCAGCCTGGCGCCCGAGGAGATCGCCTATTACGTGGAGCGCCACCACCCGCTGGACAAGGCCGGCGCCTATGGGGTGCAGGACTGGATCGGCTACACCGCCGTGGCCCGGATCGAAGGCAGCTTCTACACGGTGATGGGCCTTCCGATGCATCGCGTCTACCTGGCCCTGCGCGACCTTGCCACGCCACGCCCATGAGCACCCGCCTCCTCGCCACCCTCATCCCGCTGCTCGTCCAAGGGGCCCTCTTCGCGCAGACCTCGCCCTTCACGCCTCCCCAGCGGCCCGACCCACGCACGTTCTACCTCACCAACGGCAGCGAGTGGGTGTTCTCCTTCCCCGTGCTCAACGTGTCGCGCGACCCGGTGCCTTCCGGTCAGGGCGGCATCGTGCGGTTCGCCCCCTTCGTGAACCCGCGCGTGCTGGTGCACTGGGACGCCGGTGCGCATGTGGGCTTCTTCAGCGGTCTGGGCATCCGCAACCTGGGCTTCATCTACGATGTGCCCGGGAGCAACGAACGGTACAAGTACCGCACATACACCCTCGGACTTCCGCTGGGCATCAAGCTGGGGCGCATGCACAAGGTGCTCGTCTTCGCCGGCTACGAACTGGAGCTGCCCTTCAACTACAAGGAGAAGCGCTACGTGAACGAGAAGAAGGAGGACAAGTTCAACGTGTGGTTCAGCGACCGGACACAACCCTTCTTCCAGAGCGTGATGCTCGGGGTGCAGGCCCCGCTCGGCTTCAACGTGTCGGTGAAGTACGTGCTGACCAACTTCCACAACACGGCCTACCGCGAAGTGATCGACGGGGTGGAGCGCCTCCCCTACGCGGGGCTCAAGGCCAACCTGGTGTGCCTGTCGGTGAACTGGGGCATGCACGCCGGCCGCAAGCGGGACCGTGGATCCTCCCGCGGTGCCACACCGGTGCAGGATCCCCAGGCCCGGGCCCGCTGACCGGCCTACCGCAACAGCGACACGTGCCCGCGGTGCATGCGCCGTGTGCCGAACCCATCGCGCAGCATCACCGTCCAAGCATACACGCCTTGTGGCTCACCCTCACCCGTCCAGCCCTCGGACGGTTCGGTGGACAGGAAACGCACGGCGCCCCAGCGGTCATGGATGCGCAGCTCGTAGGCCTGCGGGCGCTGCACGGTGGAGATCGGAAGGAAGACGTCGTTGATGCCGTCCGCGTCCGGGGTGAACGCGTTGGGCGCGTGGAACGCGTAGTCCCCTTCCACGCACACCTCCGCGGAGCTGGCATCGGTGCAGCCCTCCGCATCGGTGACCACCAGGGTGATGGTGCGACATCCCAGGTCCGCGTACGTGTGTTGAGGCTGCGGGCCGCTCGCCGTGGAGCCGTCACCCAGGTCCCACGACCAAAGCACCGCATCCTGCGAGGCGTCCACGATCGGCACCGCGCCGGCCCCCTCCTGCACCACCGCCGGCACGGTGAAGGCCGCCACGGGCGGTGCGTTCACGATCACCGGTCCACCGTTCGCCGTCCCGGCACAGCCGGGAAGCACTTCCTGCACCACCGTCGGCACGAAGCTTCCCTCCTGCGCATAGCAATGCTGGACGACCGGACCGCTCGCGGTGGTGCCATCGCCCAGGTCCCACGTGGTGGTTCCGGCTCCCACGCCCTGCGCGGCCAGCGATACACAGAGCGGTGCACACCCCGCCAAGGCGTCCACCTGCACGGTGGGCTGCGGAAGAGGCGCCACGCCCACCACCACATCCTCCGCAGTGCTCGTACACCCGGCGGCATCGACGGCCACCACCGAATACGTGCCGGCGACCACGGGGTTCAACACCGGCCCGGTCGGCGACCAGGTGAACTGGACGGCACCGGAACCCCCACTGCTCGTGGCGAGGAGCGTGAGCGCCGTGCCCTCGCACACGAGGGTATCGGCCATGGCCTGCACCTGCACCGGCACCGGGCCGTTCACCACCCCTGTGGCCGAGGACGAGCAGCCGCCCGCCTCCGTCACGGTCACGGTGTAGCTGCCCGGCACAAGGCCCGTGATCGACGCAGCGGTGCCTCCGCCCGGCGACCAGGAGTATGTGATGCCGGTCGTGCCCGTGGCCACCACGGCCGATGCCGAGCCCAGGCTGCCGGAACAATCCGCATCGATGACGTCCACGCTCACCTCGGGCACCACCACCGGAAGCGTGATGCTCACCGGATCGCTGCACGGTCCGTCGGTGGTGAGGGTGACGGCGTAGGTGCCCGGACCGGAGAACGTGTGCGACGGGTTCTGGGAGAACTAGCTGTTCTGCGCGCCGGACGCCGGATCGCCGAAGTCCCATGCCCAGGATGAAGGGCACCCGCCCGCCACCGGCGCAAAGCTGGCCGTGGCCCCGGCGCAGGTCCAGGTGAAGTCCGCGATGGCGCCCTCCGCCTCCTGGATGAGGATGTCGTCGATGGCGATGCCGTCGTAGCCATTGCACTGCGTGCCGGCGCCGAACAGGAAGCGGAAGATGACCTGCGGCTGGTTGGATGCGGCCGGGATGCAGTGCTTGGCCGTGACCCAGCCGCCGCTGCCGAAGCCGCCCTGGCAACTGCCGCTGGTGGCACCGCTGCGCCCGCTCCAACCGTGCTTGGGACTGGCCGAGGTCAGGTTGGTGATGTTGCCCGCGTTGAACCAGTTGTCGTTGAGGCAGTCCACCGGATCGCCCCACGCCCCCACGTTGCTCCACGTCTGGCCGCCGTTCAACGACAGCTGGAAGGTCATGCCGTCGTACTGTCGTTCGCATTCCCAGAAGATCTTGAAGGAGATCCAGGGGTGATCCAGCCCGGACATGTCGAAGCAGGGGCTCTCCAACCAGCTCAGCTGACCATAGTTGTAGAAGGTGCCCGTGAGATCGCCCACGCACCAGCTGCGCACGCCGCCCCCTGCGCTGTTGATCGAGGGATGTGCCGGAGTGCCCCAGGCCCAGTCGCTGCTGATGCCGCCCGCGGTCCACTGTGGCCCGTTCTCGAACCCTTCACTGTACGGGAAGGTGCCGATGGGATTGACGCATTGGGCCGCCACCGGTACCACCGGAGCACAGGCGAACGCGAGAAGAGCGAGGAAAGACCGCCGGGGCACGGTGCAAAGATCGGCGCTCCGACCCGGGTGCCCGACGATCCCGGGAAGCCGCCTTCGCCAACTCCGGCTCACTGCACCCCGGGGCGTCGCTCCTCCTCTTTCGCGCGGTCCCAGTACCGGTCCATCTCGGCCAGGGTCATTGCGCCCAGTTCACGGCCGTCCTTGCGGCTCTCGCGCTCCAGATACTGGAACCGCCGGATGAACTTGCGGTTGGTGCGTTCCAGCGCCTCGTCGGGGTCCACCCCGATGAAGCGCGCGTAGTTCACCACGCTGAAGAGCACATCGCCCACCTCATCAGCGCGGCGTTCGGATCCCGCGTCCACCTCGCGCTTCAGTTCGGCGAGCTCCTCGTGCACCTTCGCCCACACCTGGTCGCGGTGCTCCCAGTCGAAGCCCACGCCACGCGCCTTGTCCTGCACGCGCACCGCCTTCACCAGGGAAGGGAGGCCCTTGGGCACACCCTCCAGCACGCTGCGTTCGGCGCCCGCCACGCCACCCTTTTCCTGCAGCTTGATCCGCTCCCAGTTGGCCTTCACCTCCTCCTCGTCCTGCACCGTCACATCCCCGTAGATGTGCGGGTGCCGGTGGATGAGCTTGTCGCAGATGCCGTTCAGCACATCGGTGACATCGAAGGCTCCAAGCTCGGACCCGATCCGGGCATAGAACACGATGTGCAGAATGAGGTCGCCCAGCTCCTTGCGCACCCCGTCCAGGTCCTCCTCCAGGATGGCGTCGCCCAGTTCGTAGGTCTCCTCGATGGTCAGGGGACGGAGGGTGGCCATGGTCTGCTTGCGGTCCCATGGACAGCCTGTGCGCAGCTCGTCCATGATGGTCAGCAGGCGCAGGAAGGCGGTGGCCCGGGGATCGGTGGCGTTCATGCCGCAAAGGTGCGATGGGAGCATGTGCCCGTCCCTACCTTTCGAGGGACAACCCCTAGACCCATGAAGATCGGCATCCTCGGTACGGGCATGGTGGGCCAGGTGCTCGCCTCCGGTTTCCTGAAGCACGGACATGATGTGACCATCGCCACGCGCAACCCGGACAAGGTGGCCGGCTGGCTGGACAAGCATCCCACCGGCCGCGTGGGCACGCACAAGGAGGTGGGCGCCTGGGCCGATGTGATCGTGCTGTGCAGCAAGGGCACCGCCGCGGAGGCCGCCCTGCGGCTGTGCGATGCGGACGACCTGGCCGGCAAGACGGTGATCGACACCACCAACCCCATCGCCGACGCTCCGCCGGAGAACGGGGTGCTGCGCTATTTCACCACGCTTGAGGACAGTCTGATGGAGCGCCTGCAACGCGCCAACCCCAGGGCGCACCTGGTGAAGGCGTTCAACAGCGTGGGCAACGCCTTCATGGTGGACCCGGACTTCGGCGGCACCCGGCCCACCATGTTCATCTGCGGCAACGACGCCGGCGCCAAGCAACAGGTGGTCACCATCCTCGATCAGTTCGGCTGGGAGGCCGAGGACATGGGCGGCGCGGAGGGCGCGCGCGCCATCGAGCCGCTGTGCATCCTGTGGTGCATCCCCGGCTTCATCCGCAACCAGTGGACCCACGCGTTCAAGCTGCTGCGCAAGTAATGACCACCGGGCACGGACCCGCACACCGGTGCGCGGACATCTTTGAGCCCCATTCCATCCGCATCAACGTCCTGTTGCGCACGCTCTTCCTGGTCTCTCTGAGCACCGCCCTGTCCGCTTCGGCCCGGATCGCCCACGACCTCACGGTGTACTCCGAGGATGGGCTGCCCTTCACCCCGCTGGTGAACGGCCAGGCGATCCATGCGGAACCGGCCACGAGCGTCACGGCCTCGAACATCAATTTCGACCACGCCACCGTCATCGCCCGGTTCGCGGCCCCCTCGATCCCGACCATCGAGCGCAAGAACCCGCAGATCGCACAGCCCGGCACCGGCCCCAAAGGGCCTGTGGCGGCGGTGTACGCCATCAAGGAATAGAAGGGCGAAATGATGATGCGGTCCGTCTCGCGCTCGGACAGGAAGATCCAGAACGCGCCGGTGATCATCATCAACCACTGAGCGGGCCGCTCCGGCTCACCCCGGGAGCACCGTCCGGCCGATCGCGATAGCGAGCGCATCCAGGCTGTCGCACCAGCCTCCGATGTGGCTGTCGCGCGAGGCCTCCGAAGCAAGACCCGTCTGCCGGAACTCGAGCCGTGTGCGGGGCCCGTCCTCGTGCAGGTCGACCGTGACGAGCGTGCGGTGGTGCGCCGGGTTCACGTCCACCGGTGCCTTCTCCCACTGGTGGGTGAACGCGAGATGATCGACCGGACGGACCGCGGTATAGGTGCCGGAACTGGGGATGTCCTCACCGTCCGGGGTGCGCATCACCACCCTCCAGGTGCCGCCATCCCGGACATCCGCCTCGGCGCTGATGGTGGTGAAGACCGCGCAGCCGAACCACTGCACGAGCATGGCCGGGGTGGTCCAGGCCTTCCACACCAGTGCACGGGGCGCGTCGAACACCCGCGTGATGCGGATCTCGTCCGAGGCGGGGGTGGCGACGTTGTTGCCGTGGAGCAAGGCGATGACATCCATGCGACGAAGGTAGCCGCCCCACACGGGTCAGGCCATGGCTGACCGGCGCTTGTGGTGCAGGATGTAGGCCCACACCAACACGCCGATGAACAGGAACATCGGCGCCCAGCTGGCGATCGGATCGCCCACCGCGGCGAAGGACACGATGGCTCCCAGAAGATCGATGAAGAAGCCGAAGTACGCCCACTCCTTCACCCGGCCGGGCACCATCGGCAACAGGATGGCGACGGCGCCCAGCACCTTCGCGACGGAGATGAACCGGATGAAGTGGATCGGGTAGCCCAGATGACCGTGCAACAGCGCCACGGCCTCATCGTGCAGGACGAGGCCGCCATAGCTGGAGAAGATCATGAAGGCGCTGAAGAGCGTGGTGATGATCCAGTAGAGGAGGTTGAGCTTGTTCATCGGATGGTCCGTGTTGGTGCACGTGGGGGTTCGCTCAACGCCGTGGTCGGGACGACCTCGCCGGCCAGCGCACGTCGATCTCCGCGCACTTCGCCTTCACCAGGGCCTTCACCAGGGCCGCAGCCAGCGGCTTCTCCGGGGTGAAGCGGATCGCTCCTTTGGTGACGGCATAGCCCTTCAACAGGTCCGTGAAGCCCTGGGGAACGGAACCGTACAGCCCGCAATGCCGCTTGGAAGCGCCCATGTACACGAGCGGATGACCCCGGTACTTGAACGCCGGCACGCCATAGCCGAAATGCTCCTCGATGCCGGGGACAGCGGCCAGGATCCGTTGCCGCAGCACCTCCAAGGCGTTGCGCTGATCGGCCGGCAAGGCCGCGAGGTAGTCGTCCGTGGACCGCATGCTTCAGCCGATGATCCAGTTCAGTTCAGTGCGGTACGCGTTCGGGTCCTGCACCTCGTCCGGGTTGTTCAGGTAGCGCTCGATGAACCGACCCGTCCCCGGGATCCCCTGTGCGCGCACCCAGCCCTGCAGCTCACCCCAGGCCTCTCCAAGCCCGTCATACGGCCCTTCGTACACGGCGCGCACCACCTGCACGGCGGGCAGCCTGGTGTTCCGCACGCGCCCGTCCTCTCTCACGGGACCCGACACCGGGAAGCCGATCTCGAAGTCGAAGCTGTCGGTGGGACGCCGATGGTGATGGCAGAACATCGGGCCGGTGATCCGGAGCCCCTGGCCGGTGATGGCCGCGATGATCTCCTGGATCGCCGGGTCCATGTGGCGGCCCATCTCCCGGCAAGGGATCACCAGGTGGATGGTGGCTGTGGCCTCTTCGGCGGTGGTGATGGTCTCTGGCGTGCTGATCATGGCTCAAGCTGAGTTGGGGGTTGACATTCCCGGCCGTTACACGAGTTCGACCCAAGCGCTGACGATGGCCCGCAGCACATTCTGTTTCGCCTTGATGTCCGCCGCGTCCTTGAATACGACCTGCGCCCGGTCGTTGCCCATCCACTTCAACAGGCCCTCCGGGTCGGGAACGCGGTCCTTCAACACGATGCCCTTCGCCTTGGCACCGGCATGCAGGATGATCATCGGCTCCTTCACATGCCTCGGACCGTTCAAGGTGGCGAACCAGTCGGTCGTTCGATAGCTGGCCGTATTCCACTTCACCCCTTCCTCGATCGACCCGTCGGCATCAAGGATGATGGTCCGCAGGTGATCGATCTCCTTCCGCAAGGGGTGATCGTGAGCGTCCAGCAAGGCGTTCACGGCAGGGTCGAAGCGAGCGGTCATGCAGGATCGCGTTGCAACAGGAACCGATCGAGGCGCTGGTAGCCGACCTCCATCTCGTCCCCCATTTCCGCAGCGAGCACACCATCGCGTGCGGTCGGTGACTCATACTCAACGGTCAAGGTCATCAAGGTCATCCCACCCTCTTCAGTGAGCACGATCGTTCCTACGGCTTCACCGGGGTACCACGCCTGATCGAACTTCTCCGTGGTCACGAGGCGTTCGGGCCGGACGATCTCCTTGTACACACCGCCCATGCCCATCTCCTGTCCGTCAGCATTCCGCCAGACCCATCGGTAGGTGCCACCCACCCGCAGGTCGATCTCGCACACAACGAGCGTCCAACCGGTCGCACCATGGAACCAGTTCAACATCATCTCGGCCCTGGTCATCGCATCGAAGACCAGCTCGCGCGGTGCATGGAAGGTGCGCGTGATCCGGATCGCGCGATCACCGTGGGGAACGATCCCGACCTTGGTGCTCATGAGGTTCGTGATGAATGCGTGAAGTGGATCAAGCCTGCGCCTCCGCATGCGCCTTGAAGCGGTCCAGGATGGACTGCCAGCCGGCGCGTTGCATCTCCACGGGGTTCTGCGTTTCGGCATCGAAGCGCTCGGTGACCTGCGTGCCACCGTCGACTTCGCTGAAGAGGATCTCGCATGTGCGGCCATCGGTCATGGTGTAGGCGATGCGCCGGTGTGGTTGCACATCGTCGTACACGCCCTCGAAGTCGAAGCTGAAGCTCCCATCGCGGGCCGCCATGGTGCTGCTGAACCTGCCGCCCGTGCGCAGGTCGTTGCTGGCCTTGGGGCAGTGCCAGTCGTCAGTGGCGGCGTTCCATTGCGTGATGTGCGCGGGGTCCGTCCAGATCGTCCAGACGTGGGCCACGGGCTTCGCGACAAATGCGGTGACGGTGATGCGGGTGGATATGCTCATGGGCGAGGACGTTCTTCGAGCCCTTGTTCCATCCACTCCGCGGTGTATCCATCCAGGTGGGCGAGCGTCTGCTGTCCACCTTCCATGGCGCCGTACTGCTCCACCACCAGGTCACGCACTTCCTTGCTCGGGAACACGGTGTGCAGCGTCACCAGTGTGCCGCCGTCCATTGCCTCGAAGCGCAGCTCGGCCTCGAACTGCCTGGGGTCCCCGGGTTCGCCGTGGTCGTAGGCGATCCGACGGATGGGCTCGATCTCCCGGTAGGTGATCAGGTTCGCCCACACGGTGCCATCCGGTCCGGTCATGGTGTACTCCCATTCGCCGCCCACGTGGAACTCCATCCGCAGCGTACGGTTGGTGTATCCGTCCGGTCCCCACCAGCGGTCGATGTGCTCCGGCTCCGTGCATGCCTTCCACACCAGCGCCTGCGGCGCCAACATGGGGCGGGTGATGGTGATGCCACGGTCGCCGACGAGTTGTGCGTGCGCGATCATCGGTCAGGGTGCAAGCAGATCGGCCAGGGCATAGAGCGCCGCTTCCCAGCGGTCGCCGTGGCCGGTGTTGATGAGCATGTCGCGCGTGAGCGGCGCAACGGGGACGATGGTGAGCCGCAGGACCGTCACAGGACCATCATCCTGCAGCAGCAGTTCCAGGTAGGCGGAATGGGTGCCGTCCGTCACCGTGGCGCGCAACGAGGTGGGAAAGGCCTGTGCGATCGGCAGCATGCGTGCAGGGGCCGGCAAAGGCAGCCAGCGCTGGCGCAGCCCGGGCTCCAGCCAGTGACGCATCATGTGCTCCGGGCTGGCGCGGAACGCCCGGGTGAAAACGAGGCCATCACGTCGTTCCTCGTCCGCCGGCACTCCGTTCAGAGCGGCCACGGGCGCATCGATGAGCAGGTGTTCGTGGCGCATCACTCCTTCGGTCTCTTCCCCTGCAGCTCCTGCAGGTACGCGTCCAACCGGTCGAAGCGCGCCTCCCACAAGGCGCGGTACTGCTCGATCCACGCATCCGCCTCCTTCAAGGGTGCGGCCTTCAGTGCGCATGGGCGCCACTGCGCCTCCCGGCCCCGCTGGATAAGCTGTGCACGTTCGAGCACTTTCAGGTGTTTGCTCACCGCCGGCAGGCTCATCGCGAACGGGGCCGCCAGCTCGTTCACCGAGGCAGGACCCTCGGACAACCGCGACAGGATGGCCCGCCGCGTGGGGTCGCTCAACGCGTGGAAGGTCCGGCTCAGGCGGTCGGTGGCGATGGAGGGGGACATGGTCGTTCCGATCGGCGGGGCGAACTTATTAAACCTTTCGGTTAACTACAAACAGCCCCCCTTTTCGATCGGGACCGGCGCCATCCGCCCTGGGTCCGCCGCTCCATGGATCCGGACCCCGCCTCCATCGATGCGGAGGCCCCCTCCGTCCACGCGCCGCAGGGCTGCCGGCATGCTGTGTACCTTGGTCCCGTCCATGAACGACCCCATCGTCTACTTCGGCCGCAACCCCAGCATCATGGCGCTGGTGCACCATCAGTTGCGCAGCGCCGGACATGCTGCGGAGGGCTTCATGGAGGACGGCGCGCTGTTCGCCCGGTTGGAGCAGGGGCCCACCGCGCTGCTCATCCTGGGCGGCGGTGTCGAGGAAGGTCCCCGCCAGGAGCTGCGGTCCTTTTGCGCTTCGCGGGGGATCCGTCTGCTGGAGCACTACGGCGGCCCCGATCAGTTGATCGAGAACGTCCGCGCTGTCCTGGCCACCGGATGACACCGCCACCCGCCCTCGCCGCCACCGTCCTGCTCTTCCTCGGCCTGGGACCCACCGTCGGGCCGCACCCCTCACCCGACCCCACCGCGATGGCCGACGAACGACCCGTGCTGCTCTATGTGATGGACCCCTTGTGCGGCTGGTGCTACGCGTTCGGCCACGAGCTGGACGAAGTGCGGCGGCAGCTGGCCGACAGCATCGACGTGCAGCTCGTGCTCGGCGGCATGGTCACCGGCGACCGCGAAGGGCCCATGGGCGACATGGCCGGTTACATCCTGGGCGCCATCCCCCGGCTGGAGTCGTACACCGGTGTGCGCATCGGCGAGCCCTACAAGGAGCAGCTGCGCCAGGGCACGCGCTGGAGCAGCAGCGTGCCGCCGAGCCTGGCCATCGCCGCCTTCCGCACGCTGGCCCCCGACCGCACCGTCGCCTTCGCGCACGAGGTGCAGCACGCCTGCTTCCGCGACGGCCTCGACCTCAACGACAAGGCCCTCTATCCCACCCTCGCCGCGCGCCACGGCGTGGATGGTGCCCAGCTCACCGCAGCCATGGCCGACCCGGCCGCCAAGCTCGCCTTCGAGGCGGACATGCGGCGCTCCGCCGACCTCGGCGTGCAGGGCTTTCCGGCCGTGTTCCTCGTGCACAAGGGCAGCACCCGGCCGGTGTGCAGCGGCTACCGCAGCGCCGCGGACCTGCTGGCCGCCGTGCGCGCGGCCCTGCGGCCCCGCTGAGCCGCATACCAAGCTGAAGCGGGCACCGTTACTTTGCCGCCCATGCTGCGCACCGCCCTGCTCGCGCTGTTCCTGCTCCCCATGCTCTCCGCCCTCGCTCAGCAGGAGGGCACCCTGTACGGCACCGTGCGCACCCCCGACGGCCGCGTGGCCCCCTTCGTCAACGTGTTCGTGGACGGCATGGCCCGCGGCACCACCACCGCCGACGACGGCCGCTACGAACTGAAGGTGCCCGCCGGCGTGGAGCTGCTGCTGCGCTTCAGCTTCGCCGGCAGCACCCAGGACCGCCGGGTGACCGTGCGCGCCGGCGAGCGCCAGCGGCTGGACGTGGAGCTGCCCGTGAACACCCTGGGGCAGGTGGACGTGCGCAGCGGCGACAGCGAGCGCGACGCCGGCATCACCGTGCTCGACGCCAAGCTCACCCGCTTCATGCCCAGCCCCATGGGCGGCGTGGAGGCCCTGCTCAGCGGCCAGCTCGGCGTGGTGATGCGCAACGAGCTGAGCTCCGGCTACAGCGTGCGCGGCGGCAACTTCGACGAGAACCTGGTGTACGTCAACGGCATCGAGGTGTACCGCCCCTTCCTGGTGCGCGCCGGCCAGCAGGAGGGCCTCAGCTTCCCCAACCCCGACCTCATCGAGCGCATCCACTTCAGCGCCGGCGGCTTCGAGGCCCGCTACGGCGACAAGCTCAGCAGCGTGCTCGACATCACCTACAAGCGCCCCAAGGGCTTCGCCGGGTCGGCCATGGCCAGCCTGCAGGGCGGCGCCATCCACCTGGAGAGCGCCATGCTGAAGAAACGCCTGCGGCAGATCACCGGCTTCCGCTACCGCACCAACGCCTACCTGCTGCGCAGCCTCGACACCCGCGGCGAATACGACCCGCGCTACCTCGACCTGCAATCGTACTGGACCTACGACCTCAGCGACAAGGTGGAGCTCGGCTTCCTGGGCCTCTACTCCAGCAACCAGTACCGCCTGATCCCCCAGAGCCGGCAGACCGAGTTCGGCAACTTCAACCAGGCCCTGCGCTTCACCGTCTTCTTCGAGGGCCGCGAGCGCACCGAGTTCGACACCTGGTCCGGCGCCCTCAACCTCAACTGGAAGGCCGGCAAGGACGCCCTGCTGAAGTTCACCGTCAGCGCCTTCGACACGCGCGAGACCGAGACCTTCGACGTGCTGGGCCAGTACTTCCTCGATGAGCTCGACCGCGACCTGGGCAGCGACCAGTTCGGCGAGGTGGTGCGCAACCTGGGCGTGGGCGGCTACCTGGACCATGCCCGCAACGACCTCAGCGCCCAGGTGGTCACTGTGGCCCACCGCGGCTACAAGCAGCTGCGCAAGAGCTACCTGCAATGGGGCGTCGACGGCCGCCGCGAGACCATCAGCGACCGCCTCAGCGAGTGGACCATGGTGGACTCGGCCGACTACAGCATCCCGCAGAGCGACGGCGAGGACCTGGAGCTGAGCTACGTGCTCAAGAGCCGCGCCGAACTGGAGAGCTACCGCGCCAGCGCCTACGTGCAGAACGCATGGACCTGGGAGACCCGCCCCGGCCGCAGCTGGGGCCTCAACGCCGGCCTGCGCGCCAACTGGTGGAGCTACAACCAGGAGACCGTGGTGAGCCCCCGCCTGCGCGCCACCTTCGCCCCCGGATGGACGCGCGTGACCCACAAGGGCGACACCGTGGACCGCCGCCACCGCTTCTGGTTCGCCACCGGCCTCTACTACCAGCCCCCCTTCTACCGCGAACTGCGCGGCTTCGATGGCCAGCTCAACCCCGACATCCGCGCCCAGCGCAGCATCCACTTCCTGCTCGGCTGGGAGCGCGAGCTGCGCATCTTCCAGCGCCCCTTCAAGCTCACCACCGAGGCCTACTACAAGCACATGGACAACGTGATCCCCTACGAGGTGGACAACGTGCGCATCCGCTACTACGGCCGCAACAACGCCCGGGCCTACGCCGCGGGGCTCGACCTGAAGCTCAACGGCGAGCTCATCCCCGGCATCGAGTCGTGGGCCGGGGTGAGCGTGATGACCGTGCAGGAGGACCTGACGGACGACTTCCACTACCTGCGCTTCAACGCCGCCGGCGACACCATCCGCCCGGGCTACACCTTCGACCAGGTGGCCGTGGATTCCACGCGCATCGAGCCGGGCTACATCCCCAAGCCCACCGACCAGCGCGTCAACTTCGCCCTCTACTTCCAGGACGAGATGCCGCGCTGGCCCACCTTCAAGGTGCACCTCAACCTGGTCTTCGGCACCCGCCTGCCCTTCGGACCGCCCAACGACGACCGCTACAGCGACACCCTGCGCACGGGCCTCTACCGCCGGGTGGACATCGGCTTCAGCAAGCAGCTGCTCGGCGCGCGCGGGCAGGAGAAGAAGGGCTTCCTGCGCCACATCAACGACATGTGGGTGAGCGTGGAGGTCTTCAACCTGCTCAACATCAACAACACCATCGACTACACCTGGGTGCAGGACGTGAGCGGCCGCTTCTACGCCATCCCCGACAACCTCACACCGCGCCGCCTCAACGTGAAGCTCATCGCCTGGTTCTGACGGCCCACCGGCGGTCGGCCGCCGTGCCCTACTTTCGCCGGAGCATGAAGCGGGCACTCCCCCTCCTCCTCCTGGCCACCCTGCTGGCCGCCTGTGGCACCCACAAGTTCGTGGCCTCCACCCACCCCAACGGCAAGCCCGAGGTGGTCATCTTCATGAAGGGCAAGGGCGAGGAGGCCGAGAAGGTGATGGAGAAGGTGTACTACCCCAACGGCCAGCTGGAATACACCGGCCACTTCCTCAAGGGCGTGGAGCACGGCCAGTGGACCTACTACTACGAGAGCGGCACCAGGAAGTACCTGGAGAGCTGGGAGAACGGCCTGGAGCACGGCATCCACTACGACTACAGCCCCGACGGCCAGATCTACCGCGAACTGCACTACGAGCGCGGCAAGCTGGTGAAGGAGGTGGACCGCAGCAAGCGGTAGGGCACGGGGCAAGGACACCCGCCCGGCGGCTTCGTTCCGCACCCTGGCGCGACCACGGAGGAGTCCCGTGCGCCGTTATCTTGCCTTTCCGCCATGGACGAAAAGGCCATCGATCGCGCAGTGCAGCTGGAGCACCTGGTTCACCACGCCCGGCGCTGCATCGCGCTGCACTTTCCCTACGACGCTGAACTGATCGCCGCCGCCAAGCACGCCGGCGCCCGGTGGAGCAGGACCCACCGCTGCTGGTACACGCCCAACGCGCCGGAGCACATCAAGGCCATTTTCGGGGCATTCAAGGGCAGGGCCTGGGTGGACATGAACGGCTTGCGGAAGAACAGTGGAACCGCCGCACCCGCCCGATCGGCGACACCGCCCGCACCAAAGGCCCATGTGGAAGGCGGAGCGAAGCACCCGGCCACCGCACCGGCCACAGCACGCCCAACGAACCCAGCGCCCGTGCTGTCCGCTGTTCAAGCGGATGCGCTGGCCACCATGCGGCGCAAACTGGAGGTCGCCCGCTACAGTCCACGCAGCATCCTGGTGTACCAGAGCGCCGTGAAGCAACTCTTCGTGCACTTCCCGCAGAAGCACCCGAACGACATCCGCACGGAGGACATCGAGGCCTTCCAGCATCACCTGGCCACCGTGCGCAAGGTGAGCAACAGCACCCTGAACCAGGCGGTGAACGCCATCCGGTACTACTACTTGAACGTGGTGGGCGATGCGCGGCGGGTCACCTTCATCGAGCGGCCGAGGAAGGAGCGGAAACTGCCCTCCGTGCTCAGCGAGGAAGAGGTGGTCTCGCTCTTGCGCAGTGTGGACAACCTGAAACACCGGTGCATCCTCATGCTCATCTACTCCGCCGGGCTGCGACTTAGTGAGCTTATCGGACTCGAACGGCAGGACCTGGCCATGGAACGCGGGCAGTTGATCGTTCGGGGTGGCAAAGGCAACAAGGACCGCATCACCCTGCTGAGCCGAAAGGCACAGGCCAGCTTGGAGGAGTATCTGGCCGCCTACAAGCCGAAGCGCCATCTGTTCGAGGGGCCCGATGGCGGCCCATACTCTCCGCGCAGTGTCCAGGTCATTTTCCATCGGGCTCGGGAGAAGGCCGGTGTCGCCACGCCGGCCACCGTGCATACCCTCCGGCACAGTTTCGCCACCCACCTCTTGGAGAAGGGGACCGACCTGCGCTACATTCAGGCCCTGTTAGGGCACTGCTCAAGTAAAACCACCGAGATCTACACCCACGTCAGCACCAAGGCCCTTGGCAAGATCCGCAGCCCCCTCGATGACCTGGACCTGTAGAGGTTACCAGTTGCGCTTTAGCCTCCCGTTCGGTGGGATATACGCAATAGGACAGCTCCTCCAAAGTCCAGAAATTGACGCAATGCGTCAATAACTAGTTATGGGTCAGCGGCGAATACGCCCAACACAAAGCCCTCGCTCTGAAAAATACAACAGAACCCGGCCCGGCTGAGAACCCAGAAAAGGGCGGCAGCCAATGCCACCCGAGAACTTCGGAGGGCTGAAGAGAAAGAACCGGCTCCGCCGGAAAGGACTGACTAATCATAGGTCTTGCGCCAGCGTTGGCGGTTGCGCCACCACTGCCCGGACACCAGCCACCACAGTCCTTTGAGAAGGTCGAGTAACATCCGGTGGCGTGGGTGCATGTAGTTCATTCCTCTAACTAAAGGAGCCAGCCGCGCTGAAGGCCGTTCACGGTTCCTGTTTCCCAGTCCGTAGTTAGATGGTGCCGAACACTGTTGAACAAGTGCTCAACAACTTCGGGATACACGGGGTTCTTCTGATAGCCTTCAAGGTATCTGTATTCCCGGTCCGTGTTCTTCTGCTTGCGCAGCACGTAAATCTGGTTCACCCGGTACTTTGAAAGGTTCACGTTCTCTGTCAACTTCAACCATTCGGCGACGACGATATACATCGCGTTGGGGCTTTTGTGGCGTAGTTGCTCTGCTGAAGTGGATGAGCCTTCAAGCATCGTCTTATCCAAATACGTCTTGCACTCGATGGCGACGGCTGGTATTTGAAACACATCGACCTCCTCTTCCGAATGCCCTGAAGTGTGCATCTTGGAATGAACGTTGATGCCGATCACGAAGTCATGGTCTTTCTTCTCGATCTTGGTGCTCGGCTTCCGCACCATATCGGCGTAGTTGGATGCGTGAAAGAAAATGTCCTTGAACGCTTGGGCCTTACCCACAAGAGCGCTCGGCGAGAAGGACTTCACCAGATCACTGAACAGGTAGTAGATGAACTCTTCCAACACGGAAGAATGGAGGTTCGATCGTGAGTCAAAGTGTTCAGCGTAGTGTTGCTGTTCAATGAACTCCTTGTAGTCATTGAAGAGTCGAACGCGCTCGGCGATGATCTCGCTATCTCCGGACTGTATGTCCTTGGATGGTCCTTGTAGCGCTGTGTTTGCCGCCTTCCATGCATCATACTTCAGCCGTATTTCTGCCAAGTATCGCTTGGAGGCTTCGTCGCGGTACTTGTCAACCGATGTCTCCTTCTTAGAGATGTTGTCACCATGCACGTACATCTGCGACTTGCTCAATTAGTTGCTCTGAAAGGTTGCTCGCAACTGCTCGTGCCAAGTATGGCGGCACGGCGTTGCCAATCTGGTTGTATTGACAAAGATGCTTCTCGTCATGCCTTCCTTCGCGCTGCAACAGCTTGTGACTTACAACAGTTGGCAAACCCTTGAAGACGAAGGTATCCGGGAAGGTTTGGATTCTTGCTCCTTCGCGTGGCGTGAAGTTCCGGTGTTTGTACGGATGAACAAAGTTGGCGTAGAACGAAGCGGCGATCGTGTGGCACGGCTTGTTGGCCGACATGCGCCTGTTATTCTGGTCGTATGCCTTATCCGACAGTTCGCCTCCACCGTTTCTCCTTTGTGGTCGCAAGTGCGCAGGCACATCGGTTGTTGAGTCTCCCCACGCCATTGACGCAAACCGTTCTACCATACGCGCTGAGTGCTTCATTGAGGTGTGGTTGTAGACATGTGCCGAGCCATCACGCATCGCCCTTTGGAAGTCGTTGGCTGGAGGCATAGTGTACTCCATGACGGGCGCTCCTTCCCGTGCCTCAATGTCCGGTAGGTCACTTATTGCATCCCATAGCGTAGGACACCGGCGCAGCACTCTTCCTCCTATTACAGCCTGTTGGCCTTCTACATAGTGCGTTGGTGTCGGGAAAGGGTTGTCAAGTGGCCGCTCTGAGGCAATCACAAATAGGCGTTTTCTTATCTGTGGCACACCGTAGTCGGTTGCACTCAGAATTGTGTGGTAGACATGGTAGCCCAGACCCTCAAGTTCTCGTCGTATGATGTCTATAACCAACTCCCCACCATGGGTCCGGGCCTTGATAAGATTTGGCACGTTCTCCATGACCATCACCTCTGGCTCAAAGACACGACCAAGGCGCACAAACTCACGGAAGAGACTATTCCGAGGGTCTTTCGGATCACCAGCTTTCCGGTTGGCTATGGAGAATCCTTGACACGGGGGGCCGCCGAGGATAATGTCCGGTCGGTCAGTGAAGGCTGCCCTGAGCTTGCGATCGCTGAAGCTCTCAATCGGTCCAACGAGTGTTCGGGTACCAGGGTGGTTTGCCTCAAACGTCTCTGCCGCCCATGCGTCCAGTTCAATGCCGCCAACGATGTGATAGTCAGGATGCATAGAGAAGCCTAAGCTAAAGCCTCCGGCACCTGCAAAAGAGTCGAGTACGTTCATGTCTATTGCTCTTCGTCGAGCGTTGCAAGTTACCGACCGACCTTCGACCGCTATTCACGATCGCCCCGAGTTGCCAACAAGTGCCTGAGCGCAATGGTGTCCACTGCGCCTAACCTTCAAAGCCCCAAATGCGAACAGCCGGGCCGGGTTCTGAGTCCCTCTTGTCCACTGACAGCAAGCCACTATCTTGCAGCAATGGGCGGGACCAAATGCGGAAGACGCCGCCGACCCATAACAGCACCTTGCCGCAACGCCTCCCAACGCACCAAAGATCCCACGCACAAAAGGCGCTGCGGCAAGCTGCGAACCGTTGGGCGTAATTTTAAGAAAGACGAGATATAAAACAAATGACAGACAACAAATACAGATTTTTAATTCAGACATCAAACAACGGAACTGTAAATATTCCATTGACTGAAGGAAACGCCCT